>CALELI010000090.1 GCA_937902455.1 uncultured Prevotellaceae bacterium | reverse complement strand
ACCAATAGGTTTTGAGGCAAACACCAATAGTAATTGAGGCTCACGCCAATAGTATCCGGACACTGGAACAATAGTAAGTGAATGCCACATCAGCAGATGCCAGTGCAGGGATCAGAAGTAAGGAACTGTCGTATGCGTAATGATGTAAGTGTTCATCAATTCAGGTATTGACGCCTCAGCAGTGCTCAGTTCCGAGTCCATTAACGCAGCAGAGGCAAAGACTGAAAAGTCCTCGCCTCTGGCATGATGTCGTTGTAAGGAAGTACTTACTTCTTGAAGTAGCGGTTGAATAGTCCCTGGAAGCCGGAACCGTGGCGTGCCTCGTCCTTTGCCATCTCGTGAACTGAATCGTGGATGGCATCGAGGTTGAGCTGCTTTGCAACCTTGGCAATGTCCATCTTGCCCTGGCAGGCGCCCTGCTCTGCGAGCATACGCTTCTCGACGTTTGTCTTGGTGTCCCATACTACTTCTCCCAGCATCTCGGCAAAGCGTGACGCATGGTCTGCCTCTTCATAGGCATAGCGCTTGAATGCCTCTGCTATTTCAGGATAGCCTTCACGGTCTGCCTGACGGCTCATGGCAAGATACATGCCTACCTCTGTGCATTCACCCATGAAATGGTCCTTCAGGCCCTGACGTACGAAATCGCCGTCTGCACCCTCTGGAATGGCATTTGCAACGCCAAGTTCATGCTCTGTTACAAACTCAAGGGCTTCGCCCTCATCCTTCTTTCTGAACTTGCTTCCTGGAACATTGCACTGAGGACAACGTTCTGGAGCTTCATCACCTTCGTGTACATATCCACATACTGGACATACCCATTTTGCCATAATTGTTGTTTTGCTGTTGTAAGTTAATAATATTTATGTTCGAGGCCTACCGGTGTCTGCCTCTCGCTGTCACTTGATATTGTCGACCAGCTTGAATATTCTGTCCCAGCGGACGCTTGGTGCTTCGGGATTGAGTGCGTCAGGACAGGTGCTGTACCAGATGAATATCGGCTTGCCTACTACGTGGTCTTCGGGTACGAATCCCCAGTAACGGCTGTCGGCCGAGTTGTGACGGTTGTCGCCCATCATCCAGTAGTAGTCCATCTTGAATGTATATTCGTAGGTCTCCTTGCCGTTGATGAAGATCTTGCCGTCCTTCACCTTCAGGTCGTTGGCCTCGTACACGCGGATTGGACGGTCGTAGATGGCGATGTTCTCCAGTGTGAGGTGGAGTTTCTCGCCCTTCTTCGGAATCCATACAGGGCCGTAGTCATCGCGTGTCCAGCCGTAATCGTGGTTGAGCGGATAGAGCACGTCGCCTCTTGGTGCCGGAGCTGCCACGATGCTGTCGACCAGTTCCTTGTGGGCAAGGAGTGCATCGCGTGTGTAGTCGGTGAGCGGCATTCCCATCTGGTGCTCAGGACGTGGGTCGGTAGGACGGTCGTTCCACTGGAGATAGTCCTCGTCGCTGATGTTGAGTTCTGCACGGAGCTTGTCGGAGACAGGTCCCTTTGCGTAGACGAAGTATCGCCACTGGGCATCGGTAGGCTGGCGCTGGGCCTTGCCGTCGTTGTAGATGACCTTGTTCCTTATCTCTAATGTCTGTCCGGGAAGTCCCACGCAGCGCTTGACGTAGTTCTCTCTCCTGTCAGTCGGACGGTAGGTGATTTCGCCGTACTGCCCTGGGTCGGATGCTATGATCTGCTTGCCTGCCGAGTAGAGCTGGTCGAAGAGTTGCATCTGTTCCTCTGTGGAGAGGTTCTTGCGGTCAGGGAGTGAATATCCCTGCTGGATGGCAGCCTCCAGTCCGTAGGAATAGCAGAGCTGATAGAAGTCGTAGTTGTAGTTGAGTGCAACGGTATCGCCTGCCGGGTAGTTGAAGACCACGATGTCCTGAAGCTCCACGTGTCCCAGTCCTTTCACTCTGCGGTACTCCCAGTGTGGCCATTCGATGTATGACTTCGTGTTGGTGACAGGCAGTGTGTGCTGTGTGAGTGGCATCGTGAGCGGTGTCTGCGGAATGCGTGGACCGTAGCTGAGCTTGCTGACAAGCAGGTTGTCGCCTGTGAGGAGTGACTTTTCCAGTGAGGAGCTTGGAATCTTGTAGTTCTGGAAGAAGAAGTTATTGACGAAATAAACTGCCACGAGTGCGAAGACGAGTGCGTCCACCCAACTCATGATGGTGCGTGACACGGGGCTTTCGAGTTCCTTCCACCATGTCCATTTTATCTTCCTGGTGATGTACAGGTCGAATATGAACGGAACTACCAGCAGTCCCCACCAGCTCTTTACCCAGTAGAGGAAGGCGAGATAGAGTGCGAGAACGATTATGAACATCACCCAGTTCTTCTTCTGTGGCTTTCCTTCTTCTGCAAGGGCCTTGTCGCGCTCCTGCATTACTTGTTTGCGGCTTTTGTACTTCGTCATGTTATCTTGTCTTCTTTATTTCTATAACCTTTAACCTATAACCTCTCAGCCATTCACGATCTCCATGCAAGTAGCATAGGACAGTTCGCCGGCGTCACGGTACTTCTTTGGAATCTTGTAGTTCGTGCCTTTGTAGCTTATGTATGCACCCCAGCGACCGTTGAGGACCTGCAACTCGGCATCCTCGGTGAAGGTCTGGAGGAGTTTCTTTGCCTCAGCCTCGCGGTGCTGGTCGATGAGCTGGATTGCAGCGGCAAGACCAACCTTCATAGGGTCGTAGTCCTTAGGGAGCGAGGTGTACTTTCCGTCGTAGAGGATGTATGGGCCGAATCGTCCTGCACCAATCGTCACTGGCTTCTCCTTGTACTTGCCGAGTGTGCGAGGAAGGCTGAAGAGTTCCATTGCCTCTTCGAACGTGATGCTCTGTATGCTCTGTCCCTTCTTGAGCTGGGCGAACTGTGGCTTGTCCTCGTCAGAGGCGGAACCAATCTGCACCACTGGCCCGAAACGGCCAATCTTCACGCTTACCGGCTTGCCTGTCTTAGGGTCGTTGCCGAGGAATCTCTCGCCGACCTTGTGCTCGGTCTTGTCCTTGATGGTGTTGTCGATGAGTGGAGAGAAGTCCTTGTCGAAGTCCCGGATCATGGCGTGCCATTCCTTCTTTCCCTCGGCTATGTCATCGAATTCCTTCTCTACATTGGCAGTGAAGTTATAGTCCATGATCTCAGGGAAATACTTCAGCAGGAAGTCGTTCACTACTATTCCGATATCGGTAGGCAGGAGCTTACCCTTGTCGTTGCCGATGAGTTCGCTCTTGGATGTCTTGCTGACCTTTCCGTCGGCAAGTGTGAGGATGGTGTAGGAACGCTTCTCCCCGGCCTTGTTCCCCTTCTCCACATACTCTCTCTGCTGAATGGTTGAGATGATTGGAGCGTAGGTGGAAGGACGTCCGATGCCCAGTTCCTCGAGCTTGCGTACAAGGCTGGCTTCGGTGTACCTGAACGGAGCCTGGGTGAAATGCTGAGTGGCGACTATCTCGTTGCTCGTCAGCACCTGGCCTTCCTGGAGCGGAGGCAGGACGGTCATTATCTCATCATCGCCTTCGAACTCCTCGTCGTTCGACTCCTTGTACACGCGGAAGAAACCGTCGAACTTCACCACTTCTCCAGTGGCCGTGAACTGGTCGTCGATGCCGTCAGCCTCGATGGTCACGGTAGTCTTCTCGATTTCTGCATCAGCCATCTGACTGGCGAGTGTACGCTTCCATATAAGGTCGTAGAGCTTCTTCTCCTGTGCGTTGCCCTTTATCTCGTGATTGCTGGCGTAGGTAGGACGGATAGCTTCGTGAGCTTCCTGTGCGCCCTTCGAGCTTGTGTGGTAGTTGCGTGGCTTTGAGTATGTCTCGCCAAACATGCTGATCACCTCTGCCTTGCTTGTGGAAAGGCACAGTGTGGAGAGGTTGACGGAGTCGGTACGCATGTAGGTGATGAGTCCTGATTCATAAAGGTGCTGGGCAATCATCATGGTCTGAGAGACCGTGAATCCCAGTTTGCGTGATGCCTCCTGCTGCAGGGTCGAAGTGGTGAAAGGAGGTGCCGGCACGCGGTTCATCGGTTTCTTGGCTATCTCGGTAATCCTGAATGTCTTACCAGTGAGAGTCTGCAGGAATTCCCTTGCCTCTTCATCGGTCCTGAAACGCTTGTTGAAATCTGCCTTGAACTCATTCTCGCCCTCGTTGAACACGGCGACGACCTTGTAGCTTGATTCGGCCTGGAAGGCTTCGATTTCCTTCTCCCTGTCGACTATGAGCCTGACAGACACTGACTGAACTCGTCCAGCTGAGAGCGACGGCTTCAGCTTTCTCCAGAGAACCGGCGAGAGCTTGAATCCCACGAGGCGGTCAAGCACCCTTCTTGCCTGCTGTGCATTTACCAGGTTGATATCTATGTTACGCGGATTCTCGATGGCCTCGAGTATTGCGTTCTTAGTGATTTCGTGGAACACGATTCGCTTCGTACTCTCCATATCAAGTCCGAGCACCTGAGCCAGGTGCCAGGATATTGCCTCTCCCTCGCGGTCCTCATCGGATGCGAGCCAGATGGTCTCGGCTACAGAGGATGCCTTCTTCAGCTCGGCGACAACCTTCTTCTTGTCCGACGGAATCTCGTATTCGGGATCATAGCCGTCCTCGATACTCAGATCATTCTTCTTCAGGTCACGGATGTGTCCATAGCTGGACATGACCTTATACTCCTTGCCAAGAAACTTCTCGAGAGTCTTTGCCTTGGCTGGAGACTCAACAATTACCAGATTCTTCATTCTATTTCTTTATTTTTTGCAGCAGACAGGCTTTCAGCTCTCGGCTTTCGGCTCTCATCTATGCAATTTCGCTGACTTTACTTGTTCGCAGCGCGGTTTGCTTGTGGTCAGTCATGGCTGGCGTAAGTCAGCCCGACTGGGCAAGCTTCTCTGAAACTGCGCTGCAAAATTAGTAAAAAAAAACATTCCGACCATATATAATAAGGTGTTAAATGATGATTTTTTACATTATTTATATATTTATGAAGTATCTTCATAAGATTTTTTCACTTTTTTCGGAAACAAATTCCAGCATCAGCCATGAACGCAAATCCTCACCATCTGCCGCATCCTGACACTGCAATGAAAATGACGGTGCCGTTTGGGGCTCACCAGCAAATCCCTGTGTCCGTGAAGTTACATTAGGTGATTTTGAGATTTTTCTTTAGCAGATTGGTGTCCTAAATGAAGGAGCGATGCGGGCATCGTGACTGAATGAAGGACAGCAAGATGCAAAGAAAAAGCCAAAAACATCAAAATAGCAATAACACCCATAGTTCGTTAATTATTTATTTTTGCGGGGAATTAATAGAACACCCCTTAATATATTGCGCTGCAAAATGATGCAGGATGCAGTCTGGCAATGAAAAGCACAAATAATTGTTAATAACTGGAAGAAATCGCACAGTATTACAGAAAATATTAGTACATTTGCACGAAACTTGCAGCTGATTTGTATGTGCATGGGAAAAACAGAAAATAGAATAATATGGATAGACAATACGACATACTTGTAGTAGGAGCAGGAGCATCCGGTGTGGTGGCTGCCTGCGTCGCAGCAGAACATGGAGCATCCGTAGCTCTCATACAGAAGGAAGAGACAGTTATCTCGCAAGGCAACTGTGCTTCTGCCATCATCAAATCACGTTCTACTGAGGCTGGTATAGCCAAGTGGATTCATCACACCAACAGCCTCTGCAACTGGCGATGTGACACGAAACAGCTTCGTGCATACGCCGAGCATTCCGAGGATGCGCTTTTCTGGTATCTCAACCGTGCCGGTCTTACGGCAGAGACGGAATACGGGGACGGTAGCCGAGTGGACAGCAACACCGACTGCGGCACGCTCCTGAATGACGGCAACGGACTTTTTGCATTCCGTTCCACCAGCCATGACTTCACCGGCTTGTGGCAGGACCGTCAGCAGACCTACGATTACGGTGATGACCACTGCTATTTCATGGCTCCGTGGATAGGGCCGAAGCCTAAGAATGTCGGAAATGTGTTGAGGAATGTACTGAATAATGTCAGGAGCAAATGCCCAAACCTCGATGTGTTCTTCAGTACCCGTGCCCGCCATCTCATAAAGGATGGTGAGAAGGTCACAGGCATTACGGCAGAGAGCAATGGCGAGGAGGTGTCCTTCTATGGCTCGAAGGCAGTAATCCTTGCAACCGGCGACTATATGAACAACGAGGAGATGGTCAATCGGTGGTGTCCTGACGCGGCAGACTTCGACAAGAAGCAGTTTGGCAAGACAGGCGATGGTCACACCATGGCCATGGAGGCAGGTGCAAGGATGGAGCCCGTAGGACATACCAAGATGATGCACGACTTCGACTCGGCACTGATGTTTGAGGAGCCTTTCCTCTACCTTAATATGAACGGTGAGCGCTTCACCAACGAATATACAGGCTTTGTGTATATGTGCAACATACTCCGTAGGCAGCCACGCTATAAGGGAAAGCATGTCAACGTGAAGCATCCTGAAGGCTCACGCGGATGGTACTGCACTATCTACGACAGCAGTTACACGGAATGGCCAAAGGAGTCCTTTGTCGATGGCATGGTTCTACCTCATGTCATGGAGAAATACATCCCTGGGGCTGTCGAGTCACCTCAGGGCGTGTTCAGGAGCCTCATAGACCTCCATCGTTGCGACACTCTGGAAGAACTTGCCGCAGAACTCGACATACCATTTGAGAACATGAAGAAGAGCATTGACAGATACAACGATCTGTGCGACGCAGGCAAGGACCTCGACTTCGGAAAGCCGCAGAGGTACATGCACTCCATCAAGCAGCCACCATTCTGGGCGGCAAGGAAGCACATCCGTGTGTCAAGCATCTGTGCCGGCATCCTTACGAACGAGAACGCACAGGCGCTTGACTCTGAGGGCAATATCATCCCAGGTCTTTACTGCGTAGGCAATGTGGGTGGCGGCTTCTTCGGCGGAGGCGACTATCCTTTCCACCATACAGGTCTTTCGCTTGGACGCTGCTTCACCTTTGGAATGATAGCGGCTCTCCACGCCATAAAGGGAAGCCAGCTTGATGGTGGAAGACATTAAGCATGGTTACTTTGCATAAACTATAAATCACAATAATAACGAAGAAGAAAGAACAGAACAATTCTTGCAATATTAGTTTCTGGGATAACAGGGTAAGCACAGGGGCAACTTCTAGACAATCTAAGGATTATGGTAACTCTGTCCGTCTCGTCACAGAAGTGAAATAACGCTTCCTAAGCGAACATATCAAAGGCACGTCAG
>CALELI010000089.1 GCA_937902455.1 uncultured Prevotellaceae bacterium | reverse complement strand
TTTCCTGATCAGAACCACCAGGATTCATTGCAGCAAAGCGGGCTGTCTGATAGTCAAGATAGAGAGCAGTGAAAGTGTCTTTCTTGTCCTTCTTCACCTTGATTTCCTTGATAAGGCGTTCAGCCTGCTGGCTGTACAACTCTGTCATGTCCATACGGTTCTGACGGTTACGACGACTGTTAGTGTTACCTCCATTGTTCTGAGCCATTGTCTCACCGAAAACGATAAGAGTCAGAACTGCGAAAAATGCTAATCTTTTCATTGTTTTGTTTTATTTAATATTAATAATGTGTTGCAATAAAATATCCTTCGTTCTGTAAGTATAGACACGGAAAAGCCTCAGAGGTTTAATTTCTCCTCTTTTTTTTGCCAGTCTTCACCTTACGCGCATATCCTGTTTCCGGGTCAACGACCTTCGGAAGCAGTTTCTCGAATTGACGTTCCAGATAGTTATCAGCCATGTCAGATTATATTGTAATGTCCAAAGTTCCCATTCACTTTCTGGGTGCGAAGTTACGAAAAAGAAACGAAAACAGAAAAACTTCGTGCAAGAAAACCATCCATACACCTGCAGCACCTGCAACATTTCCCACTTCTACAAGTGAAGTGCTCCCACTCAGACAAAGCAGAGCACCTGCACAAACAGCCAGAGACCTTCAATCAAACAGAGAAGAACCTCCACACGAACAGACAAAGACCTCCAGACGAGCAGACAGGAAGGTCATCGCATTAATAATGCAATTAAGAATGCATTAATAACGCGTGACTAATTGCATTATTAATGCATTTGCAAACGCATTAATAATGCATTGACCCATTTCTCAGCATGAGTGAACCTTTTCATACGCATAAACAGACCTTTTCTTCAGTTTGTCCAGATGTTTCCAAGCGGTTTCGCAGAGCCCTCTGACAATTCAAGGAAATTAGCCTTGCCGTTGTATAGGATATTTATGACAGATATTGTCGGGCTCATCCTTTGCAAATGTACATTCATCACTTTATTGCGAAATCAATACAATATTTTCTGTTTTTTCACGTTATTTTTGTAGAATGAAACGATTATTCATATTATCAGTTGTGCTGTGCTGGTTGCTGGGTATGTTCCTGGCGAGTAGTTGCATGAAAGACGAGTCGTTCTCGGACGAGCCGGGAATGTTGCTCGCCTTCTCTGCTGACACGGTCAGCTTTGATACGGTATTCACTTCTATCGGTTCAGCCACACAGGAACTGATAGTCTATAATGATAATGATAAAGGAGTCCGACTGACATCAGTCAGGTTGGCAAGTGGCGGAAACAGCGGTTTCCGTGTCAATGTCGACGGTTTGTATGGTACGCAGTTCGCTGATGTCGAGATTGGTCATGAAGACAGCATCTTCGTGTTCGTGGAGGTGACTGTCAATCCGCAGAAATCCGATTCTCCGGTTCTTATATCGGACTCCCTTTTATTTACTCTCCCTGGCGGGGTAACTCAGAGGATCATCCTCGAGGCATACGGTCAGGATGTCATCGTGATGAGAGGTGAACACTTCCGGAACGACACGGTACTCTCCTCAAAGCGACCTTACCTTATATACGATTCGCTGGTGGTGGATAGCAATACCACGCTGAGCATAGAACCAGGAGCGACGCTCTACTTCCACGACAAGGCAGGACTGGATGTACACGGAACCCTGAAAGCCAAAGGTACACTGGAAAAGCCTATTACGTTCCGTGGTGACAGGCTCGACAAACTGCTGTGGTATCTTCCCTACGACCAGGTTGACGCTCTCTGGAACGGAATCCACATCTTTGGGGGAAGTACGGACAACGAGCTGGAGTTCTGTGATATTCACAGCGGGTGTTTCGGGATAAGGGTTGACGGCACGGCTGACAGTCAGTCGCTCACGCTGATGAACTCCATAGTACACAATGTGGCTGGACACGGACTGGACCTGAACTACTGCGCAGCTATGGTAGGCAACAGCCAGATAACTAACTCTATGGGCAACTGCGTGAATGTGACTGGAGGTGTGGTGAATTTCTGTTTCTCCACCATCGCCCAGTTCTATCCATGGAGTGAATGTGGACATGCACTATATTTTACTAACATAAAGAACGACACCATCTACCCTCTCCACGAACTGGCATTCAGGAACTGCATAGTGACGGGTTACGAGGATGACGAGATTTTCGGAACACGTGTGGAGAACAACGATGCCGACTTTAATTATTTCTTTGCAAACAGCCTGGTCCTGACTGACTCCAATGCAGTAGACATGGAACGTTTCGTGGACTGTGTGTTCGAGTCGGACACGGCGTTCAGCAAAAAGCACAATTTCAGGCGTCTGACAATTCCGAACAAGGACTACTCGTGTGACTTCCGTCTCGACAGCATATCAAAGGCCCGCGGAATCGGTGCGTATATCTCCGATCAATATGCACTGGACCGCAACGGCATTGTCCGCCCTAACGAGCATCCCGATGCTGGGTGTTACCAATTCGTAGGTATACAGGCAGATGGTCACTGAATCCAGAGGCATTGTAGTTCCAGCCGACGAAGGTGCGGCGAGGTTTGGTGCCTGAATATCGTTCGTCGGGTTCAAGGAGGAACTGACGAGTCGCCACCCCACTCTCTTTCACACTATGAAGCATTTCCTTGTTGACGAGTATCTGGTCGATGCAATCCCAGCGACCCTGGTACTTGTATGACTGATGGCGTCTGGTCATCAGGTTTGTCATTCCATCGAATCCCTGCCGAACAACCTTAGACCCAGGACCGTCGTTGAAATCACCCATAACGACTATCGAA
>CALELI010000088.1 GCA_937902455.1 uncultured Prevotellaceae bacterium | reverse complement strand
TCCTGAGCAACTTTTTGTTGCTCAGGGTATTAAAAAGTATAAATTACATTAGTGTCGCGGAATTAAGGATTATAAGGCTATTTTCTTAACACCATTTAACAGTTTGGCACAAAGCTTACTGCAATGCGGGTTAAAACAGCCTCTTTTCGTCCTTTTAAGGTAATTTCACACTTTTTTTCATTGTCAAGCCGTTTTTTTTGACTAACTTTACACGCTAATTATACGCCCATGTTTCATGGGCAATCCTAAATTGCATATAAAAAATGACAACATATAATGAATTACAAATGGAATTACGAACCTCTGACTCAAGCCGAGCACGATGCGGCAGCACAATTAGCGGCGGATAGCAATATCAGTCCGATAGCCGCCCAGCTGCTTGAGAAAAGGGGCATCAACACAGTTGAGGCTGTACAGAAGTTCTTCAGGCCTCAGCTTCATGACCTTCACGACCCGTTCCTGATGAAGGACATGGACATCGCTGTCGAGAGGCTGAATGAAGCCATGGGGAAGAAGGAAAAGATACTCATTTACGGTGACTACGACGTGGATGGCTGCACAGCAGTCTCGCTGGTGTACCGTTTTCTGCAAAAATTCTATTCGAATCTCGACTATTACATCCCTGACCGCTACGACGAAGGTTACGGAGTGTCGAAGCGAGGTGTCGACATTGCCTATGACAAGGGAGTAAAACTCATCATCGTACTTGACTGTGGCATAAAGGCAGTCGAGGAGATTCAGTATGCAAAAGACAAGGGGATTGACTTCATCATCTGTGACCACCATGTTCCAGATGACGAGTTACCTCCTGCAGTTGCCATCCTGAACGCCAAGCGCCACGACGCCACATACCCTTACAAGGACTTGTCAGGTTGCGGAGTCGGATTCAAGTTCATGCAGGCCTTTGCCATCAGCAACGGGATTGCATTCAGCCAGCTCATTCCTCTGCTTGACCTTGTCGTGGTCAGCATCGCATCCGACATCGTGCCAATCATGGGCGAGAACAGAATACTCGCCTATCACGGCCTCCGGCAACTGAACAACAACGCCAGTGTAGGCCTCAAGGCAATCATCCAAATCTGTGGAGTAGAGAACAAGGAACTGACGATGAATGACATCATCTTCAAGATTGGTCCACGAATCAATGCCTCCGGAAGGATGCAGAACGGCAAGGCCTCGGTGGAGCTCCTTATTGAGCACGACTTCCAGGCCGCTCTCAAGAAGGCCGAAGAGATAAATCTCTACAACGAGGAACGTAAGGAACTCGACAAGAAAATGACAGAAGAAGCCAACGAGCTCGTGGAAAACGATGCCGAGATGAAAGACTCGAGCGCCATCGTCATCTGCAACGAAGAATGGCATAAAGGAGTCATTGGAATCGTGGCATCCCGACTGACCGAAGTCTATTTCCGTCCAGCCGTAGTACTGACCCGTTCCGGAGACTTCCTGACAGGTTCAGCAAGAAGCATCGCAGGGTTCGACGTCTACAAGGCAATCGAGAGTTGCCGTGACCTCCTTGAGAACTTCGGCGGCCACACCTATGCGGCAGGACTCTCACTCAGCACAGACAATCTTGAGGCATTCCGTATCAGATTCAACAAATATGTAGAAGAAAACATAAAATCCGACTATACCATTCCAGACCTCGGCATCGACTCGGAAGTGAAGTTCTGTGACATCACCTATAAACTGGCCAACGACCTCAGGCACATGCGTCCATTCGGCCCAGGAAACGAGAAACCAATATTCTGTGCCCGCAATGTCTACGACTACGGCACAAGCAAGGTAGTAGGCCGTGAACAGGAACACATCAAACTGGAACTGCTTGACAACTCGTCAAAGAGAGTGATGAACGGTATCGCCTTCGGACAAAGTTCGGCAGCCCACTACATCAAGACAAAACGCAAGTTCGACATAGTATTCACAATAGAAGACAACACCCATAAGAAGGGCGAGATACAACTGCAGATAGAGGATATCAAGGCAACTGATGAACAAGTATCTTGACATACTGAAAAAATATTGGGGATATGACTCCTTCCGCGGAATACAGGAAGAAATCATTCAGAGTATTGGTAATGGCAGAGACACCCTCGGCCTGATGCCGACAGGTGGTGGTAAATCCATCTGTTTCCAGGTACCGGCAATGTCCAAAGACGGATTGTGCATCGTGGTCACACCACTCATATCGCTCATGAAGGACCAGGTAGAACATCTCCGTATGCTCGGGATCAAGGCCGAAGCCATCTACTCGGGAATGTTCCACGAGGACATACTTAGAGTTCTCGACAACTGCACCTATGGACATTACAAGTTTCTCTATGTCTCGCCGGAAAGACTTGAGTCGGAGCAATTTCGTGTGAGAGTGCAACAGATGCCACATATCAGCATGATCACAGTCGACGAGGCACACTGCATATCACAATGGGGATACGACTTCCGCCCATCCTACATGAAAATTGCAGAACTCCGCTCACTCATTCCATACCGAGTGCCCGTACTTGCACTGACAGCAACGGCAACGCCAAAAGTTGTGGATGATATAATGAAGCAACTACATTTCGAGAACGGGCAGATGTTCTCAATGAGTTTCGAGAGGAAAAACCTGTCCTATATCGTCCGTGAGACAGAAGACAAACTCGGCGAGATGCTGCATATCCTTCAAAGTCTACCCGAGGGCAGTGCAATCGTCTATACCCGCAGCAGGAAACTCACGAGCGAGATTGCCCGTTTCCTCGTTGCCAACGGAATCACGGCCGACAACTACCATGCCGGACTGACAGACGCGGAGAGAACATTAAGACAAATCAACTGGACAAAGAACAGGAACAGAGTGATGGTAGCCACAAACGCCTTCGGAATGGGAATCGACAAGCCCGACGTAAGGTTAGTCATACACTACAATCTGCCAGATTCCGTTGAAGCCTATTTTCAGGAAGCAGGACGAGCCGGACGCGACGGAAAGAAAGCATACGCAGTCTTGCTATACAACAAGCAGGACAATGCCACACTCACGAGAAGAATCAATGAAACCTATCCCGACATAGATTATGTAAAGAGCACATACGAAAATGTCTGCTACTTCCTTCAGATAGGCGAAGGGGAAGGCGTAAACAGGACATACCAGTTCGACATGGACAAGTTCTGCATGTTTTTCCACCAGTTCCCCGTACAGACAGACAGTGCACTGAAACTGCTCACATACGCCCAGTTCATTGAGTACAAGAGCGACAACGACCTAAAGTCCAGAGTCACGATACTCCTGCACAAGGAAGACCTCTATTATCTACACAATCTTGGCGACGACGCAAACTCAGTCATTCAGGCACTGCTGAGAAACTACACTGGACTATTCTCCGACTATGTATTCATCGAAGAAACCCTGCTTGCACACTTAAGCGGAATTAACGCGGACAGGGTATATCTGATACTCAAAGACCTCAGCCGGCAGAGAATCATTGACTACATCCCCCACTCCGACAGCCCCACAATCACATTCCTCGTCCCACGGGTCGACACGGACAGGATTTATCTCCCGCCCAATATTTACAGAGACCGCAAAGAAGAATATCGGAACAGGATTCAGTACATGCTCGACTATGCATCTGCACGACATACCTGTCGGAGCAGACTGCTACTCAACTATTTCGGAGAAACCAAGACAGAGGACTGTGGGCAATGCGATGTGTGCAAGGCCAACTCGAGGGCAAGCGACCAAAATGTGGAGGGAATCAAAAAAGAAATAGACAACATACTCCACGACGGAGAATTTCACCCCGTGACAGAGCTCAACGACATCAGAGGGAACCGGGAGATACTCGACTTTCTACTCAGGTCGATGGCCGACGAGGAAGAGATTGTTATTGAAGGAAACAAGATAAGACTGAACAGACAATAATAAATACGACAATATGGATTATATCAAGACAAAAGACGATTTCAGCATGTTCAAATACGATGGTGTCCAGGCCATGCGTATTGGAAGACTCGACTACGCCATAGAGTGCTTCGAGAGAGCCCTTGCCATTCAGGACGACAGCGAGACTCACCGGTTCTATGCACAGGCGCTGATAAGCAGCAACGACCTGGAAGGTGCTGAAGAAGAGCTGGAACTTGTACGCAAGGCAGAACCAGAGAACCTCGACAATCTCATTGGACTTGCTGATCTCTATTTCCAGACAGAGAACTATGAAAAAGTGAACGAGATTTGCAACGAGGCACTGAACATTGACGCCTCGCTCTGCATGCCACATTATATACTTGCAAAGAGCTGCTTCGCACAGAAGGATTTCATAAATGCCATTGCCCAGGTAACCATGTCAATTTCAGCAAAGGACGATTTCTATGACGCATATACTCTGCGATGCAGAATTCTTTGTGCCATGCAACAATATGCCGAAGCCGAGAAAGATATTGACATCGTACTTGAGAACACCGAGGAAGACGACGAGACATTACTTCTCAAGGCCGAAATATGCGACAGCCTCAACAAGGCAAACGAAGCAGAAGAACTCTACAAGAAAGTCATAGAATACAATCCGTTCGTGCCTGACGCCTATCTCAAGCTCGGCGCACTCATGATGAGACAAGGCAGGAAAAAAGAAGCAGAAGAACTGGCTAAAGAAGCAATGGAATATGCTCCTCAAGCAATGGACGACATAAACGGCGAATTCACGAACTGGGAACAGAAGATGAAAGAGTCTTACAGCGCCATCGACCCATTTGGACTGAATTAAAACATGGACAACGAACTGAACATACTACCACTTGGCCTGCCGAAGCAAGAAGGCAAGCCAATAATGATTGCCGGACCTTGCAGTGCAGAGACGGAGGAACAAGTCATCCGTACAGCACAGGAACTAACCAGTCAGGGCGTCAAGATATTCCGTGCCGGAGTGTGGAAACCTCGCACGAAACCTGGTTGCTTCGAAGGGAACGGCGAAAAGGCACTTCCATGGCTGCAAAGGGTAAAGGCCGAGACAGGAATGCTTGTCTCTACTGAAGTTGCCACACCTCAGCATGTCGAAGCAGCACTCAAGGCCGGAATCGACATATTCTGGATAGGAGCAAGAACAAGCGCAAACCCTTTCGCGGTTCAGAATATTGCTGATGCACTGAAAGGGACAGACATGCCAATACTCATCAAGAACCCAATCAATCCCGATATAGAGCTCTGGATTGGTGCCATTGAACGAATCAACAGAGCAGGAGTAAAGCGAATCGGAGTAATTCATCGTGGATTCTCGAGTTACGACAGGAAAATCTATCGCTACCAGCCGATGTGGCAGATTCCTATCGAATTACGCAGAAGACTGCCACAACTGCCAATCATCTGCGATCCAAGTCACATGGGTGGGGCCCGTTCACTTGTTGCGCCACTGTCCCAACAGGCACTCGACATCAACATGGATGGTCTGATGATAGAGTGTCACTGCTCGCCAGATGACGCATGGAGTGATGCGAAGCAGCAAATCACACCAGCTACACTCAGCACACTCTTCGACAACCTCATTATCCGTAGAGAGACACAGGAGACTGAAGACATTACATACCTACGAAGACAGATTGACGGACTGGACAGCCAGATTCTCGATCTCATTGCAAAGAGAATGAATGTATGCAGAGAAATCGGACAATACAAGAAGGAGCACGGAATGACAGTAGTGCACACCAGTCGCTACTCTGAAATCATCGAGAACTGCGAGACGCAAGGCGACGAACTGGGAGTAGGCAGAGAATGCATCAAACGCATCTTCGAGGAAATTCATCAGGAATCAGTACGACAACAGATTGAGATCATCAACAACAGAACTTAACAAATTAACACACATAATAAAAAATGGAAACAGTATTAAGTGGAATGCGCCCTACGGGCAACCTACATCTAGGGAACTATTTCGGAGCGGCAAGAAGCTTCGTGAAAATGCAAGATGAGTACAACTGCTTTTTCTTCATCGCTGACTGGCACTCACTGACCACACATCCAAAGCCAGAAGACATCCAGAAAAGCGCGAGGACTATCCTGGCAGAATATCTGGCATGCGGTATTGACCCCGAAAAGGCAACCATCTATATTCAGAGTGATGTTCCTGAGACATTGGAATTATATCTCTATCTCAACATGAACTGCTATCTGGGCGAACTGGAACGTGTGACAACATTCAAGGAAAAGGCACGCAAGCAACCTGAGAATGTCAATGCAGGCTTGCTGACATACCCTACTCTCATGGCAGCAGACATCCTCCAGCACAGAGCACTCAAGGTTCCCGTAGGCAAGGACCAGGAGCAGAACATGGAAATGGCTCGCAAGTGTGCACGCCGGTTCAATAATATCTACGGAGTGGATTTCTTCCCAGAGCCACAGAATTTCTCACTCGGAGCAACTGCCATTAAAGTGCCAGGACTTGACGGTACTGGAAAAATGGGAAAGAGCGACGGAAACTGCATCTATCTTTTTGAGGAAGATAAAGCCATCACAAAGAAAGTGATGCGTGCCGTAACCGATGAAGGACCTCAGTCCATGAACAGCGAAAAGCCGGAAGTCATCCAGAATCTCTTCACACTCATGAAAATTGCATCCGATGAAGAAACATACAAATATTTCGACGAGAAATGGAACGACTGTACCCTTCGCTATGGTGACATGAAGAAACAGCTTGCGGCCGATATCTGTAGGACAGTAGCCCCAATCCGAGAACGAATCAAGGAAATCTCTTCCGATTCTGACAGATTGAATAAAATTGCCCAGTTAGGAGCAGAAAAGGCACGGGAAAGTGCCAATAGGACACTCCAGGAGGTCAGGAGTATCATCGGATTCCACAAATTAACTTACTAAAAGTTTTTTTTGAGTTTAATTAACGTAATTTTTTTGTCAGACTCACCTTATTTCCGTATTTTTGCAACGCATTCAATTATGCAACATGTATGTTTAATTTTAAATGTTAGTTAAATTATGAGAAGATTTTTCGCAATCGCTGCAGTGGCAGCAATCACACTCTCAGCAAGTGCTCAGAGTGCATTCAAGAAGAGTGCTTTGACAGACAATATGTTTATTTCTCTTCAAGGTGGTGTTTACGAGCCCCTCAACGGTGCAGACATGCTCAACGACATGCGCGCAACAGTCCGTCTCTCCGTAAACAAGTATTTCAACACGGTTATGGGTGTCAGCCTTTATGGTGAAGCCTTCATTAATAACAACAACGGCAACTACAGTGCATTCACCTGTTGCGTGCCGGAACAGGGTTTCAAGACAATGGTTGACTGGTCGAATGTCGGTGCCAACGCATTGGTCAACCTCTCCAACCTCTTCTGTGGCTACAACGGTCAGCCTCGTCCATTCGAGGTTGCTGCCGAGGCTGGTCTCGGCTGGGCCCACATGTACGGACACCCAAATGGAACGGGTGACGATGCAAATAGTTTCGCAACTACAAACCTCGCCCTCGATTTCAACTTCAACGTGGCAAAGGCTTGGCAACTCACTCTCCGTCCAGCTCTCCAATACCAGGCTCCTGACGAATTCTGGAGATTCAACATGAAGGAAGCAGTTCTTCAACTCACCGCCGGTGTTGCCTACAAGTTCGGCAACGACTTCACATTCTGCGACAAGCTCTATAGCCAGGCAGAAATGGACGAAGTCAACGGTAAGGTCAACGGTCTCCGCGGCCAACTCGACGCAGCCAAGCGCGATGCTGCCAGCTGGAGGAAGAAGTATGAAGATGAACTCAACAAGCCAAAACCGGCTCCAGTTGCTCCGGCTCCTGCACAGGTTGTCAATGTAGAAGGTGCAAAACTTGCTCCAGTTGTAATCTTCGATCAGGGCAAGAGCATTATCAACAAGACTCAGCAGCCTTCAGTTCAGATGATTGCTACATATCTCAAGAATCATCCGGAGGCCAAGGTAACCATCAAGGGCTACGCCTCTCCTGAAGGAAAGGCTGAATTCAACCAGAAACTCTCCGAAAAGCGTGCTGCCGCCGTCAAGGACATGCTCGTGAAGACTTACAAGATTGATGCTAGCCGCCTCACAGACAAGGGTCTTGGTGCAACAAGCGAAATCTTCCCAGAGAATGACTGGAACCGCGTAGTTATTTTCCTCGAGGAAAAATAATAAATTCCTTCAATAATATTAAAAAACAGGATTCGAAAGAGTCCTGTTTTTTTGTTTTTTACTAACTTTGCAGTAAGAATAGTAAACTACATAAATTATGATCAGCCACAAAACATTCAAGTACGTTGTAGTCGCATTGCTTACAGCACAGTTCGCGCAACTTACAGCACAGACAAAGATCGAACTCTCCGACGTAGTCAACTACCGATACTACGCAAGAAGAGCAAGTACCGACATGCTCCATTTTGACTCAAACGAGCAGGAGTCGAAACTGAAGACCACTAATGTCCGTCCAATTTACCGTCGTTCGGCCCTTCAGGATCTGGAATATGACGGGAAATGGAAAATCAAGGATGCGGAATGTCCAAAGTTCTCTCCAGACGGGAAACTACTTGGTTATGTTCACAGCAACAATCTATTCGTTCTCAATCTCGAAGACGGAACGACAAGGCAGATAACCAGTGACGGACTCTTCAACCATATCATCAATGGCAAACCAGACTGGGTATACGAAGAGGAATTCGAGTTCAACAGAGCCTTCGATTTCAGCAGTGACAGCAAGAAGATTGCATGGATTCGTTTCGATGAGACGAATGTCAAGACGTTCTCATTCCCCTGGTACAAGGGTTTGGCTCCTGAAATGCCTGAATACAAGCTCTACACTGGTAGCTACGAGTACAAATACCCAAAGGCAGGCGAAGAGAACTCGAAAGTGAAGGTACTCTGCTACGACCTTACCGACAAGAGCACTACGACAATGAACGTTCCTCTCGACGAAGACGGATACATCCCTCGCATTAAGTTCACAGACCATGCTGACCGACTTGCCGTAATGACACTGAACAGATTGCAGAACCATTTCTGCATCTATATGGTCAACCCTTCAAACGGCGAGGCACGACTCTGCCACGATGCTGATGCAAATATTTATTTTGATACAAACCTCTATTCCGACATCGATTTCAGTAACGACCAATACCTCCTTGAAGAGGATAAGGACGGCCACAACCACCTTTATCTCTACGACATCAATGGCAAGCTTATCAAGCAGCTCACAAAAGGAGACTATGACGTGACGACCTATTACGGGCGTCAGGGCGATACATTCTATTATGCCAGCAACGAAGGCAGCCCTCTGGAACAATATATATATAAGGTGTCAATCAAAGGCAAGAAGACATTACTTACTCCAGAGAAAGGCTTCCACTCAGCAACGTTCGGAGATGACTACAGACAATTCGTCGACAACTACTCATCCCTCAACACTCCACCAGTATATACACTCCGTTCCAGTGACGGTAAAATCATCAGGACTCTTGAAGACAATGCCCGACTCAAAAAGGCATACGAAGATTTTGGCACTGCAGAACTGTTCAGATTCACTACGTCCGAAGGAGTTGAACTGAATGGCTGGATGGTGAAGCCTCGTGACTTCGACTCATCAAAGCAATACCCAGTCCTGATGTATCAGTACAGCGGTCCCGGAAATCAGCAAGTTCTCAACTCATGGGGAGTCGGTCATTTCGGTGGCCTCATCTGGGAACACCGTCTGGCGCAGAAAGGCTACATCTGTGTCTGCGTGGATGGTAGAGGTACAGGCGGAAGGGGCGCAGACTGGAAGAAATGCACCTACGGACGACTCTGCTACCTTGAGTCCAAGGACCAGGTTGAGACGGCCATCTATCTCGGCAGCCTTCCTTATGTCGACAAGAACCGCATTGCTATATGGGGATGGAGTTTCGGTGGAGAGAACACTCTGATGTCAATGAGCGAAGGACGACCTGTGTTCAACTGCGGAGTCGCAGTTGCTCCTGTCACCTCCAACAGATTCTACGACACAGTCTACACAGAGCGCTATATGGGACTGCCAAAGGACCATGCTGCCGGATATGACGACAATGCCATCACCCGTGTAGGCAAACTTCACGGCGACCTCCTGCTCTGTCACGGATATGCCGACGACAACGTTCATTTCCAGAACATGGCAGAATACACCGAAGCACTCGTACAGGCAGGCATCCAGTTCGAAAGCCAGTTCTACGTAAATCGAAATCACGGAATCAGGGGTGGCAACACAACGATGCACCTCTTCACTCGTATCGAATCATTCCTCGATTCACATCTTCTCAAATAAGAACAGACACAGAATCGGTAAAAAAAGAGACTTGTTTCATTCCGAAGCAAGTCTCTTTTTTACCATTTCCACAAACTGGTAGTTCTTCAGTCCCCAGCCAGGAACGGCAAGGAGAGAAGATGGCGACTGCGACACAAACCGTTCGATGATGATATCCTCACGAAGATGGCGAATAAAGTCAACCAGCAAGTTCACATATTCCTCAGGAGTAAAACGGATGAAATCCTCAGGACACTCGACAAATTCCTCAGCCATGCGGGTTCCTTTGATAAGTTGCAGCTGATGTAGTTTCAGTGTCGTCAGAGGCAACGATGACAATATTTCGGCCTCATGGATAATCTCTTCGCGAGTCTCACCTGGAAGGCCGATGATAAGATGTCCACCACAAGGGATATTTCTCTGTGCCGTTCTGCGTACGGCATCCTCAGTGCAGGCATAGTCATGACCTCGGTTGATTCTGCGGAGCGTCTTGTCGTACACGCTTTCTATTCCATATTCCACAAGGACAAAGGCACGTTTCTGCAGTTCACACAAGTAATCCAGCAAATCATCAGGCATGCAGTCAGGACGAGTCCCAATCACTATCCCCACTACCCCATCCAAGCTGATGGCCTCCTCGTATTTACGAATCAAGTCATCAAGTGAGCCATAAGTGTTCGTGTATGCCTGGAAATAGGCAAGGTACTTCATGTCGGGATATTTCTTTCCAAAGAACTGCTTGCCTTCAGAAAGCTGCCGAGTGATGGATTTATCTGTCTTGCAATATTCAGGATTGAAGGTCTGGTTGTTGCAATACGTACACCCACCGACCCCGACACTTCCGTCACGGTTCGGACAAGTGAAACCGGCATTGATGGAAATCTTCTGCACCTTGCACCCCACCTGTTCCTTTATCCACGGTCCGAACTCCCTATACGTCATAACCCATTATATAGTCGTTCATGAAATATCCGTTTCCTATTGGGAAATCTCCCTGACAGAGCCGTCTCATTCCAAGATGTTCATAAAAAGTCAGCGCCGTGTTGTTTCTGTTGACGTTGAGTTCAATCCTTGACGGCAAGTTGCCCTGTCCTCTCACATAATCCACAGCAAACTGGAACATCCGTCTGCCATAGCCTTTCCCCTGCTCTTCAGGTAGCAGATAGAGTTTCTGAAGATGATAGACATTCACACCCTCGGTACTTCCATGAGGTTCCAGCGAGAGATAACCAACATTCCTGTTTCCGTCACTTACTATGAAATACACATGACCTTCATCCATCTGTCCCTCCATACTCTCGCTGGAATACATCCATTCCATCATGTACTCCATCTGGTCAGCCGACAGTATGTCCTTGTAAGTATCCCTGAAAGCAACATCCGCCAACTGACGAATCAATTCAATATCTGACTTCTCAGCCCTTCGTATATTCACTTTTCACTATTCACTATTCACTCAAGTTTCTCAAGTTCGTATGTATTAAATTTATGCCCCGATTTATGTTGGATTTAAGGTAAGATTCAAGGCTGAAAGCCGCCTTAACCT
>CALELI010000087.1 GCA_937902455.1 uncultured Prevotellaceae bacterium | reverse complement strand
AATCCGAAATCCGAGTTAACAACAACTCGTAATTCGTAATTCGTAATTCGTAATTAACAACAATATGAAAAGATTCTTTTTAGCAGAAGACGAAATACCACGCAGATGGTATAACATACAAGCTGAGATGAAGAACAAGCCTCAGCCTATGATCAATCCCGAGACCCATCAGCCAATGAAGGCCGAAGACCTCTTCCCTATTTTCTGCGAAGAGTGTGCGCGTCAGGAAGTCAACACCACTGACACATGGATTGAAATCCCGGATAAAGTGCGCGAACTCTACACCTATTATCGTAGCACACCACTTGTCCGCGCCTACGGACTGGAAGAGGCACTTGGCACTCCGGCACATATCTATTTCAAGAACGAGAGCGTCAGTCCTATTGGCAGCCACAAGCTCAATTCAGCACTTGCACAGGCCTATTACGCCAAGCAACAAGGCATCAAGAGCGTCACCACAGAGACTGGTGCCGGACAATGGGGAGCAGCCCTTTCCTATGCAGCCAGCGTGTTCGGACTTGAGGCAGCCGTATATCAGGTGAAGATAAGTTACAACCAGAAGCCATATCGTCGCAGCATCATGCAGACATTCGGGGCACAGGTCACACCTTCGCCATCCATGTCTACCCGCGCCGGCAAGAACATCATCAATGCCAATCCTAACTGCCAGGGATCACTCGGCACAGCAATTTCCGAGGCAGTCGAACTCTGCCGCACCACGGAGAACTGCCGTTACACCCTCGGTTCAGTCATGAGCCATGTATCTCTCCACCAGACAATCATAGGTCTTGAGGCAGAGAAGCAGATGGAGATAGCAGGAGAATATCCAGACATCATCGTTGCCTGTTTCGGAGGTGGTAGCAACTTCGGAGGAATTGCCTTCCCGTTCATGCGCCATAACTTCAGCGGCGAGCGCCACACACGTTTTGTTGCAGCAGAACCAGAGAGTTGTCCGAAACTCACCAAGGGCGTATTCCAGTACGACTTCGGCGACGAGGCAGGCTACACCCCTATGATACCAATGCTTACCCTCGGTCACGAATTCATGCCGGCCAACATCCACGCAGGAGGACTTCGTTACCACGGAGCAGGAGCCATCGTCAGCCAGCTCATGCACGACGGACTGATGGAGGCGGTAGACGTTCAGCAGATAGAGACCTTCGATGCAGCACTCCTCTTTGCAAAGACAGAAGGAATCATCCCTGCACCGGAGTCAGCCCATGCCATTGCAGCCACTATCCGCGAGGCAAAGGAATGTATCAAGACGGGAGAGGAGAAGGTCATACTCTTCAACCTTACAGGTCACGGGCTAATCGACATGGCAGCCTACGAGCAGTACCTGTCAGGCAGTCTCCACAACTACGCCACTACCGAGGAGGACATCCACAAATATACCGACCGACTTGAGAAGATCATAAAGTAGTCAACAGTGCATGAAAGATGAATAATTAGGGCTGGTACACCTTTGTGATGTATCAGCCCTAAGTTTTGTCTAATTTGCCTCCCACCTTTGGAGGGACAGGCCAATTATTGATATACCTTACCTCTATCCTATTTCTTCACTTTGCTGAAACTGAAGCAGATAGCTGCAACAATCATGCCGTTGATTGAAGGAATGCCCCAACTTACAAGGTTAGCCACTACGGCACCAAGTACAACACCTGCGATGGCAAACCAGTTCACATCTGGTTCAGGCATTGTGCCCTCGTTGTATTTCGTTCTGTTCATGAAATAGCTCATTACGAGGATGATTCCGATTGGAGGCAAGGTGCAGTTAAGCACATTCAGCCATCCACAGAAATTCCAGTAGAGCCATACAGCAGCCAAGGTTCCGATGATACCAGCCACAAGCACCATCTCCTTCTTGCTCCATCCCGTGATGTTGGCAAGTCCAAGACCGGAAGTGTAGAGGGCATTATCGTTTGTTGTCCAGATGTTCAGGCCGAGGATAAGCACAGCAAAGTAGAACAGGTTCAGGCTGAGCATCACTTCGAAGATGTCATTACCGCCAACATAAATACTTGAAACGGCACCGAAGAGGAACATCAGTGAGTTACCGATGAAGAATGCACACACTGTAACAATAGCACCAATCTTACCGTTCTTTGCAAAACGCGTGAAGTTAGGAGTAGCCGTACCACCTGATACGAAACTACCTATGACCAGTCCTGCACCGGCAATGACCGACATGTCCTTCGAGCCCTTTGCAAACTGCTCTATCAGCGAGCAGTCGCCTCTCTGAGTGGCGAGAATCATTGCCACAGTACCAAGTATGGCAATAAGAGGCACGGCAACATAACTTACAATCGTCAGACTCTTGATGCCATAGAACGCACTTGCAGTCATCAGCACGCCAGCGATGATGACAAGCAGATAACCTTCCCAAGGCATGCTGTCTGGAGTTACCTCCAGCCCCATCAGTTCCTTTGCCACCGGAATGGCAAACATAGCCAGGCCCACTCCGAACCAGCCAATCTGAGTGAACGAAATCATGGCACTCGGAAGCCAGCTGCCCCTCGTTCCGAAACTCTTGCGAGCAAGCATGTCGAGAGTCAGTCCACTCTCTGCGCCTGCATATCCCAGCGCACCTGTATAGGCACCCAGAATGACACCGCCAAGAATCAGTGCCCAGATGAATCCATAGAAGTCGAGTCCATTTGCGAGGTTCTGACCGACCCACATACTTGCCGAGAAGAAAGTGAATCCCAGCATAATCATGAACATGCTCAATGTACTTACACGATGATTCTTCGATACAGAGTCCTTCGTGAAATCATAATCAAATTTTTCCTTTTTCATTTTTCCTGTCATTATTCATTTTTTATTATTCATTCTTTTTTCTTTAATGCTATCTCTGCGAGGTTCCTGTCCTCCGTCCTGGCGATATACTCCTGTTCCAGGTCGTATAGGTCCTTCTCCATGCCCTGTCCGTAGTGCAGCGTCCTGCACCAGTCGTCATGGCTGATGGGGAAGTCATATCCAATCTTCTCTGCAAGGAAAGCTCTCATGTCAGTCCTGTCAGCCACACCGAGAATGTCGTCCCAGTACTCCCTCACCTCCTCGAAGTGGACAGGAATCTCATATCTCCTGGCACCGCCATCATAGATGATACATTTCTCGAACAGCGCATCCCCGTCAGTTGCCAGGACATACCTTCTGAAATCAGGAGCAATCACGCCACCCTTCCATCCAAAATCAATGTTCGGCACGTTCACACCCGTAACGCCCTTGTCTTCGTATACAGTAAAGATACCCTCATAGAACACACCGGTGAAGCCTTCGAACTCTGGCCAGAAGGCCCTTATCTGCTCCGTAAACCGCTCCATCAGGTCAATGGCCTTAGTTCCTCCGATAGTGAAGAACACAATCCTGCGAATGCTGCCACCTTCCCTTCGGAACTTGTCGAAGAGATACTGGAAACACATCCTCAGAGTATCACCCGAAGCTATGATATCGCCAATCATGATAGATACATCCCTGCCGACCCTCAGTTTCTCGTATTTTATGTCGAGCCCAGTGACCACCTTATTCTCTATCACACGCTCGCACGAGAGGAAGTGCATGTTCTTCACCGTCATTCCAGTGCGGTAGGCAGCCTCCTCCAGAGGGTAGTTCAGCCCACCCCTGAGAATAGTCAGGATGTCGAAGTCGCCATCCAGCCCCTCCCCTTTCAGGTACTGCAACGCAGCCACTGTGGGAGCCAGCATCGCAAGATACGAGTCAAAGCCCACCACCTTAGGCGAGGCCATCAGCCTCCTGGTGCCAGGGTCCGACACTACCAGATAGCGGTTTAATGCATTAGAGCCATTAAGAGAATAGATACTCGATTCACCCGTCCGCTGCACCAGTTCCAGAACTACCGAACTGTTATCCAGCACCACAGGCCTTCCCGTAAAAGACATTGCCGAAAACACCGAATCACACATAAGCCGACATATTGACAATTCACAATTTCTTTTTCGGGCTGTAAAGTTACGAAAAAACAATGAAAACGAAAACGAAAACGAAAACTTTTTATTAAAAGTGCATTTTACAATCTCGACAAGTGCGAGGTGACTATATTCCAGAATCTATCCTGATCAATCTTCAGAGGCACCCTGACGGTCTGACGCGAAGGCGACTGAGTTTCGTAAACCTTGCCATAGGTCGGAGAATCCGGCACATCGTCGACATCAAGCCTGACGTCCTTATATTCAGTGATAATGCTGGAATCAATTGTTATTATTGCACTTATAAGGTCCCATACCAACTGGTTAGCATCCGGATCTTTTTCGAACAGCTTATACGCGTAATTACGCCGGAACATCTCCCTGATCGGTTCGGAATCAATAGAGTTGTAGATTTCCATGAACCTATGTCGGTCCATATTTACAGTATTGCACACGTCAAGGCTCACGATAGTCTGTTTCTGGAACGGAGCCCTGAGACATATTGCAGCTGCTTCAGGATCATAGAGGAAATTCAATTCGGCGTAAGGTGTGGTATTGCCCGGACAATAGACCGCGCCTCCCATGTAGATGATTTCCTTCGCTTTCCGTGCAATCTCCGGATGCGCAACTATTGCCTTTGCCACATTGGTGCAAGGACCGATGGCAAGGATTGTCACCTGTCCGGGAGCCGACATGACCTGCTGGGCAATATACTCCGAGGCATCCTGGGAAGAAGGCTGGATTTCAGGCTGTCTTCCATATCTTCCCACATAGAATGTCCTCCAGTCCTTCACCTCGTCAGACGACACTGCCCCACGATAGGAGGATGCTTCCACTCCTGGATTTGCATCAATCTGACCATTCAGTTTACCAAGCCGTCCCTCAGCCATCGGATACTGTGAACCAGCGATGTACGTCAACTTTCGCCCTCCACACAGTTCTCCTATCCTGACACCATACGCCAACGCTTCCTGAGCCCAGACATTGCCAGTTTCGGTCGTCAGGCCTTTTACATCGACATTTTCCGCACCAAGGAGAATCATGAAGGCCACACCGTCATCAAAGCCCTCCACCATATCGGAATCCAATATTACGGTTCTCTTGCCGTCAGGTGTTTCCTCATCCGACTTTTCACAACTAAAGAGCAGAAGTGCTGCTACTGATATCAATAGAAATATTTTACCTATCCGTTTCATAATAATATGTTAAGACAATGCAAAGGTAGCAAAAACTTATAAAACATACAAACATACAAACAAACAAAATTGGC
>CALELI010000086.1 GCA_937902455.1 uncultured Prevotellaceae bacterium | reverse complement strand
CCTAAAATGTAATTAATAGAACACCCCTATAGAGAAGTGTGGAGATCAGAAATAAATGCCAATTCCTAACTTGAGACCGACCTTGCTGTGGTTACTGAAGTCGGACACGCTCATGTCGTAGTAAAGCGAAGGCTCAACCGTGAGGTAATGGTTAAGAAAATAGCAGTAGCCAACTTCTGGTGTAATCGCAAAATCGTTATAGCTGCGAACCATATGTGTGTACTTTGCTCCAAGACCAAGGAAAATACCGTTCTGCTCGATGTAGTAACGTCCCTTAGCGGCAAGTGATATCTCCTGCCATGCCTTGTTTGTATAGTTGGTTCCCACCTCTGCTATTGCCATGATGTCTCTCATGACAAAATAGCCAGCCTTTGCATCAAGACCAAAATGAAATTTCTGTGCATCACTGTAAGAAAGGTCGAGTCCTGTGAGAGATGCTCCAACATATTTCTTACCCTGTTCAAACTGTGCGAAAGCACTTGTTGCTGTCATAACGAGCAACGCTGCAATTAAAATCTTTTTCATAATTTTGTTTACTGTTTTTATTGTTTATTTGTTTATTATATTCTGATTATTTAATCATTGTTCATTCTTCATTGTCTATCTCCCTCTCGCTCCTTAGCTGTTCCCTCTTTCGAAGTGCAAGATAAAGCGCAAGGACTATCACGAAATAGATGCATATATTCGGTAGGTTCACCAGCCACGAGTTCATTTTCAAACCATCGTAGACATAGAATGCAATGCCTGAAATCATCAGCAATGGAGGCAGCCAGTTATATTTCTTTAGTCTTTTCATGCCAGATGATATACCATATTAGTAATGTCATTGTCACCATGCCTCCAATAAGATATGAAATATCTGTAGGAAGCAGAAATCCTTCGGGAGCGGCACATATATACGACACGGAGACGTAAGTCATGAATGCGGCTGGTATGAGTGCAATGTAACACCTTCTATTCTTCATTGGCAAACCCACTGAATAGGCCCATAGTGCGAAACAGGCTAATGTCTGGTTGAACCATGCAAAATATCTCCACAGAACCTGGAAGTCAACGAAGAACAGAAAGACTGCTATTGCAAAGAGAGGGAGTGCCAGCATAAGCCGCTTCGGTAACTTGTCCTGTTTCACATGTAGGAATTCAGATGCAATCAGTCTGGCACTTCTGAAAGCCGTGTCACCACTTGTGATTGGTGCAGCCACGACTCCCAGTACAGCAAGTACCGATCCTATGGTACCCAGCCACGAACTGCATACAGCATTGACAAGGATGGCAGGATCGGCAGAATGCGCCCCACCCTCAGTCATGACCTGAAGGAGCTTCTCATAAGGAGTCTCTCCCGGAACATTCAGTGAGTCAGCAAACTTAATGGCGCCGGCTGCCCAGATAAGTGCAACAAGCCCCTCTGTAATCATTGCTCCATAGAACACCTTGCGACCATCCGTCTCGTTCTTTATACAACGGGCCATCAGCGGACTCTGTGTGGCATGGAATCCACTTACCGCTCCACAGGCTATCGTGATACAGATGCACGGGAAGAGAGGAAGCGACTGGTCTGGATGATGATTAGTGAATGCTTCCGTTACCTCTGGCACACTGCCCTGCTCAAAGAAGATGCCGTAGCAGACTCCAATAGCCATAATGAGCAATGCCGCACCAAACAGCGGATATATCTTGCCTATCAGTTTGTCGATTGGAAGAAGAGTTGCAAGTATGTAGTATGCAATGATTATGATAAGCCAGAAGAGTCCTGTACCCCAGAACCCGACAGTAGGCGTCAGCCCAGCTATGAGATTAGCAGGAGTGCGTGCAAAAACTGCTCCTACAAGAATGAGAAGTATGAGCGAAATGATACGCAGGAACAACCTTGCGCCCTTGCCGAATACATCGCCTACAATCTCCGGAATGTTCACACCGTCCTTGCGAATGGATATCATTCCAGTAAGGTAATCATGAACGGAACCGATAAAGATACATCCCAGTACTATCCAGATGAATGCTGCAGGACCATAGAGGATTCCGAGGATGGCTCCGAAAATAGGCCCCGTACCAGCAATGTTGAGGAACTGTATCAGATATACCTTCCAGGTAGGCATAGGAATATAATCCACATCGTCGCGAAGACGTACTGCCGGTGTCTGCCGTTCTGGATCAGGACGGAAATTTTTCTCTACGAATTTGCCGTATATAAAGAAGCCGGCAATAAGGAGAACTATGCTAACTACGAAAGTAATCATCAGTCAAATTATATTAAATTTCTTTTTAGTGGCACAAAAGTACGCATAATTTCGTATATTTGCAAAAAATTTACATAATTTATGACAGAATTTGGAAGGAAAAAGACAAATATATATATAATAAGGTGGCAATTGGCAGTGTTTTTGCTGATTGTTGCCCAAGCCATAAGCATGGCTCAGGACGACTGCGGCCTGTGGGACGTGTACACGTCTTTTCCCAAAAGAGAGACACGGGCTGTATGGGTAGGCACAATCGGAGGAATTGACTGGCCGAGAAAGAAAGTAAATCTCAAACTGTCGGCAGCACAGCAGGAGCGTGACAGGGAAGCACAAAAGCAAGAACTTATCAACATGCTCGACCTCCTCAAGCAGGCAAACATCAATACCATCCTACTTCAGACCCGTGTCCGTGGAAGCGTGATATATCCATCAGATATTGAGCCATGGGACGACGGTATCACTGGCTATTACAACGGAGACCCTGGATATGACCCACTGGACTTCGCCATCGAAGAATGTCACAAGAGAGGAATGGAACTCCACACATGGCTCGTTACAATCCCTGTTGGAACATCAAGCAAGCAGAGGAAGTTAGGAAGCAAGTCTGTGACCCACACTCATCCGGAACTATGCAAGACTGTCAGAGGTGAGACATTTATGTTGCCAGGAAAAGAAGGCACCGCAGAATATGTGGCAGAACTGTGCAAGGAAATTGCGACTAAATATGATAGCGATGGCATTTCGCTCGATTACATCAGGTATCCAGAAAAAGAGTACAATTTTTCTGACGATGAACTATATCGGAACAGCACGGTATCGCAGACGATGAGTAAGGCAGACTGGAGACGTGCCAACATCTCAAGAATCGTGAAGGCTGTGCACGATGCCGTGAAGCCATTGAAGCCTTGGGTGAAACTGAGTAGTAGCCCGCTTGGAAGATATGATGACCTTCCACGCTATCCGGCACGAGGCTGGGACTGCTACAACGCAGTGTATCAGGACCCAAAGGAGTGGCTGGAAAACAACTGGCAAGATGAATTATTCCCAATGATGTACTTCCAGGGAAACCTGTTCTATCCGTTTGTCTACAACTGGAAAGAGATAAGCTACGGACGTCCAGTCTCTGCAGGACTCGGAATCTACTTCCTCGACCCGAAAGAAGGTAAGAAATGGACTCTGAACGATGTGAGAGCACAGATTCATGCAGCAAGAGATAGCGAAATGGGTGGAATATGTTTCTACAGGAGTTATTATCTGACAAATAACTTCAAAGGAATCTATAATTCTGTATGCAAGGAATTCTTCCCTCACCCTTCTCTTCCTCAGCAAATGGCATGGATGAACGACTCCATCATGCCCGACAGTCCAACATCACTGAAAAGGAATAATGGGTATATCACGTGGATTGAACCCGACAGAAGTCTGCCGAGGAACAGCGACATCACCTATAACGTCTATGCCTCGTTCACCTCGCCAGTTGACATAACACGTGGAGAAAACCTCGTTGCAGCAAGAGTAAGAGACCTGTATGCCGTCATGCCCGACCCTACGCTCTATTATGCTGTGACTGCAATGAATCGTTTCGGAACAGAAAGTGAACCAATTGAAGAATTCTCTATGCTGAACTACATACAGTCGGACGTAAGCAACAACGGAATCAGGCTTCGTAAGGAAGTGGCAAATTCCATCAAGCAACATTTCGCCCAGCCTGTGGATACAAAGAACTCCAAATCAAGAAAGAAGAATAAGAAAAAATAACATTTACCATTTATTTTATAACAACAAAAAATTCAAGGCAATGAAAAAGTTATTATTTTTTGCAATGGCATCAGTAGCCATTAACTTTACATCATGCAAAAGTCAGTTATCCAACACACCTGAAGAAACAGATTCAGTAGCAACGGGGGAATTTGAAGGTATTGCCGAAGTCACACCAGACTTGTTCGTAAATGACCTTAGCACTGCCCTCTCTACAGACGATAAGGAGGTCAGCGAGAATTCTGTACTCATAGCTCTCAAAGGTGCAAAGCAGCAGATAAACGAATACTTGGCAGAAGGTAACCTCGAAGATGCCAAGGCTCTTGCAGAAAAGGTGAAGACATTTATTGAAGAAAATAAGGAAAAGCTCCTCAGTGCAGCTCCAGCAGCAAAAGAACTCATAGAATCACTCCCAGGTGAATTTGGCGAGACACTCAAAGGCATTACAGGCGCACTTGAATCAAAAGTCCTCACAGAAGGTGAAGGTCTTAAAGAGAATGTCGACAACAAAATCAACGAAGCCAAGGAAGCCGTAAAGGGCGAAATCGAATCTCAGAAGCAGGCTGTAGAAGATGCTGCAAAGCAGAAGGTTGAAGATGCCAAAAACGAGGCAAAACAGAAAGCAACAGAAGCTATTGACAACGCAGCAAAGGACATCAAGGGCAAACTGGGACTGTAATCATTTGCCATCAATCATCTTTTTTAAGATATCAAGAGATATGGCTTTAACCTCAGAGCCATATCTTTTTTGTATCTCGATGGCAAGAATACCCATGTTCATCCTGAAATTCAGTTCTACACAAGGATGAACAAGGCGTTTGCAATCAACATCAACGACCATCATATCGATACCTACGGGTCCGGCATATTGTCCAGCCAGATGTTCTGACAAGAGCTGAAGATGCCTGTCCTTCAGGATTGCAAGAATATCTGCCGAATCATCTCGAAGTGCCTCACCTATGAGTAATTCAAGATTTTTCTGAGAATCAACCACATTGAGCTCGTACCGTCCCTCACTGCTTGCCTTGAATACAGACAGCCCTAAATACTCGACATGGCTCTCACAGACACGGAACTCCATGGCAAAATCAAGGACCTTGTCATAAAAGGCATCAATAAGGCAAGGATATTTATTGCCACCGCGTTGCAGTTCATCATCATTGTGTACGACCCTATTGCCTCTCCCACTCGATGACCATAATGCTTTCAGCATTAGCGGATAATGCTTTCCAATATCATCTGCATTGCGGGCGACTCGCATCATATTGTCCACACAACCATCACATTCAGAGAATTCTTCACGATATCTCGCACAGAACTCTCTTGAAGAAAACCGTCTCAGTCTATCCAGATAATCATCATCTGGCAACAGACTACAAGGAAGGCCCAACCGTCTGAACTTATTCCTTATACTCCTACTCCATCCCCATGGACATACTTCAACTGTCTTCTCACTTCCAGCAAAAGCTAAATCACGGAAACTACCCTTCATCATATCAGGACTCAGGACAATATCATCTTCATCAGCAATCAGTTCCGGTATACGCCAATACTCTGCCTCCATCTCCTGAATGCGTTTTGGAGGCATATATTCACTGGCATCTGAGGCCAGAGCCATATCATTAGACGGATTAAAGAGTAGAAGTCGCATTTATCTCGAACCGTAGAAAAGGAATACCAAAGAAACTATCACCAGCAACAGGTCTAACAATTTGGAACGTAAGTTCTTCTCCTTAAATATCAAGGCACCGCACAAGAATGAGACTACTACACTACTCCTCCTGATCATACTTACAATACTCACCATAGCTGCACCTTGACTAAGGGATGTAAAATAGACAAAATCGGCAAGAGTAAGACAAACCGAGATCATCACGATACTCCACTTCCAGTTTAAATCAATCATCTTCTTACCATTTCTCCTGTTATGGGACATTACAAACACAAGAATAATTGCCAGCATTGCACACTGGTAGACATTATTCCATATCTGAACCGACACTTGGTCGAAATGTGCATGAGCAGGACCAAGCAACCATCTGTCATACAGGGCAGATATCGCTCCAAGTACATTTGCCAGTACGACAAAGAATATCCACTTGTTATGTTTGAAGTCAATACCCTCCTTCTTGCCGCTCCGGCTCAGCAGATAGAACGACAGAACAGCTATGATAACACCTATCCACTGCCATACATTCAGATGTTCCGACAGGAAAGTCAGTGCGCCCAACAATACCATTACCGGACGAGTGGCATTTATCGGACCGACAATTGTGATAGGTAAGTTCTTGATTCCTATATACCCGCATATCCACGAGCTCATTACTATCACAGCCTTGAGCAGAAACAATCCGTGCTCTTCCAGTCCATAATTATTAGTGTAAAAGACAGAGTCAGGTTCAATCAGTCCTGCATTCGACATAATCACCAGTGGAAGCAGGAATATCGACGAAAAGAGTGTATTCAAGAAAAGTACAGGAATAACAGGATTTTCTTTAAGTGACTGTTTCTTAAAGACATCATAGAATCCAAGCAATATAGCAGACAAGAATGCTAATCCTAACCACATAATCTCTTATTTATTTATTTTTGTGAGGAATTATTAGAACACCCCTTAATATTTTGCATGCAAAGTTACAAAAAATATACGCCTTATTGACATAAATACGTAATTAATTCATAACTTTGCAATGAAAATGAAATCAACAAAACAATAGAATCAGGTATTACATACCATAGGTTATATCATAACAATAGTCGTAGAAAAAATATTAACAGATAAATTGTAATATACAAAGGAAAGAACAAGGATATAAGCCATATTAAATGTCGTAGTAAATCATATTAAGATTACTGATGTGATACGTAACTATTTCTTATACATTTAAGCCATACAAGATGTCGTACAAAAAAGGAAAAATATTATTTGTTATCTTAATGATATTCAGTGTAGACTGCTATTCTCAGAGTATACAAAACGCAGTTAAGAGAATGATGCATGATTACCCACAGTCAACATTACAGGATATGTACAAGAGTTTTTTCCAGGATCAGTTTGGTCTTGGTCACCTTGTTTCAGACTCAGTAAGTGCACGCAATTATCTACGACAGGAAATAGAAGAAAGTAAACATTTTTCATATCTGGAGTTTGAACCGACTGGATATAAGAAGAATTTCTACCGTGTTAATCTGTCACTCGTTAAATCTGGAATGATTTCATTTGAAGATTACTTCCAGGCATTCATGAAAAGTGCAAGAGACAACCACCCTATCACACTACACAAATGGGAGCGGGAATGGAAAAAGATCCTTAGAATCATAAGTGATATGGACCTAGGACTAAAGGACTTTGAATCAGACAAAAAAGCAATAGACTCATTACTAAGAAACGGACAATATGCTTGTCATCATAGTCAGACTTACAATCAACTTTACCACCCACATTACCGTCTCATCAAACGTAAAATTGCAAAGAAACTGTTAAAGAAGATAAACGATAAATGATTTAGTACTCGCCTTCGTTTCTTAATATATGTGAAGGAGCCCAAAAATACCCTTTTTTTTGCTGATATGTCGGATTTATTTACTATATTTGCACCCAAATAAGACTAAACTTTGCTGAAAGCATTTTTTTTATAATTATAAACAATATGAAATTCAACGATTACAAATTTGCCGGTAAGAAGGCAATCGTTCGTGTGGACTTCAATGTGCCACTCGATGAGAACGGAAACATTACAGACGACACCCGTATCCGCGGTGCTCTTCCAACACTCAAGCAGATTCTTGCAGAAGGCGGTAGCCTCATCATCATGTCTCACATGGGCAAGCCAAAGGGAAAAGTAAATCCTAAGATGTCTCTCAGCCAGATTAAGGATGCTGTAGAAAAGGCACTCGGTGCACCAGTTACCTTCGTTGACGACTGCCAGAAGGCTCAGGAAGCAGCAAAGGCTCTTAAGCCAGGTGAAGCATTACTTCTCGAAAACCTCAGATTCTATCCAGAAGAAGAAGGCAAGCCAGTAGGAATCGACAAGGAAGATCCAGCTTACGAAGAGGCAAAGAAAGCAATGAAGGCAAGTCAGAAGGAATTTGCCAAGGTTCTTGCAAGCTATGCAGACTGCTATGTAAACGACGCATTCGGAACCGCTCACAGAAAGCACGCATCTACAGCAGTCATCGCTGACTACTTTGATGCTGACAACAAGATGCTCGGTCTCCTCATGGAAAAGGAAGTACAGGCAGTTGACAACGTCCTCAGTAATATCAAGCGTCCATTCGTAGCAATCATGGGTGGTAGCAAGGTTTCTTCAAAGATTGGTATCATTGAAAATCTTCTCGGAAAGGTTGACAAGCTCATCCTCTGCGGTGGTATGACCTACACATTCTCAAAGGCTCACGGAGGCGAAATCGGTAACTCAATTGTTGAGCTTGACAAGCTGGACGTTGCTCTCAATGTTGAAAAGATGGCAAAGGAAAATGGAGTTGAACTCGTTCTCGGTACAGACTCTGTATGCTGCACAGACTATGACTTCGGCACATTCTCTGTTAAGCCAGGTGCAAAGACTGAAGTATTCAAGTCAAACGAAATCCCTGCTGAGTTCGAAGGTCTTGATGCTGGTCCTGAAAGCCGCAAGAAGTTTGCAGAAGCCATCAAGGGCGCAAAGACTATTCTCTGGAACGGTCCTGCAGGATGTTTCGAATGCGATGATTTCTGTGCTGGAAGCCGTGCCGTAGGCGATGCAATTGCTGAGGCTACAGCAGAAGGTGCATTCTCACTCATCGGTGGCGGTGACTCTGTTGCATGCTGCAACAAGTTCGGACTGGCAGATAAGGTATCTTACATTTCGACTGGTGGTGGTGCTCTTCTCGAGGCCATCGAAGGCAAGATCCTCCCAGGAGTTGCTGCTGTTCAGTAATCAGACACGTGAGAAAACTCATATACATATCCGTTTTCATGATTGCCTGCATCATGCTCGCATGTAATGGAAATGACACTCAGACCGATGAGTCGGATTACGACTCATCGGCTTTTCACATAGCAATCCTCCCCGTCGAGGAATGCCATGCCTTCATGTATGCAGATTCCTGTGGGTTGTATGATTCATTGGGTGTAAGAGTGAAACTGCACCTATACGAATCAGAGATGGATGCGGATACTGCATTCACGAAGGGATGGTCTCAGATGGAAATAGTGGATTCCGTGAGGATGGCTTTCCTACTGTCAGAATGCGACTCCGACAGTATTATCAGCGTACTCAATGACAAGATGGTCTTGTCGCTCGTGATGTCAAGAAAAGCAAGAGTAAGGAACATCAACAGCCTGTCAGAAAAGATTGTGGCCCTGACCAGGAACTCTTCATTAGACGATTTTGCCGACAAGATAACGGAAAAGGCGCATCTCCGACACGACGAACTCAACCGGCCACAAATCAACAACATACGCATGAGAGCAGGCATGCTTATTCAGGGACAATACGACGGAGCCATACTGCCAGAGCCATGGGCAACCATGTGTGTAGACTCAGGCGCCAACCGAGTTACAACAACAGACTTGATATGTCCGCAGATGTTCCATGCCATAGTGAATGACTCAATCAATAAAGTGAGAAAGGACGACATCAAAAAGATTGTCCAGGCCTACAACATCGCAAAACTCCGCATTGGCAACAGAACGAGACAACAATGATTCCAAATATATATAGTCTTCTTGCAGAAAGTAAGTTAGCAGAGGCCCTTGAGTTGATGAAAGCCAAGATAGAGAGTCTTCGGGATGCAACACTTACTGAAGTCTTTTACACCTTGCAGCAGAACTACAAGGCGTATCTTCGCGTGCAGATTACAGGCGAGACACAATCCGATGAAAGAGCGCTGACTGGATTCATACAAGACGCATATTGCATAAACGACAGTGCTAATCGCAGAATCCGTATCCTTAAGGCGCCAAACGACCAGTATGTGAAAGCCATTGACAATGCCGAGACAGGCATATTCGACAGAATCTGGACATCAGATTTATGGAACGATGACGAATATCGACACATCTGCGACGTTGCAGAACTCGATAAGGAACAATATCCGCTTATCGTCTCAGCCGTCACACTGGCACTTTACGAGATGTTTGACCTTAAGAAACTCACATTTCTCTTCAACGCATACAACGACGAGGAGCTGGAGGTCAATCAGCGGGCTTTAGTTGGAATCATATTGATTCTCAGGCGATACGATTCCAGAATGCACCAGTACCCTCAAGTAACGGAACGCTTCTCCATGCTCGCAGACAATGTCCAGTTTGTCCGTCAGTTCTTCAGCGCACATATTGCCCTGCAGTACAGCAAGATGACTGACTCTGTCACCAACAAGATGCGAAACGACATCATGCCTGCAATACTGGCCAGCACTCGCTTCAGACAAAATGAGATGGGCATTCAGGAACTTGACGATGCGCTGACCGGCAACGGAGAGAATCCCGAATGGATTCGTAACAACAAAGCAGACTTAAAGGCGGAAAAAAAGATTCATCAGATGGCACAGCTACAAATGGAAGGTGCCGACATCTATATGGCAACATTCCGGCAGCTGAAGCATTTTCCTTTCTTCCAGAAAATGCAGAACTGGTTCCTGCCATTCTCTGCGGAGAATCCTGACGTACAGTCCGTCAACAAAGAGTCACTGGTGAGCAAGCTGCTGAAGATAACACCATTCTGTAGTTCCGACAAGTACTCATTCGTTTTCATGTTCGGGCAGATGGGCGGCATAGGTTCAGAGGTCATCAAGGGACAATTAGCCCAGCAACTTCCTGACGACATGAAACTTGATGACCTGATTGCTGATGAGGAAAATGACCGCAACGCTGTCATAAAGGGAGAAAAGAGTGATGATGTCGCACGGAAATACGTGCAGGACCTATACCGATTCTTCACTATTTATCCATATCATCAGCAATTCACTAACCCTTTCGAAAGCAAGCTATCAAATTTCTCGCCACTTCATCGCCAGGCTTTCAAGAGTATTCTTCAGCAAAGGGAACACATACTCAACCTCGCTGAATTCTTCATGCGCAAGGCTCTATACGAGGATGCATTAGATATGTTTCTGTTCCTCGATCCCAAAGAGCGCGAGGAAGATGCCGAGCTATGGCAGAAGATTGGATTCTGCTATCAGAAAAGCAACGATCTCACAAATGCGTACAAGTGTCTCCACATTGCAGATCAGTTAACCCCGGACTCCCACTGGACCACACTCCATCTGTCGCAAATCACATTTGATGACAAGCAATACCGAGAGGCAATTCAATATTTAGACCGACTAATCGAATCTAATCCTGACGATCTGAAATTCGTCAGCAAGAAGGCTGAGTGTTTCTTCGCTTTGGAGGAATACGACAAGTCAATACCTTTATTATATAAGGTGACGTATCTTGACGAGGAGAACCTGTTGGGACATCAAATGCTGGCATGGGGCTTGCTCATGACGAAGTCATTTGACAAGGCAGAGAAAGAATACCTTAAATGTGTAGAGAAAGGTGATGCTACGGCAGAATTAGGCCTCGGGCACATATTGCTTGCAAAAAATGACATGCGTGAAGCCTATGCACAATACAAGAACGCGCAGCAGCACTATCTGTCAGCAGCCACCAATGAGCACGAAGGCAAGTCAAGATTCAGCAAAGACTTCTGGAACTATGCACCATATCTCAGTCGCATAGGAGTCAACGAGTCAAGCATCAGGACAATATTCGAAGCCGTGATGGTCATGGACTGACCATTTACCTGTATCTCCACCCGTGCTGACGCCCTTTATATTGCGAGCGCGAGAATTCAAAGAAATAGACATCTTCCAGTAATTTCAGTTCGTAATCATCCTCACCACGATAGATGATTGCTATTACATCAAGATGTATAGGAGTATCAGGGTCTATCTTATAATAAGATGTATAATATGAGATGGCTGATTGTATATGCCTCTGTTTCCTGGCATCTACAGCCTCTTCAGGCGAGCCGAAGGTATCCGAGACACGACTGCGAGTCTTCACCTCGAAGAAATGCAGTTCACCATTCTTCCTGGCAACAAGATCGAGTTCGCATCCCCTATGTAAGTTCCAGTTATGGTGAAGAATCTGGTATCCGTGTTTTGAAAGATAGTCGGCTGCCAGTTCCTCACCAGTCTGTCCTAATGCCCATGTTTCCGTCATTCGCCTTCCAGATTCAGTTCCTTCCAGAGGAGGTCCTTAAGTTGCTCCAGTCCACGGCCAGTCACTGCTGATATTACAACAGAAGGGATTCCCTCAGGCATTGTAGCCTTTTGCATTTCCAGGAGTTCGTCATCGATTAGGTCACACTTGGAAATGGCGAGAACTCTCTTCTTGTCAAGTAATTCAGGATTATACGTCGTCAGCTCGTTGAGAAGGATTTCATAGTCACGCTTGATATCGTCGGAATCTCCAGGAATCATGAAGAGCAACAATGAATTTCGTTCGATATGACGGAGGAAGCGCAGACCAAGTCCCTTGCCCTGACTCGCACCTTCTATTATACCCGGGATATCTGCTATCACGAATGACTTGTTATCCCTGTACGGTACGATGCCCAGTGAAGGCTCGAGTGTCGTAAATGGATAATTTGCGATTTTTGGCTTTGCCGCAGATACAGAAGATACCAGAGTCGACTTTCCTGCATTTGGAAATCCCACAAGTCCTACGTCTGCAAGCAACTTCAGTTCCAGTATGATTTCCTGCTCCAAGGCCGGTTCACCTGGCTGTGCGTATCGTGGTGCCTGGTTTGTAGGGGTGGCAAAGTTGAAATTGCCAAGTCCTCCCCTACCACCTTTCAGCAGCATGACTTCCTGGCCGTCCTCCATGACCTCTGCTATGAACTCATGGGTCTCGGCATCGAATGCCATAGTGCCAAGAGGCACCTCGATTATCTTGTCGGCACCTTTCTTGCCGGTACTTCTGTTCTCGAAGCCGTCAGCACCATGTTCAGCAAAGACATGACGTTCGTATCTCAGATGCAGAAGAGTCCAGTAATTACGGTTTCCCCTCATTATCACACTACCACCATTTCCTCCGTTACCGCCATCAGGACCTCCCTTTGGCACATATTTCGCCCTGTGCATGTGAGCAGATCCACGTCCGCCCTTACCCGAGCGACAGTAGATCCTTACGTAATCTATGAAATTGCTGTCTGGCATTTATATCACTGTTTTTGTTTGGATGCAACTTTATTTCTCGCCATCGAGGAAGGCAAAAATCTCGTTCAGCATCACCTGCTTGTCGCCCTTCCACGTGAAAGTATGGCGGACGCCTTCCTTCTCAAACCATTCTGCGAGAGGTTCTGTCTGCTTATGGTAAACCTGGAAACGGGCCTTGATGGTCTCTTCATTGTCATCAGCCCTACCCTGTTCTTTTGCGCGGTTGAGCAGACGAGCCATAAGAGTTTCTTCGTCAACAATCAGTTCTATCATGTTTCCCAGTTCATGTCCTCTTTCCGAAAGCATCTTCTTGAGAGCCTCAGCCTGAGCAATAGTACGAGGAAAACCGTCAAAGATCACACCCTTACCGGGAATCTGCTCGTCATAGACCTTTGCGAGGATGTCAATCATCAGTTCGTCAGGAATCAACTGACCCTTGTCGATAATACCCTTTGCCAGCCTGCCAAGTTCTGTACCATTCTTTATCTCTGCGCGAAGCACGTCACCTGTCGAGATGTGTCCCATCCCATATCTGCTTACTATCTCATCACTGTATGTGCCCTTTCCAGAACCAGGTGCACCGAAAATAATAATATTCTTCATTGTTATTTATTATTCATTATTCCATAACCTTATAAATATCTCTGTAGTTGCGTCCCATTCCGTTGTAGTCGAGTCCATATCCGACAATAAAGTCATTTGGAATCTCCATTGCAGGATAGTCAACCTTAAGGTCTACCTGCAGTTTTCCAGGTTTCACGAGGAAAGCACAGATGGCAATGTTCTCAGCACCCCTACCCTTGAACAACGGAATGACATTCTTCATTGTGATACCTGTATCAACGATATCTTCCACGATGATCACGTCACGGCCTGCGAGGTTTGCACTCACGCCCATCAGTTCCCTCACTGTCCCGGTGGTCTTCACTCCGTCATAGGAAGCGAAACGGGCGAAGAGAATCTCCGGCTGGAAAGTTGTGATGTAACGCACAAGGTCAGAAGCAAACACGAACGCACCGTTCAGGATGCACACCATTACCGGATTCTTGCCAGCATAGTCCTTGTTCAGTCTTTCTGCTACTGCCTTTACTTTTTCCTGGATAACATCATCGGTGATAAACACCTCGAAGTCTCTGTCTAGAATATGAATCTTGTCAGCCATAAAAATTATTGTTGTTAATGATTAATACCGTCGTACGCTATGTTAGTATGAAAACAATAGCAAAGGTATGGAAAAAACACGAATGCACAAAGAATAATTCAAAAAAAGTCTCTATGCTTGCTCTAATATCTTCAAATTTAACTGAAGTTTCCCTACCGTTTGACGGAGCGGCCTGAAAGGCCAATGTTGTCCTCAGTCCAATGGCAGCGCCTTGGGTTTCAATGTGATTGTGATGCATACGCCTTGTAAAGGCAACAGTTCCACCAACGATCATTAGGACTTTTGCCCTTTCAGGGCGAAGGAACTAACGTAATTCACCA
>CALELI010000085.1 GCA_937902455.1 uncultured Prevotellaceae bacterium | reverse complement strand
CGCCTGCGACGGCGATATGGACCGCTATCAGGGCGCGGAGTACGACGTCATCTTTATAGACGAGGCAACCCAATTCACGGAGCGTATGTTCCGTCATTTAGCAGGCTGTCTCCGTGGTACGTCAAAGACCTCGGCCATGCCGAAGGACTTCCGAAGACGTATGTACCTAACCTGTAACCCCGGCGGCATTGGCCATTTCTGGGTAAAGCGTCTGTTTATAGACCGCAAGTTCCACATAGACAAGGACAACCCCGAAAAGACCGAGCGGCCAGAAGACTACAACTTCATCTTTGCCAGAGCAGAGGACAACGTAAAGAACCTCGAAGAGAACCCCGACTACTTAGAGACCATCAGCCAGATGTCGAACTCTGATGCGATGCGTTACGGCGACTGGAACTCAATCAGCGGCTGCTACTTTTCGAACTTTGACCCGGACATTCATACAATACCTCCTTTTATCATACCAAAACACTGGCAACTGTATCGCAGCTTCGACTATGGCTTTGATATGTTCGCCTGCTTCTGGTGGGCTGTAGATGAAGACGGAAGGCTCTGGTGCTACAGGTCGTTCGAGAAAGAGAGAATGCTCCCGCAGGAAGCGGCTGCGCAGATGCTGGCTCACACGATGCCCAACGAGGAGATACGTATCACGTATGCGCCTCCCGATATGTGGAACAAGCAGAAGGACACAGGCCGTACCATCAGAGATGTGTTCTTTGCCAATGGGGTTCCAATCGTAAAAGCTGACAACAACCGTGTCCAGTCACACACGCTGATGCGTTCTCTGCTAAAGCCGATGCCCCTCAGCGACCGAGCCGTAATCAAGATGCTCGGCGGGCCGAAGAAAGCCCCGACAATGCTGCCGGGACTGATGTTCTTCAGCGACATAGGCAACTGCCTTGAGGACATACAGTGCATACAGGCTGACGAAAAGAACCCTGAAGACTGCGCAAAAGAGCCTCACGACATAACCCATACCGTTGATGCCATTCGATACTTCTGTATCAGCCGAGCAATCCCTGCCGAGAAGAAGGCCAAGCCTGTTATTAAAGACCCGTTCTACGACTTTAAGGACGACGAAGAGGACGATACGCTCGGCGGAGAGCCGTCAATGGAATATCTGAACTATGGATGTGGATAATGGACGTAAAGACTTTTGGAAGACTTGTAAATAAATACTTCAACGACTGCAAGATGGCTGACCCGCCTGAGTTCCCCGATGAAAACGGGATGCTTGCAGTGCTGGGCATCTCGGACGAGGAGTATGCCTCATACGACGAGAAGCCTGAATATGCCCAGATAAAACTGTGGGCATACCGTATGCGGAACAGTTGGCTGGAACGTGCTTCGGCGGCTACTCCCGCGGGATGCAAGGTCCTGCTGGCCCAGAACAAAAACGGTGGCTACACGGACAAGCCGCAGTCCACGAAAGAGCGTAGTTGGACAGTTAAAGTGAAAGGAATTGATTTCGGTGACACTGGCAAAGAAAAAACTTAAGTGGTGCGAAGACACCATCATTAGCCTCTCAAGGACGATAGTTGACCTTCAGAACCGTATAGAAGCTCTGGAGGATAACTCATATATCACTCCGCAGGAGGAGCTGGAAACCGACAAACGCGAGAAGCAGTTTATGGACTACGCGGATGTCGTGCTGAACTACAATCCATACGCTAAGAGCAAGGTTGGTGACGAAGAATAATGGACGAAGAACAGGTATACGACGGGCTGCTGCTATTCGGCACATCCGACAAACCGAACCCTGAGATAGCTTGGAAGCTCTACCAGAAATGGCAGGACTACAACAACAGAATCAATCTCTCTGAGTGTGTTCGGGTAAACGAGAACTTCTTTATAGGCAAGCAGTGGGAGGGCATTCCTTCCAAGGGCCTTACAACTCCTGTATTCAACTTCATAAAACGAGTTATTTCCTTTACAGTAGCAAGCATTACTACCGAGAAGATAAAGGCATCTGCCACGCTTCTCGGCAAGGCTGTAGGTCAGCCTGATATGCGTCAGGTAATAGACGTCATAAACGACGAGTTCGAGGCAATAAACGACAAGACCTGCCTGCCGTACATGATACGCGAGGTAGCTCGCAACGCCGCTGTCGATGGCGACGGCTGCCTGTATACGTTCTGGAACGTAGACGAGGAAACAGGCCAGAGAACGAAGGGTGCTATCAACACAGAGATAGTCGAGAACACCCGCGTCGGATTTGCCGACCCGACAGACCGCAGAGTCCAGACTCAGGAGTGGATACAGATTTCCAAACGCGAGTCTGTGCGTCGAGTCAAGCTAAGAGCCAAGGCTAATAACTGCGAGAACTGGCGAGCAATTAAGAGCGAGTTCGAGGAATCTTCTGCCATAGACTCCAACCGTCAGACAGACGACAACGTCACTGTGCTGATGACCTTCTGGAAAGACGACGACGGTGATGTCTGGTACTACGAGTCCTGCAAGGACTGCGAAGTTGTGCCGGCAAAAAACATGGGCATCCGCAGATACCCGCTTGTCTGGGTTAACTGGGACTACGTACAGGACTCCTACCACGGCGAAGCGGCTGTTACGGGCCTTGTCCCCAACCAGATGTTCGTCAACAAGGCATGGGCTATGTCGATGGTTACTATCGAGCGTAGCGCATTCCCGACGAAAGCCTACGACTCCAGCCGTGTCAAGAAGGTTACTAACCAAGTTGGTGGCGCAATCCCGATAGACGGCGGCGATATTAAGTCCGCTATTGCCACTATAGACGGCTCGACAATCTCTCCCGATGTCAACCTGTACATCAAAGAGGCTGTTGAACAGTCCGAAAGCTCCCTCGGTGCAACGTCTGTTGCCCTTGGTGATACCAGACCTGATAACACTTCGGCTATCATCGCTCTTCAGCGTGCAGCGGCTACGCCTTCAGAAACGACAAAACACAACCTGATGAACGCTGTTAAGGAACAGCACCTGATATATCTTGAGTTCATGGCCCAGTTCTACGGCAAGCGCAACGTAGAAGTAGCTCCTATGAGCAAAGAGCTTCAGGCCGTGCAGTTCGCGCAGCAGATTAATCCTGACCTTGAGATTCCCGAGAAAGTTCCCAAGGAATTCGACTTCAAGATTCTTAAGAAACACGTATTCGACATCAAGATAGACGCAGGTGCATCCAGCTACTTCAGCGAAATCACGATGATACAGACGATGAGCAACCTGCTGATGAACGAGAAGATTCTCACTTCGGAATTCCTCGAAAGACTGCCGAGCGACAGTGTTCCTGATAAGGAGGGCCTAATTAACTCCGTCAAGGCCCGTGAACAGATGCAGATGGGCGGCGGTCCGGCTGCCCCGGCTATTGGCGGCCTTGGAGTAGAAGCGCCGAGTCTTATAG
>CALELI010000084.1 GCA_937902455.1 uncultured Prevotellaceae bacterium | reverse complement strand
AAAAATAGCAGTAAAATGAAAAACGGAACTAAAGCTTTAATGACATCAGTCCTGCATGCCCTGTCAGCCGCAGGATTCATAAAATATTCCAGGCAGGCTATTTTGCTCTATCTCCTCTGGAGCATAGGCATGGTGGCGTATGCCAGTGAAATTCCTAACGACGAGATCTGGTACACAAGTACGGATGGCAGCGTAGTCAAACCAAATAGTACAATTTCATTGATTTATGTTTTTAATGCAAAAATCCTAAGCAACACATACACTGATGGCAAAGGTATCATAAAATTTAATGGTGATGTGACAAGCATTGGATATGAAGCATTCCGAAATTGCGGTAGTCTGACCTCTATTACGATTCCCAATTCCGTGACAAGCATCGGAGATTACGCATTCAAATCCTGTTCCAGTCTGACATCTATAACGATTCCGAATTCCGTGACAAGTATCGGAATAAACGCCTTCTATGAATGTTCCAGTCTTACCTCTATTACGATTCCCAATTCCGTGACAAGCATTGGAGGAGGTGCATTCTCTAAATGTTCTAACCTTACATCTATTACGATTCCGAATTCCGTGACAAGTATAGGAGGAAGTGCATTCTCTGACTGTTCTAACCTTACCTCTATTACGATTCCGAATTCCGTGACAAGTATAGGAGGAAATGCATTCGATGGCTGTTCCAACCTGACCTCTATAACGATTCCGAATTCCGTAACATATATCGGAGATGGTGTATTCGCGGACTGTTCCAGCCTTACCTCCGTTACGATTCCGAATTCCGTGCCAAGCATTGGAGATTACGCATTCGAGGGATGTTCCAGCCTGACCTCTATAACCATCCCAAGTTCCGTGACGAGCATAGGAGATCGTGCCTTCTATTCGTGTTCCGGCCTTACCTCCATAACCATTCCAAGCTCCGTGACGAGCATCGGAGGAGGGGCGTTCTCTAAATGTTCCAACCTGACCTCCATAACGATTCCTAATTCCGTGACAAGTATAGGAGGAGGTGCATTCTCTAACTGTTCTAACCTTATCTCTATTACGATTCCCAATTCCGTGACAAGTATAGGAGGAAGTGCATTCTCTGACTGTTCTAACCTGACCTCCATAACCATCCCAAGTTCCGTGACAAGCATCGGAGATTATGCCTTCTACAGTTGTTCCGGCCTTACCTCCATAACTATTCCAAGCTCCGTGATGAGCATCGGAGAAAGTGCATTCAGTAGATGTGGCAGACTTACCTCCGTTACGATTCCAAGTTCCGTGACAAGCATTGGGGATGGTGCATTTGCATACTGTTGGATTCCCACTGTCTACGTAGATGACATGGAGTCTTTCTTCAAGATACAAATGGGCGACGAGAACAGCAATCCATTCAACTATGTCCAGTCTCGGAATATCAACGTGTACTATTCCGATGGCACTCTTGTGGACAAGGTGGAAATACCAGTGGAAATCACCGACAACTGGGAAACGCACCAGTATGCCTTGCTGTATTTCCCCTTCGAGGAAATCCATATAAAGTCCAGTTCCGTCCCATCCATCCAAAAAATCTACACACATGATTTCAGTACGATAGTCGTTCCTTCCCAGTCCTTAGAGGCCTACCGGAGCGCACCTGTCTGGAAAGGTTTCTACCAGCGGATTGTCCCTGATGATGCCCGGTTGAAGATGTCGGTAAAGGTTAAGGCGGAAAGGGATGGCAGCGGCCTGCATAGCGCAGTAGGCGAAAAGGCACTGTCGTACGTGACAGACCTGACCATCGAGGGCACCATCAACAGTTACGACTTCATGGTGTTCAGGAACAAGATGCCGAATCTCCATAGGCTTGACCTGACAGAGACGACCATTGAGGCAAACCCGTACGAGTTCTATACCGGATGCCATACTGAAGAGAACCGTCTGCCTGAATATGCCTTCCACGAGCAGACGAAGCTTCTCGATGTAAGGCTGCCAAAGTCGATTACCTATATCGGCATCCATGCCTTCGAGGGCTGTCCGAACCTTCGTGATGTCCAGTTCCACGAGGGCATTACGACGATTGGCGAGTATGCGTTCAATAAATGTACTGCCCTGCCGTATATAGAAATCCCTGCGGGTGTGGCAGTCATTGGCAACCGTGCATTTCAGGAATGCTCAAGTCTCGAGGAGGTCAGGCTGAATGAAGGTCTCCTGAAAATGGGAGACGAAGTCTTCAGGAATGCGAAGCTCCTGAAGAGTATCAACCTGCCCCTCTCCCTGCAGGAAATAGGTCAGAGCTGTTTCTACTCATGCAGTCTGGAATCCGTCACGGTTCCCGGAAATGTGAGGACACTGCCTGGCTCTGTATTCGCCTCAAACAAGAACCTGCAGACGGTGGCACTCCCGTCACGGCTCCGCTCTATTGAGAGCAATGCTTTTGCAGGCTGTGTCAGTCTGCAGGAAATCCGCATACCTCCGATGGTGGAGACCATCGGCAACAGTGCGTTCTTCTCCTGTGACGAGCTGAGCGACGTGTATGTGTATCTTGCCAATGCAAAGGACCTGAAGATTAACCAGGATACATTCGGTCGCTGGCCGACTGCACTGCTCCATGTCCCGTACTTTGCCAGGAACTCCTACTACTGGGACACCCAGTGGAGCCAGTTCGCGAACATCACGGAGTTCAATGAACCCTATGAGACCTTCTACACAAACAGCGACATGCTTCTGAACAGCGGTTCAGGGACCATTGAAGGCTCCCCTGACGCCACCTTCCTTGCGGAGGCTGGCCTTACGGTGGACGGTGTCACCCAGGTCCTCGACGAGATAGAGCTGAACAGCGACGGAGACAGGTCCTCCTCTCTCATCCCTACCGGCGGCGGTGCCATAACAGCCAAAAGTGCAAGGATAGTCATCAGGGTGACAGCAAAAAAATGGCACTTCTTCTGCTTCCCGTTCGACATTCCTCTCGACGGAATAGAATATGAGGGCGAATCCGTATGGCGCCAGTATGACGGTGCGGCACGCTCCCGCGGTCAGGGTGGCTGGCAGGATCTGGCCTCAGGAACGACACACCTCGATGCAGGACGCGGATACATCTTCTTTGGTAATAAAACAGGAAATCTTGTTCTCAACGTGGATAATCCAGCGATTTCCTCCGGCGACGTGGCAACCACACTGAAGCAGTACAGGAGCGACTCCCCTCAGGATGCCAGCTGGAACATGGTAGGCAATCCCTACCTCAGTTACTACAGCATCGATGCCCTGGCATACGAATCCCCTATCACCGTAT
>CALELI010000083.1 GCA_937902455.1 uncultured Prevotellaceae bacterium | reverse complement strand
GATGCAAAGAAAAAGCCAAAAGCATCAAAATAGCAATAACACCCATAGTTTGTTATTTATTTATTTTTGCGGGGAATTATTAGAACACCCCTTAACACAATAGTAGTTTTATGAACTCAGATTCGCCAAGTCTTCGTTTTTATGAGCATGACCATCAGATTGCTCTATTGATGTTGTACGATCTGGATTAATTTCCTTCTTTTCCGGACCTTTTCTTCTTGGGCTCTACGTCAAGGTCGTTGAAGAAGATAGCCTTAATGCCGTTTTCTTCAACGAATGCCTTGACAGCACATTCGTCAATCTCATCTACTTCCCATATCCACATCTTTTCCCCAATGCTGGGCTGCATCAAGTCACGCATTCCAATATCTAATGCACCAAATTCGTATGGGGCGAATGTATATTTCATTATGGAAGTTGTTCTTATCCCTAGATTACTGGCGATAATAACGAACTTGACTATGTCGATACAGTTATGTTTTCGTGTCAGTATCAATGTCGGAATGCCATAATCCGCCACTGTCTGTCTTGCAGTCTTGACCAGAGCAAGAGTCCTGTTGAATGATCTTGTATATCTGAATTTAGGTTGTGGTTCATATTTATATGGATGTGCAAAGACCTCGTAGATATGTCCACGATATAACTTTATGGCTGTTGAAAGATTTACGCAATGCATAGTAATTTATTATTAATTCAACTTTAGCATTTGGTTTCAGCATAATGTCCTTTACAGAAAAACAAACACTTATGTTTCGGCTTTATCATTTGTAAACCGACAGGTTCACACACAAACGACATCCTTGCAGGAAATTTTCCAGTGCGTTAGTTCGTATGTTAAACATGACACATTTAATATCAGTAAGTTACAAATGCTAAAGTTGAGTATTTTCTTGTCAGATGCCAATCTGCGCTCTACCTTCTTTACTCCCTCTCCTTTGCTCATTTAGCGGGGTGAGTTGCCAGCTCAATCTTTCCGCTCTTCAGGCCCTGGCACGAGGCGGTCAGGGTGACACTGGAGGCTGTGGTGCCTGCACGGAGGATGGCGAGGACGGAACCGTTGAAGAGTTTCCTGCTGTCAACGACGTTGAGTTCGTCGGAATACTGGTTGCCGCTGCTCATTGCCACCAGCCGGGCATCGCCGGAGGTGACTTGGACTTTCACCTCGCCTACTGCATCCATCACCCTGCGACCCTTGCTGTCGACGGCGATGACTCTCAGGTGCTGGAGGTCTTCGCCATCGGCCTTCCAGTCGGGGTTGTCGGACTGTATCACCAGACGTACGGCCTTGCCAGTGGTCTCGATCCGGTGGCGGGCAACTTCCTTACCGCCGTTCCTGGCTATGGCCACGATATTTCCGTCGGCATACTCTACGTCGCTCCATCGGATCTGGTTTCTCATCTTTGCGCTGCCCTTGTCGTTCTTCTTCACTCCGAGGCTCTTGCCGTTAACAAGCAGCTCGACTTCGTCGGCATTGGTGTAGGTGGTCACTTCCAGACGGTCGCCTGCCTTGCGGTTCCAGTGGTCGGACTGGCCGTCGTTGCCTGTCTGCACGCCGTTCCACATCTGGTTGCCGCGGGTCTCGGTGACTGCAATGTGCACGAGTGGTTGGTCGGTGAAGAATGACTTCATGTAGTAGGCTTTCGGCTTGGGTTCGAGGGCTATGTCGAACACTCCCTGCACCCATCCCTTTGCCGGCCAGCCCTGTGACTCGCCGAGATAGTCGATGGCTCCCCAGTAGGCAAGTCCGATGACCTTGGAGAGATCCATGGAGAAGTAGTTCTCGCCCATGGCCGACACGGCTGCCTCGCTCTGGTAGAAGATCATCCACGGGAATTTCTCGCCGTCGCCGGGGAAGTACATATATCTATAATTGTATGCCTGTACGTCGGTCACCATGGCAAGGTCGCAAGGCAGGTCGGTGGTCTCCCAGTTCCTGTAACGCGGATGCATGGCTACGGTCACTTTCCTCGTGCTGTCGTACCTGTTGACCACAGCCTTCATGAGCTTGTACTGTGTCACTCCGAAGTCGTTGAAAGGCATGTCGTTGTAGGACTGCAGCTCATTTCCCAGACTCCACATCACGATGCATGGATGGCATCTGTCTCTCCTTATCCATTCCTCCACATGGCCCATCCACAGGTCGGCGAAATGTGCCCTGCCGCCTCCTACGTACTGGTCGTTCCACTTGTCGTAGAGTTCGTCGACCACGAGTATGCCGTACTTGTCGCACAGGTTGAGGAATTCCTCGGAATATGGGTTGTGCGAGGTCCTGATGTGGTTCATGCCGAACTCCTTCATCAGCTTTATTCTCTTCTCGATGGCTCTCGGATAGGCAGCAGCTCCGAGGGCACCGAGGGTGTGGTGGTTGGCATAGCCTTTCAGAAGGACTTTCCTGCCGTTGAGGAGGAGTCCCTGCCGTGGGTTGATGTCGATGGTGCGGATTCCGAACTGCTTCGTGACGATGTCGGCCACACTGCCGTCGGTGCGGAGCAGTTCCACCTTTGCCTCATAGAGGTTCGGGTGCTCGCAGTCCCATATCCTTGCATTGCTGACTTCGATGGTCGGAACTTTCAGTTCCTGTGAACGGTAGTTCCTGTTGCGCTTGATGGAATAGGTTTCCTTGCTCACCACTCCTCCGTCGGGGTCAGTGACGGTAACCCGCAAACGTGCCTGGTCGTCCTTCGTGGCAATCCGCACTTCTGCCGTGATGTCGACCTTACGGTTTCCGAAGGTGACGATGCTCAGCGGATGGCGCACGAAACTCATCTGCGGATCTGTCACCACCAGACTTACGTTGCGGAACAGTCCACCGCCGGTGTACCATCTCGACATCTTTGGCTCTCCGGTATCTGCCCTGACGATGATGGTGTTTGGCTGACCTATCACCAGTTCCCTGGTCACGTCAATCTCGAACCCTACATATCCGTAGTCGGTCCCTCCGACCTTCCTGCCGTTCACATATACGTCGGCAACATACATGATTCCCTCGAAATCGAGCAGGAGTCTCTTTCCCGCCATGTCCTCCGTAGGGGTGAATGTCCTGACATACCATCCCTCGCCCATCTCCTTGAATCCCCTGGACGACAGACGGCTCTTTATGTTCGCTCCGGCATCGCTGTTGTCGGCCGTCTCCGAAGCACCTGGAGCCACCCACGGCTGTTCTATCTGGAAGTCGTGAGGCACATCAACGGGCCTCCACCCATCTGTCTCCGATGCCTTCATGGCACCAGCCACATCATTGTTGCCTATCCGGAACAGCCACCCGTCATCCAGCAAGATGACATTTCTCTGAGCCATCAGGTTTCCCCAGGACAGCGCAGTAATCAAAAGTACGAATAATTTCTTCATAATCTTAAATCCTTTCACCTTGCAAATATATAAATAAAATCTGACATCGCAACTCATACCTCGTCCTTTTTTCATGTCTCACCACGAACTAACCCGCCAATGGCACAAATACAGCCAGATATGACTGTCCACAGACAGACTTCATCAAAAAAAAGAATCACATGGGCCAAAGAAAGCAAAAAACGGAACAAATGGATGTTTTAAGGAATGATATACATGTTGACTAATTAATGTCCGCATATATTACACGACCTTTGTTTTTCTGAACATGCATACAAATTAATCGCAGAGAAAATCTTGCCCTTGTCAGGTCTGCATCAGCATGTTGCTGTAATCCTCCTGACTTCATCACTTTTTTGCGCCATCATATAGCGCCGAATGAAAATCAACGAGTTATAAAAATATTTGGGTGACTCAGGGTGACGCAAGCCAGAAATTTCGTACCTTTGCACTATGTTCGTACGAAAGAAAACCAATCGCTCAGGCACAATCAGCGTTGTAGTTGTGAGCAAAGTACATGGGAAATTCACAGAAGTGAAGAAGTTCGGAGTGGCAAAGTCGGAAGAAGAAGCCGATGAGATGTTCCGTGAAGCTCAGTTATGGCTCCGCACCCATGACGGTCAGCAGGAACTTGACTTCGATGACCGCAGGGGAAAGGAAGTTGAGGAAACAGAGCGTTTCCTTGGCAACATCGACAGCGTGTTGATAAACGGCACCCAGCTGCTGCTCAACCAGGTCTATGACAGCATCGGCTTCAACCGGATTCCCGATGAGATTCTGCGTCATCTGGTAATCGCAAGATTATCGCAACCCAGGAGCAAGCTTGCCACTGTTGACTATCTCAAGTCATACTACGATGAGGATGTTGACCTCAACCACATCTACCGCTACATGGACAAACTCTACAACACCCAGATGG
>CALELI010000082.1 GCA_937902455.1 uncultured Prevotellaceae bacterium | reverse complement strand
TGTCTGCATACTTCTATTGGGGCGCGAAAGCCAAAGAGGAAGAAGACGAGAAGATGCGGATTTTGGACCAGCAGGCCGCAGAGAAGTTCTGGGACGCACACATCTTCATGCACAACGTAATGACTGGAATGCCTCAGGAAGAAGAACAGGAGGCAGAAGCCGATGCTTGAGTTCTTCGAGAAAGGTCACAGATACGAACTGGACGGAGTTGAGATTCCGTCTGTATCCGAAGTGACAGAGATTCTGTCCAAAGAAGTTTATGGCGACATAGACGAGGACATCTTGAAGAGAGCGGCTGCGAAAGGAACTGCTGTTCACGAAGCTACAGTCACTTTGGAGAAAGAAGGCAGCGTCGAATGCGATGCAGAGCTTGAAGGTTATGTAATGGCGTATTCAAGCTTCCTGTCCTCCAATGATGTGAAATGGCAGTACACAGAAGAACCTGTCCACTACAAAACAGATTATGCCGGAACAATTGACCGCTACGGAGTCATGAATGGTGAGCGAGTAATCGTTGACATTAAGACGACCAAGTCCATCGGAAAGAAGCACAAGCTCCTGTATACGGCAGCTCAGAGTCTGTATGCGATGGCAGTAGCCGATAACAAAGGAGCAATCGTAGATGCTCTGTATATTCTCCAGCTTAAAGAAAATGGGACATACAACCTGATTAAGTTGGACATTGATTTACCGTTAGCAACATCGTGCTTAACGATTTACAGAAAACTGAAAGAAACAAAAAGGAGAAAGAAAAATGGATGAAGTGAAAACCGAAGAACTCGGCGCAGTTCAGTCCGAGGAGATGACGGTAGGTAAAGTTACTACCGAAATGGTAAGCGAATCGTTCACATGGATGGACATCGGTCTTGTAAGAGACGTAATGAAGGTAGCGAAGGGTCTTGCATCCTCACAGCTCGTTCCGAAGAGCTACAGAGGCAAACCTTGGGACGTGGCAATTGCGATGGAGATGGCGCAGCGTATGAATATGCCTCTTCTCCACGTACTCGGTAAGCTTTACATCGTAGATGGAAAGCCGAGCTGGGCTGGTGAGTTTTGCATCAGCGCCGTAAACGGATGCGGCAAATATACTCCGCTGGAGTTCGATTGGATTACAGACGAACAGGGCAAGGCAATCGGTTGCAGTGCTTATGCTACCAACAGAGAAACTGGCAGAAGATGTCAGGGCGCACCGATTACATGGGCAACCGTTGAAGGCTTCGGTTGGAACAAGAAAGCCAACTCGATGTGGAACATCCCCGGTCAGAGAGAGCAGCAGTTTATGTACAGAGCTGCCTCCTATTTCGCTCGTGCGTTTTGCCCTGAAGTTCTTTCAGGCTTATACACGGTCGAAGAACAGAAAGATATAAGTCAAGACTACACAGACGTCTATGACGAAGAGAAGAAAGAAACTGTAAGAATTACACTCGATAAGTAAGATGCCTGCATACACACTATATTGCCATAAGAATAAAGCAAACGGAAAAGAATACTACGGTATAACCTGTCAGGAACCGAAGCTGAGATGGAAGAATGGGCATGGATATAGAAATAATGCCCACTTCTACTCCGCAATCGAAATGTATGGATGGGACGGATTTGACCACATCATCATGTACGAAGGTATAACCAAAGAGCTTGCAGAACTCCTCGAAATAAAACTAATCGCTATGAGAAAAACATATAACCGTGAATACGGATATAACGGAGACCGTGGTGGTAAAGGTCATTTGAGATATGAAACAGAGCAAGAGAGGCAAGCGGCACACGAAGAGTCGGTTAAACGAACGAGAGAGAAGATAAAAGCTGAACGCCCAGACAAAATTAAAGAATGGCAACATAAGGCAAATCTTAATTACCGAGCAAAGAACTTGGAAAAAGAAAGAGAAAGAGTAAGAAAATATCACAGAGAACATAAAAAAGGAGATACGACAAATGGCTAATGAAATTCAGGCTGGCGTAAAAGCCAAGATTTACCGCTACAGAAGCGGAGTAACGAGTGGCAAAGGTCCTTGGTGGATGTTTGTCATTAAGGACGACAAGGGTAAGAACGAGATAACGCTCTTTGCCCATAACGGACCGTTTGAGAATCAGCCGGAAATGGGCGGTGAAGTAATGCCCACCAAGATTTATTCCTGCAAGCATTCTCAGCGCAAAGGTTCTGATGGAGTCTGGAGAAGTCAGGTAACGATTGAAGCTGACGTTCAGGTATTCCCTGATGAAGCAGCAGGCGGACTGGATGACGGAGACGAGTTCGGTCAGTTACCTTGGGATGAAGAATTTTAAGGAGGCATAGAATGGCATCAAACCGGCTTACGCAGCAGAAGCGTATTTTGGAATACCTCGAAGAGAACAAGTCCATCTCCCAGCGGGATGGCTTGATTCTGGGGATTATGAGACTGTCCAACAGAATCGTAGAACTGGAGAACAAGGGTTACGTATTCAAGCGGGACACAGTCTCGTACAAGACAGTGGATGGCCGCAACATTCGCTATATGACATATTCACTCGTCAGCCAGCCATGAAGAAATACATATTGGAGTTGACCGACGAGCAGGCAGCGGCAATAAAGATATTTTTCCCGATGCTCGTAGAAGCAGAAGAAAAGGTCTCCCCCATACCCCCTCTAAAAGAAGACTCTATTAATAACTCTATTAGCATTAGCAATAACAATAGCATAGATAGAGATACAGATAGAGATATAGCTAAAGCTAAAGAGATAGAAGATTATACAGTACCTACTAAAAGAGAAGTAGCTTGCTACGTAATAGATAAGGGTTGGGCTAACGAGTTTGATGGCATAGCTTGGTTCAACAAGCTGGATAAAGTCGACTGGGTTATGAAGAGCGGAGAGAAGGTACGTAACTGGAAGAAGCTGCTTGATTGGTGTCATGACAATGGCTATTACAGGCGTCCGATGCAGAACGGAGAGGTTATGAGAGAACCTGAGTCTATTCCTCTTCCCGACACGATAAGGAGGGCAGCGTGCTAAGTGCTAAAGAAGAATTGATATGCGAGCGGTATGCGAAAGTTGACAGTACTGGTCATGTACACTGCTTCGAATGCCCGCTCAACCTGATTGGCAAGCCGATAGACTGCGAGCCGGAAATAGCTTGCAAGGCAACGCATCATTACGACAGGAAAAAGAAGATGTGGTGTATCGATGATTAAGTACATAATCGAAGGTGCGCCTGTCACCAAGAAGAACTCAATGCGGATGGTAATGAACAAGCAGACCGGGAAGATGTTCCCGATGCCGAGTAAGCAGTACAAAGAGTATGAAGCAACGGCAGCTCTGTTTCTCACTCCGAAGCCGGAAATGCCATTGGATATGCCGCTGGCGATAAAGTGTGACTTCTATATGCCGACACGGAGACTATGCGACTTAACGAATCTTCTGGAAGCTGTAGACGACATACTGGTCAGGCACAAGATAATCGCCGACGACAATTACAAGATAGTCGTCAGTCATGACGGCAGCCGCGTCTATTACGACAAGGAACGGCCGAGAACAGAAATAAAGATTGAGGAGTATGAAGATGGATAACGGGTTTGAGATTGCTAAGCCAATGAAAGGATATTATCAAAAAATAATATGCTCAGATGGTGTTTATTATGAAATATATGACGAAGACGGATTCTTTGTCGCAGACTGTAAAGAATGCGATATGACTTTGAATGGAGAGAAAGAATAAGATGGTTGTTGACCACTATTTACTAAAGATAGCTATTGTCTGCATCTTAGGAATAGCTATAGGTTTCGGCTGGGGGAGGTATTCAATATGAGCAATTATGAAATGGCAAAACAGATAATTAACGAAAATCTGAAAGATGGCGATTGCGGCTTGTTTAACACGAGAAATCTTGTTGGCGACCCAATGGACAAAATATACGACAATGGGACGCTACAAATAGAGATATGTCATGCATGGTCATATTTCGAAGTATTCGGATTGTCTGGTGACGATTTCGAGAAGCTACATGACTGGTACGACGATGCGATTTCTAAATACAGAGAAGAACAATGGGGATTGGGTAGTTATCGATGATGACTATCGCTGAGCTGCGGGAACAGACAGAAGCCAGATGCAAGCTGAAGAAGGAGCAGGACGCATATTGCAAAACGTGCCATGCAAGCGGCTTAGACTGCATCAATGAAGCCTGCACTATATATCACACAAAAGAAGCTATACGAATTATCGATATGCTGTTAGCCGAAATAAAGGAATTGAAGAAATGAAAGAGAAGCACGTATTTATCTGCTGGAAATGCAACGAGTTCTATAAAGACGCCATTCCGATAAGACAGATAAATCTAAGAGAGAGCGTTGAAGATAAATGTGAGTTCTGCAACAAGAAAGGCAGAGGCTTCCACGCAATTATAGGAGGAGATATTGGAGAGCAAAGAGATAATAGCTACCATACAAAAGAAATATCCGCACTTTTCGAAGATAACACTGAGTATGGTGAGGAACCCGACTAAGTACGGATTAATGCTGACTCCCGAAGCCAAAGCTTTAATTAGCGATAGCAAACCAAAGCCAAAAAAGCAAAGGCCAGAGGGAAAAAGGTTAGAAGTCCGAGTGTCGGAAGAAGTCTTCGAGAGAATCATGGAGAGGAATCGTCCGAGAACGGAAACGATTCAGATGTATTTAACAAGGCTAATTGAGGAGGATTTGAGATGGCCACCTTAACTACTTGGGGTTGTATAGAACTGGGATTTGCAGTCGTCGGTATGTGCCTGTTCCTGTATTGGATAATCATGGCTTGGATAGATGTTAAGGAAGTCCTTCCGCCAAAGAAGAAGAAACGGCGGCATTACATCTATGAGGACGATACGAAATGCCCGACTTGGGCAGACCCGGCCAAATGGGAAATGAGTAAGATGCGATGACTGCTCCGTGCAAAGGATGCGACCGCCGGCGGCAAGGCTGCCATGCTGAGTGTGAAGACTACTTAGCCTACAAAGAGAAGGTAGCACACATTAACAAACAGCGAGGCCACATGAACGACCTGAACAACTACGCGAGCGAGGTTCATAAACAAATCGAAAAGAAATATTCTGGGAAAGGAAGAAACTGAATTGGGAAACAACACAGCAGTCAGCCCAAAGAAGATTCATGTCACACATGACTACGACATCTTTAAGAAGCTGAGTGGAAATCGGGATGTAACCAAGCCAAGAGTAGACAAAATCAAGAAGTCGATTGCCGATGTAGGTTACATCACTTCGCCAATTACCGTTAACGAGCAAATGCAGGTAATTGACGGTCAGGCGCGGGTAGAAGCCTATAGAGACCTTGGCATACCAGTTGAGTATGTCATCCATCAGGGAGCTGGCATAGCTGAATGCATAGCTATGAACATCCAGCAAACCGCTTGGGAAACAACAGACTACATTGACTCGTATTGCCAGCAGGACAATATCAACTATAAGCGGTTGAAAGCCATAAAGCAGGAATACAACACGTTCACTTACACGTTCATAACAGGCATCATAGCGGATATGGCCGTAGATAGTGGACATACGACTAACCTGATTAAGAGCGGTAATCTCATCATCACACCAGAGATGAGAGAACACACAGAGAACATTCTTTGTACTCTGAATAAGTTCGTTCCGTATGTGAATTACGTCGGTGGAAAAATGGATTCAATGTACAGCGCATTAGCGTTCTGTATACAGCATCCAGAGATAAATAACAATCGTATGCTGGAACTGTTTAAATCCAGATGGAGCACCATCAAGCCGCCAAACTGTATAACGGCAGCTTTACAGGAATTGGAAAAGCTTTATAACTACAGAATCACGTCGGATAAGACGTATATAACCATGGAGTACGATAAGTACATGATAGAGAAAAGATACGCTACGGGGAAAAAGGAGGAATAATTATGCCCGGAAAAACATTAACCAAGATAGTAAAAGAGGAATTGGACATTGAAGAACTCGAAGGCGATAAGCAGGTTAACGTCTACGAGTTGCTGAATCAGTTTTCGGATGCCGCCATGAGAGCTTTTGGTGAAGGCGATAAAGAAGCTATGAAGTTTTTCATAAGAGCGCATCACATTATCCGTGAATGGGCCATGCAGGACGAGGAGGAAAAAGATGACGACGACAAGGAGTGATTTGATTGTTGACTTGAGAAATTGTGCCAAGTCTGTTAACATGGATGACTGTAAGCGATGCCCGTGGGCAACAGCAGGATGTATGGACGCCATGCTGGAAGCCGCAGCGGATATGCTGAAGAACGGCGCACCCGAAGATAAGGAGTGATTATTTGACAGACAAACAATGGCTGACTATGCAGGAGAACGTATTGTTCTTAGCAAACATGACCGTCGACGACGAGGATGTAGACAGCAAGTACGACTTAGCTGACTATTTCATGAAAGCTGGCTTATGGCTATTTACAGAGCCTAAAGACAGAAAAAGCAAAGAATGGGAAGAGTGGTACGCACTCATGCCGAAAAGCAAATACAAAGCGAAGTTCCTTGTGGGCATGATGAACACAATGGAAGACATAAAGAGGCAGTTCGGTATAACCGACGAGGACTTAAAAGAAGAAGAGGATGGAGATTAATCCATCCTCTTTTTTTATGACGTTGGCTACGTTAATCTTTCTGTTTCCGCCAAGGTCTGTTGGCGAATGCCTTTGAAGTAGTACTGTAGCCGTATGCTCTCCAGATAGCATCCTTCTGGTCTTTTGTGAGGTTGAGGCTATTTATGTAGTCAACCATCTGGGACTGCTTTGTTATATCCGTCTTGCCATCACCATCTTGGTCGATACTGTTCGTAGAATTGTACGTCTTGTACGCATCATAGAAAAGGTTCGGGGATATATTGGCAGGAGCTACGTCATCGTTATACTTTCTGACGAAAGCGTTTGAGACGTCATTCAGCTCAGGATGCTCAGTTACAAACTCATACTTATCAGCATACTCGGTTGCGTCTTCTTCAGACTTCCCGCCGTAGGTCATCAGGTAATCTACAGCGTCGTAGTAACCGATATTGCCGAGTTCATATTCGTGCTGGATATTGGCATACGGGATACCAGTATCTCTTTCCATCTGCCACTTCAGCACTTTGGCTTGAGCGTCGTCTCGCTCCTCGCCGCCGTAGTTCACAAGATAGTCAACTGCGTCAGTATCACTAAGCCCGTTCTTTAAGAACCTATCCTGCATATCGTCATAGTCAAGGCCGGTATCCAGCTTCATCTGCCATTTGAGTAACTGCTCATCGGCTTCTGTTTCCGTCATCTTGCTATACTTCATTAGGAAGGCTTTCGTATCCGAAGGAACGAACATTCCGTTGTAGAACCGTTCTTTAGCCTCAGCCTTCGCTGCTGCCGTGATTCTGTCTTCGCCAATGGCAGTAGCCACACGCTGTTCTTTAGCTTCGTTAGAGCTAAGGTAAGCGTCTGCTAAGAGATTACGATTCTGAGTTTCGCTTCTCGTTACTCCGGCTTCCATGCTAAGGAACTCACCGTTGCGGAAGTCCTCAGCGTGAAGCTTGAAGGCATCGACAATCTTCATAGCATTTCTCGTCGGGATACCAAACAGCTCACCGCAGGAGCTTGCCAGAGACAATCTCTGCTTATCCAGAGAGGCTTTCTTCTTAGCTATCGTAGCTTCGGAAGCACCTTCTCTAAGAGCATCGTTGTACTTATTAACAGCCTTCATATACGCAATAGCGTCATTAGCTACGCTATTAGCCGTATCAACACCGCCAATAGTAAGACCATAGAAGGTAGACCCCGTAGTAGCAGACTTAACTGCACTATAGATTTCAGAGCCAAACATGACGTTGGATGCAAGGCTTTCGATAGTCATGTCGATTATCTTGGCATTGATGGTTTCCTGAGTCAGCTCGTCATCGTCATCACGATAGTCGTCCATTCTGTGCAACAGTCCGTCAGCCAACATCTTGAAGATACTGATAGACACCGCAGCAGCAAGAACGCCTGTCGTGGAATCAATAAGATGCCTGCGGGCATCAGCAACATCAGCAGCCGTTACATCGTTTAGACCGTTCTTGAAATCGCTCTGGTACTGATTGTACCTGCGTACTGCATCGTACATGATGTTCGCATTCTGCAAACGCTGAGTCATGAACATCGAGATTGACTTAACCAGTTCGTTGGGGCTTCTCTGGAGTTCCGACCTCTGCATAACGCTGAAGTTCGGCTGAGTTCTCTGGACGACCTGAAGATACTTATCTGATACAGCTTCGTAGTACTTATCCGAATACCATTCAGATTCAGGCATTTGCTGCTGAACATAATACCGTATCGTCTTAACGGTCTCATAGTCCATAAACGTAATGCCGGCAGACAGCTTATTCAAGATGGTATTCAGCTTATTATTGCCGAATTTATCGTACAAACCACCAGCAGTACCTGCTGTTTCAATCATGCCCTTACCTTCTTTACGAAGCTTAAGAAGCATAATCTCGGAAGCCTTAATATCGTTTTCCTGCCAATGCAGAATCTTCTCGTTTCTTCCAGCGTTCTTGAGTGCTTTGTTCAAGTTATCCCAACCAAGCTCCGCAGCAGCAGTAAAATACGAAGGAGTCTGAGCGAGCATAACACGCGGGTTAAGTGCAAGAGCAGACCTCTGCATATTCAGACGGCCTCGTTTGAAGATGTCAGAGATAAACGACTTCTCTACATTCCGACCGCTGGAAAGGTCTTTTAGAAGATTATCAACATACTTTATGCCTTCGTCACCAAAGCGAGAATCCATCTGGTCAATAATAGTTTGACCAGCTCTGCCTCGCATACCAAGCATAGAAGCCATATTATCGGCGACGCTCTTGACCGTTACGAAGTTGGATGCAGACGCAAGATAAGACTTCATGGCATCCTCGATGTCAACAATCATAACGGGTGTTGTAGCATTCTTGTCACGTTCCTGAAGGAATCCGGGAGCAGAAATACCAAGCTGAGAAGAGCCTGTATAAACCATCTTCTGCATAAACGCCTCGTCAGTGATTATCTGAATATAGTTATCAACGTTTGCGCGTTCGTAACCATATTCCTCAATAGACTTCTTGTTGACCATATTCCGCATATCGACGTCATAGAACTGATGCATTGATTCCATGTACGCTTTCTCGTACTCGGAAAAACCACCAAACATCTGTTCAATCATGCCACGAGTCGTTGTGGCCCATTCGTCAATCTTCCGAGATTCGGCTCTGGCCTCAGCTTCAAGCCTATCTATCTCTTTGAGCTGTTCTTGAATAGCTTTCTCGTCGGTAAGCGGAATGCTCTTCAGTTCTCTGCGAGCTTTACCGAGGTCTTCATAAACGGTTGTGTCTCTCTTTTCAATGTCATTGTAATACCAGCGTTTCTTGGCGCCGAAACCATTCTTGTTCTTGCCTGTATAGTAATCTTTAACAGAGTCTGTATAAGTGAACCCACCCTGATAGATATGTCTGGCATTGTCCTTACAGCCAAGCGAGCGGTAAAGGAAGAGCCACATACCCTTGGACATCTTAACGTCCTCGCCATTAAGATTCTTCATATTCGGCATCGAAAGGACTTCCTTCTGAAGCTTTTCGAAGTTCTTCCTATTGGCTCCAGTACGAAGCTCACGACCTTTCTCAAGAGTCTCGTGTATAAGACGTTCTTCTTCTCCAGCGGCATCGTTAAGTGCGTTGTACCACTCAGACCATACAGAGTTCTTCTTGTAGCCACCGAACATTTCAAAAGCGGTTTCTGGCCTTGCCTGCCAAAGAGTAAACCAGTTGCCGACATTCTTTGCAGCACCTAAAAGGCCATCCCTTGCGATGTTCGGTTTCACTTTGGCCATCTCGTCCTGCCAACGCTTGACATATTCTTCTTTGGCTACGTGACGACCATTAATATCGAGATACATAGCCTTATTAGCAGCAGCATACAGACCACTGACAGCCTTATAGACAGCATTAACAGAGTCGTAATCCATAGCGTCGGCCGAGTTAACGCCAAACGCTTTCAGATAGGCGTTACGCTTCTCTTCGGCAAGCGCAACAGCCACTTTGTTCTTACTCTTCACGGCTTCGTTGTACTCAGCCTGAATAGCTCTAAAGTTATTCAGCTCATCCTCAGAGGGAAGCATATCTTTGCAAGCCTCAATAGTATCCCAGAACTGAGTACGCTCAGCTTCGCTAATGCCTTCAGACAGATGTTCTCTAAGCGTTTTGTCGTTGAGAATTCTATCGAAAGCTTTGCGGCAGCTTGAAAAGCCAAAAAGGGCTTTCTCCCCGCTGGCATTCTCGGCTTCGTACCAAGTTCGAGTCTGCGTAGAACCAAGAACATCATCAAGAACTTTAAGCGCTTCGGTTATAGGCTGAATGACATCGGCCGGCAGATAACTGTTAATCTTCGGATGCGTAGCCATCTGGACCATGCGAGAATACATCTTGCGAACAGTTTTAAGCTTTGACTGGCGACTCTTCTCGCGTTCTTCGGAAAACATAGGAGCTTCTTCCGCCTGATTGACAGTCTCGCCATTATCAGAAGCGACTTCGTTTTCTACGTTGCTCTGACGAGCCTGCTCATCAGCATTCTCCGCACGAACCTCAGCTTCGACACGCTCAGCATTCTGATTGGTATCCTTAGACTGGCCCGGGAACATCTCAGCTTCTTCAGCAGACTCGGCAGCAGCCATATCAGCGGCCGTTTGCGCTTCGTCTACAGTGCTTTCTAACGTTTCTTGCTCTGCAAGAAAATTAGCCAGTTCGTCAGCTTCGGCATCCGTCCAAGCGATATTCGCACCATCGGGAGTATTCTTAAGGCTGAATGCTGCTCGGTAAAGAGGATTATCTCTCGGAGCAGAAGCTTCTTCTGCCTCTCTAACAGCATTTGCTCTGACAGCATTATCCCAGAAGATACGTGTCGGGTCAGAGACGGGAATAGACTCATCAACTTTTGTACCGATTGCCTGTTCGACAGCAGGTTTCTTAGCCTTAACAAGCTCTCCGAGTTCGTCACGGACTTGCATAAGCAGTTCGCCAAGACGGTTAGTTCCGCTATCAAACGTCTCAGTCTTTTCGCCGTGTTCGTCGCTAACATCTACAGTAGAATCAACAGTTCCCCAGTAAGAATCATTTGTTCCGTATTCCTGAAGATAAGCATCGCCGGTCTTGTAAAGCTCGTTTGCAAGCTGTTTGTTTTGCGGACCGAACTTTGCTCTAAGAACCTTAAGCATCATTTCATCTCTGACGTCATTCCAGTCAGAGCGTGCTTCAAAATGTCTACCCATTCGTTTGGCTTCAAAAGCGTCATAATTCTGGAAGAGAGAAGCAACAGCGGGGTCTTCAAATTTCAAAGCCTGAAAAGCAGCTTCTGCGCTCTTGAACGTCATTGGAGTACCATAAACGTCAATTGTAACAGTCACGGGAGACATATTGCTAAGTTGCCGCAAAACAGGAGAATCAGACTTTGAATTAAACTTCATCGTAGACTGATTACGTTCCGGAGCTATGTCGACAGCA
>CALELI010000081.1 GCA_937902455.1 uncultured Prevotellaceae bacterium | reverse complement strand
AGAATGCCGTGAACGACACCAACAAGACCCGCCATGCCAACGCAGCCAAACGCAAGGAGTTCATGTTGGGTACCAACCAGTTCCCGAACTTCAACGAGAAGTCGGAGGGCAAGAAACCCATGAGTGGCCAATGTGCTTGTGGCTGCCAGTGTGGCGAAGAGTCGGGCATCCCCGCCTTGGAAGGCAGTCGCCTTGCAAGCGAGTTCGAGGCTCTACGCCTGCAGACCGAAGCCGCAGCCAAGCAGCCAGTGGCATTCATGCTCACCATCGGCAACCTGGCCATGCGTCAGGCCCGCGCCCAGTTCTCGTGTAACTTCCTCGCAGCCGCCGGCTACAAGGTAGTCGATAACCTGGGATTCCCCACTGTCGAAGAAGGTGTCGAAGCTGCCATGAAGGCCAACGCCGACATCGTGGTGCTCTGCTCGAGCGACGACGAATATGCGGAATATGCAGTTCCTGCCTTCAAGGCACTGAACGGCCGTGCCATGTTCATCGTGGCTGGCGCACCCGCCTGCATGGAAGACCTCCAGAAGGAAGGTATCGAGAACTTCATCCATGTTCGCAGCAACCAACTCGAGACACTCAAGAAATATAATGAAACACTTGGAATCAAATAATAATTTACAATTTACAAATTTACGATTTACCATTTATTTAGACATTTAGTCATTTATGACCAAGGATGAGCTTAAAGAGAGACTGACAAAATTTGCGTTGCGCATCATTGCATTAGTAGATAAAATGCCAAATACCATTGCAGGAAACGCTATCGCTAAACAAATTATTCGCTCCGGCACATCTCCATCAGCGAACTATCGTGCGGCTTGCCTTGGGAAATCAGACAAAGATTTCATCAATAAATTAAAAATGGTAGAAGAAGAGCTTGACGAGACCTGTCACTGGATTGAACTCATTATAAGAAGCGAAATGGTGAAGCCTAATCTTTTGAAGGATTTATATAATGAAGGCATAGAACTATCACGAATTATAACAAAGACGATTATCAGCACAAAAGTACGTTTAGACTCAGACAAAATGTCCAAATAATAAAATGGTAAATAAATCGTAAATGGTAAATGGTAAATGGTAAATTAAAAAATTTTATGAGAGTAAACTTTAAAAACATAGACATCCATTCAGGTATTGCTGCTAAGTGTGGCAAGGAATGGCAGAAGGAAGCTGAAATCACAGCCAACTGGAGAACTCCTGAGCAGATTGACATTCAGCCTGTATATACTAAGGAAGACTTGGAAGGCATGGAACACCTCGACTTCGCAGCCGGTATCCCTCCATTCCTCCGTGGTCCTTACTCAATGATGTACCCATTCCGCCCTTGGACTATCCGCCAGTACGCAGGATTCTCCACAGCAGAGGAATCAAACGCATTCTATCGCCGTAACCTCGCATCAGGTCAGAAAGGTCTCTCCGTAGCATTCGACCTCCCTACTCACCGTGGTTACGACCCAGACAACGAGCGCGTGGTAGGCGACGTAGGTAAGGCAGGTGTATCTATCTGCAACCTCGAGAACATGAAGCGCCTCTTCGAAGGTATTCCATTGGCAAAGATGTCAGTGTCAATGACAATGAACGGAGCCGTACTCCCAATCCTCGCATTCTATATCAACTCAGGTCTTGAGCAGGGTGCAAAACTCGAGGAAATGGCAGGAACTATCCAGAACGATATCCTCAAGGAGTTCATGGTCCGCAACACATACATCTACCCTCCTTCGTTCTCAATGAAGATCATCGCCGACATCTTCGAGTTCACATCTCAGAAGATGCCTAAGTTCAACAGCATCTCCATCTCAGGCTACCACATGCAGGAAGCAGGTGCAACAGCCGACATCGAACTTGCCTACACCCTCGCCGACGGTATCGACTACCTCCGCGCAGGTATCAATGCAGGTATCGACGTAGATGCATTCGCACCTCGTCTCTCATTCTTCTGGGCAATCGGAATGAATCACTTCATGGAGATTGCAAAGATGCGTGCAGGCCGTGTACTCTGGGCAAAGATCGTCAAGAGCTTCGGCGCAAAGAACCCTAAGTCAATGGCACTCCGTACCCACAGCCAGACATCAGGATGGTCACTCACAGAGCAGGACCCATTCAACAACGTCGGCCGTACTTGTATCGAGGCAATGGCAGCAGTACTCGGACACACTCAGAGTCTCCACACCAACGCACTCGACGAAGCCATCGCACTTCCTACAGACTTCTCTGCACGTATCGCACGTAATACCCAGATCTACATCCAGAACGAGACTCAGGTCTGCGAGCACATCGACCCATGGGCAGGTTCCTACTATGTAGAGACACTCACCAACGAACTCATCGACAAGGCATGGGAACACATCCAGGAAATCGAGAAGCTCGGCGGTATGGCAAAGGCAATCGAGACAGGTCTTCCAAAGATGCGT
>CALELI010000080.1 GCA_937902455.1 uncultured Prevotellaceae bacterium | reverse complement strand
ATGCGTTGTCAGTCACTCTTATCGTTATTATCAATTGACAAAATTAGCCCTTTTCCACGGAATTGCAATAGGAATTTTGTCATGTTATCTTGACGGATATGTCCGTACTTAGTCTTACTTTTGCAGTTGTGAAAGTGATGAGATAACAGGACGATACACTATGGAAATCAAAGAATTACAGAAAACATACCACACCCCTAAGACCAAGACGGTCAGGTTGGGTATCATGAGTGTCCTTTGCGGAAGCCAGGACGGTCCGAAATATGTCGGCAATTCGTCGACAGAACAACTTGACGAGGTAGATTTGTCTGAATCAATCTGGTAATATCCATGAAGACAAGATTTTTCATGCCGGCATGGGCACTGATGTGTGCCGCAGTGCTTTTCTCCTGCACGGATAAGATTGAGACTCCTGCAGAGGAACCAGTAGAGAATCCCGAACTGCACAAGTATACCATAACTGCTTTCTCTGAAGATTCCGGTACAAAGGCCGAGTTAGGCACTGGAAACTATATCTTCTGGCAGGAAGGAGATATGATCAACCTGATTTCAAAGGAAAATGCCACGGAGAACTATTGCTTTACATTGAGTGATGGTGTTGGCACGAACGAAGGCACTTTCAGCGGGGAGGTTGAGAATCCGGGTGCTGATTATGCCGGTATCTATCCTTACAATGAGAAGAACGCTTTCACCGCTTCAGGTGGAAATGTAAACTGGGGCAAATATAAGCAGTGTGCCATTGAGGAAGGCTTTGATCCTGAAGCCTGTCTGATGGCCGGAATAACTGATTCTGAGGGAAATATCAGTTTCAAGAACCTTTGTTCATACATAAAGTTTACGACTGATTTCGATTGCAAGTCCATAGTGTTGACCTGTATGGACAAGGCTCAATGTTTTGTTTCGCCTAAAATCATTTTCTCTTTGGATGAGAACGGAACTCCGAATGGCATCACTCCCATTCATTATGGGGATAATATCTTTGATCTGCTTCCTACAGTTTCAACACTTACTCTCGTTGGCAGGGACGGTGGCATCATTCCTGCCGGAACCTACTATGTTGCCGTGCTTCCAACCACATACAACGGCATTTCCTTCACTTTTACCACCAAGTTCGACAAGACGGTAGTTAAGGCTACTAAAAAGACGAGTTCCAACCCTGACGTGTATGCTCCGATCACCATTGACAGGAACGTCATTGCAAATGTCGGCTCTTTCCTTATCGACAACCTTCTCCCCAGTGGCAGTAATGATTTCTACGGTGCCGGAACTGAGAGTGATCCTTATCTGATTTCATCTCTTGGCAAACTTCAGAAATTTGCCGAGATTTTCTCTGCTCCGGGCGGCTCGGGTGACTATGCAGGAAAGCATTTCCTTCAGACTACAGACATAGATTGCCAGGGTAATGAGATAAGCATAGGATCAGAAAGGCAGAATGATGATGACAGCGGTTTCTTCGACAAGAACACCAGAATGTTCTCAGGTGTTTATGATGGAGGCGGATATACCATTTCAAATTATAAGCTGAAGCCCTGGTCCACCTCCGGTGACATCTATGCCGGCCTGTTCTATCAAGTGTATCAGGGTACGATACAGAATCTCAACATTCGACCTGCAGTAGGAAATAATAACGAGATAGTCAATATAACAAGTGGAGACTATTCAAAAGAAATCGTTGTAGGAGCCTTGATAGCAAAATCCGGTGCCCAAACCCCTGACATGTCTGGCGATGATGGGAACGTCACAGTCACGAACTGCCATCTTCTTGGACAGGAATATAGGATAGGCGGCACAAGAAGCACTGTATTTGGCGGACTGATTGGCCGTAATGTTGCAGAAAAGCTGACCATGGTCAATTGTTCCAATAAGGCAAATCTGG
>CALELI010000079.1 GCA_937902455.1 uncultured Prevotellaceae bacterium | reverse complement strand
AATGACACGAATTATAACTCTATAATAAAGGTCCACCTATTATATATAATGGACGGGGAAGATGAGTAGGAAAAGAAGCTCTGCAAAGGATGAAGGTGTAAGTAGAGATGGTTGAACATACATTAATTTACTCAATTTAATATTTTTTATAAGGTGTGGCTCACGGCGTTCAACTTTTTTTTGTAACTTTGCAAGAATAAAGATACGCTATGGGTAGAATTCTTGCAATAGACTACGGACAAAAGCGAACTGGGATTGCGGTGAGTGACCCCTTGAAACTCATTGCAGGGGGACTGACAACAGTTGAGACACCCACCCTGCTTGATTTTCTGAAATCCTACATGGAGGAAGAAGAAGTGGAACAGATTGTGGTAGGTCATCCCATACAGACGAACGGCGAGGATTCAGAGAATATGAAACGTATCACCCCGTTTGTGAACAGACTGAAGAAGCTCTATCCCACACTCCCGATTGTGTATTTCGACGAGAGATTCACATCCGTACTTGCCCATAAGGCAATGATTGAAAGTGGCATCAGCAGGAAAGCCCGACAGAACAAGGGACTTGTGGACAAAATCTCTGCCACAATCATATTAGAGGAGTTTATGATGTGCAATTCATAATTCACAATTAGCAAGTCATAATTAGCAATTCAAAATACAAACAACTATGGTATTACCAATGTATATTTTTGGCCAGGAAGTGTTGAGGAAGAAGTCGGAAGACATCACTATGGAGGATCCTGGTCTACAGGAACTGATACAGAACATGTACGAGACAATGCAGAAAGCCGACGGAGTCGGATTAGCCGGTCCTCAGGTGGGTCTGCCTATCAACATGTTCGTAATTGACCTTGACGTACTTTCAGAGGATTATCCCGAATACAAGGGGTTCCTCCACGCCTTCATCAATCCTAAAATCGTGGAAGTAAGCGAAGAGACTGAGAACATCGAAGAAGGCTGTCTGAGTCTGCCGGGCATTCATGAGAATGTCAGACGCCCGTCTTCTGTTCATGTCACTTATCTCGACGAGAACGGAGCAGAGCATGACGAATGGCTTAAAGGATTCCTCGCAAGAGTATTCCAGCATGAATACGACCACCTTGAAGGCAAGTTATTCGTGGATCATCTCTCTACATTGAGAAAGCAGATGATAAAGAAAAAACTCATAGCTATGTCGAAAGGCAAGTATGATTGCAACTACAAAGTCAAGAGATAGACAGCGACTCCTTATTGCCATCCTACTCTGGTTTGGAGCACAGTTCGGATCCGGGCTCAAGGCTCAGGTAAATACTGAGACGGTGATGAGTATCGGAAAGAATGCTTTGTATTTCAACGATTATGTGCTTGCCATTCAGTATTTCAACCTCGTAATTGGAGCAAAGCCGTACCTCTACCAGCCTTGGTTTTACCGAGGACTTGCAAAGTTCTATCTCGAAGACTATACCGGGGCGGAAAAAGACTTCAACAAGACAATAGAAATCAATCCCTATTTCTCCGACACCTATCAGCTCCGAGGTCTGTGCCGCATCAACATGAGAGAATACAATGATGCAGCCAATGACTTCAGGAAGGCGCTTGAGACTGAGCCGAACAACAAAGGTTTCGTCCACAACATCGTATACTGCTTCATAGAACTTGACAGTCTCGACCAGGCAAAACTCGAAGCTGACACGCTACTTACAAGATGGCCAGATTACACTGACGGTATGCTCCTTATGGCCAACATCAAACTGAAACAGAAGAAATGGGAGGATGTGGATAGTTGTACCGATGTAATACTCAAGAAAGATTCCACCAACTCCAGCGCACTCCGCCTCAAGGCTGGCTATTACATTGAGATGAAAGAATGGGACAAAGCCATCCAGAGCCTTGACAAGGTGCTTGCAAAATCACCTAAGAGCACAAACACCCTTAACCTGAAAGCGAATATTCAGCTTTACAACAAGAGATGGGAAGACGCCGAGAAGACTCTCAACCTCTCGCTTGAGCTCCAGCCTCACGACATAAGGAACCTGATGAACAGGGCGATATGCTATTACTACCTCGAAGACCTCAGGAAACAGATGGCCGACTACAACACAATCCTTGAACTCGACCCTGAGAACTTCTTCGCACACTACAACAGAGGACAACTGAGATCCTATGTCGGTGATGACAATCTGGCAATAGAGGATTTTGACTACATCATCAGTCAGGACCCTAACGACATGATGGCTGTATTCAACAGAGCAATGCTGAGAGACAAGACCGGCGACTACAAAGGTGCCATTCGCGACTACACCACTATCATAAAGAACTTCCCAAAATTCACACAGGGCTATTATCTCAGGGCGGAAGCAAGAAAGAAGATCGGCGACAGGAAAGGAGCCATCAAGGATGAAGAGCACTATCTGAAAGAAAGTATTGCCCACCAATACGGCTATTCTACCCCGACATCTCAGATGAAGGACAAGACGATGAGACGACGTTCCGATGTCGACTTTGACAACTATGAACAACTTGTAGCCGACGAGGAGTCGGAAAAGGAACCGGAACTCGACGAACAGGAACAGACATACAAGAGTGAATATCGTGGCAAGGTGCAGAACAAGAAGGTTGAAGTGAAACTGCTCGCCGAAATAAACGACGACATGAAAGAACTTCATCCCGAAGCCGTTGCTCTCTACAACAGAGCATGCAGAGAAGCAGGACTTGGACATCCTGACGAAGCCATGCAGCACTTCACCGAAGCCATAGGTCTTCGCAAGGACTTTGGCGAGGCATACTATAACAGAGGTGTCCTGCACATTCTGAAAGACGAAATCAAGGAAGGAATCGACGACCTCAGCCTGGCAGGACAATTAGGACTCTACACGGCTTACAGCATCATAAAGCAATTCCAGAAGAAAAAATAGTATTTATAACTAATAACTTTATTGACAATTTATAATGAAAAAAGTATTTTATTTAGTTGGAATCATTGCATCCACAATGCTCACAGGTTGTGGAGGACAACAACAGAACGGAAAAGACATTGACTCCGTAGAAACTGCAATTAGCCCAGACTCAGTAAGTGCTCTCCAAGAGTACCAGATGACAGACACAATTACCGTCAAAGGCACAAAATACACCTATACCTACTCATTCCGCAACGATAAGAGCCTGCCACTCGTAGTCAACAGTTTCGGCTATACCTATTACGACAACGCAGTGGATGTAGTGATAAGGAAAGACACTGCCATGGTTTACTCACATACCTTCACCAAGGAATCGTTCAAGAGTCACATCAGCGACAAGGACATCAGCAACTATGCCCTGCTCGGTTTCAACTTCAACTACATGAAATCAGATGATCATAGCATGTTCCACTTCATTGCAAGTATCGGCGATTGTGACGAATCAGGTTCTGCCAGTTACCCTATGGCTATTGACATTACACTCGACGGCAAAGTCATCATCACTCAGGCAAGAGATATAGAGACAGGGCCACAGCTCGACATGAATGTTGACCCCGAAGAAGAGGATGGTGTGTAACTAAGTTACATAACCATCACAGATACAACATATAGCACACCTGAAACGGCATTTTCGCATCTCTGAGCAAGAAGTGCACTAAAACAACAAACTGAAAAAAAATGAAAAAAAATCATTAAAAATTTTGTCAGTTCCAGAAAAAGCACTACCTTTGCAGTCGCATTCGGAGGAATGCTCAAGAAGAACCTTGACAAGGGCCCAAGTGGCGGAATGGTAGACGCGCTCGTTTCAGGTGCGAGTGTTGAGAGACGTGCAAGTTCGAGTCTTGTCCTGGGCACTAAATAGTAACACTAAAATGCGGAAATAGCTCAGTTGGTAGAGCACAACCTTGCCAAGGTTGGGGTCGCGAGTTCGAGTCTCGTTTTCCGCTC
>CALELI010000078.1 GCA_937902455.1 uncultured Prevotellaceae bacterium | reverse complement strand
AAGGGGGTCTGGAATTATCAATTCCGAGCATTCCGTGTGTTCCGTGTTCGGAAATTATAATAAAAAAAATCGGTGTCCGTCGTGAGATGAGCACCGATTTTGCTGTTGTATTTAGAAATCGTCAAGGAGATGTGCTTTCAATACATATCCTACAAGGCTCGTGGAGTTGCTCATGTTGAATTTGGCCAGCAGACGCTTACGATACCAGTTTGCCGTCTCCGTGCTCATGCATAACTTCTCCGCAATCTGAGGATTGGACTTACCCTCACAAATGAGATGAAGCACATTCCGCTCAGCTGGCGTGAGAAATACATTGTACTCCCGACCCTTCTCCAAAATGGCATTCACCTCATCGCTCAGGTATCGTTTCCCATGATATACGTCGAGTATGGCTTGCAAAAGATTTTCTATAGGATTACTCTTCAACACATAGCCGTGTACGCCCAGGTCGAGCATTCGGCGAATCACGGAGTATTCGTCATGACTTGTCACCACGATGACCTTTACTAATGGGTAGGTCTTCATAAGCCACTCACAAAAGGCAATGCTATTGCCCTCGGGCATAGAGATGTCCAGCAGCAGCACGTCGGGTTGCCACGTCTCTATGCTGGCACGGCAGGCCTCAATGGTGGAAAAGGTACGGCTCACATGTGCCATGTCACTACGGTTTATCGCCTCCTTGATGCCCTGAGTCAGCATAGTGTGGTCCTCGGCAATGTTTATGTCTATCTTGTAGTTCATTGTTGCAATGTGATGTTGATGTCTGTGCCCTGTCCTGGCAGGGAGATGAGTTCCATTTTTCCGTCAAACTGCGCTATGCGGTCCTCGATGTTCTTCAATCCCATTCCGGCAAGGGGTTCATTTTGCACAAAACCCTGACCATTGTCGCTTACTGTAAGGACTACCTGGGCCTTATCCACTATGAGTTGAATGTCGATATGTTCTGCACCGGAGTGCTTCATGGCATTGTTTACCAACTCATAGGCACAGCGATACAGCACCAGTTCCATTTCTGGCTTGAGCCGATTATTGTCACCATAATAATGAAACTGCGTTCCGGGAACAGAGATGGCAAAATCCTGCAGCGATGTCACCAAACCGTTTCGCTGCAATTCCTCGGGCATGATATGGTGTGCAATACGGCGCATCTCCACAATTGAGTCATCCAACAGTTTCCGGGCCTCGTCCACCTCATTGTTTGCAAGTTTCATCTTCTGCAGGGTGAGCATGCCGCCCAGTCCGTCGTGCAGGTCCCTGGCCAGGAGACTACGCTCCTTAGTTTCCGCATCTAGGGCTACTTTTGCTGCAATCAATGCCTTCTGACGCCTGTGATTGTGCTTCATCAGTACTAAAACCACACATAGAGCGAGGATGATTATCACGGCTCCCACTACAATCCATCTGAAATAAATACGTTGCCTGGATAGGCTGACTATCTGATTGGTTTTCTGTTCGGACTGGAATAGCATCTCCTGCTCTGAGAGTGAAGCCTGGTAGGCATAGTTGCTCCATGCCGTCTGTATCGAGTCGGCTTTCTCTGTATATAACTTCGTCTTGTCAGCATCGCCAAGGTGGGCATAGATTTCGGCAAGCAGCTTGTACGCCTCGCACATTACGTCTGGAGCCTCTTCGTTGAGACGCATCGCATCGCGGACCAGTTTTTCTGCCTCGTGCCATTGTTGGTCGTGCATGGCTATCCTGGCCTTTTGCTGCAACAGGGACGAACTCTCATACAGCAACGAGTCGCAGAGTCCCTCGTTCCGTTTCACGATGTCCCTCGCCTTGGTGTAGTCGCCCTCACAAAGTGCTATGTCTGCCATGATTTCCAAACAGGACACGCGTGAACTGCCCTCCTCGTCGGGATGGGCAAAGAGATAGTCGGCCAACTTGTTGATAGTATTCCATGCCTCTTTTGAGTCTCCGCGCTGCATGTATATCTTGGCAAGTCCTTCCTGACAAAAGGTCTTGACGAGAGGATCCTGTGTGAGTCGGGCCACGGAATCTCCATGAAGATAGTATTCCTCTGCCCGTTCCAGATTGCCCATGCAGTAATACAGTTCCGCTATATTGCCATGGGCTATGGCTTCGCTCTCCCTCCAGTCGTGTTTCCTGAATACCTTCAATGCTCGGTGGTAGAATTTCAGGGCCTTTGCCCCGTCTCCCAAGGTATTGTACAGGTTGCCCAGGGTGCCGTCTATGGACGAAGCCAAATCGTCAATCTCCCCCTCTTCGTACTTTTTGCTCTGCTTCATCATCTCCACGGCCTCGCCAGCCTTATGAAGCATCTTCTCAGCCTCGTCGTAGCGAGCCTCGCCCCAGCAGCGCATACCCTTCAGACGGTAGCACTCGGCCATAATCTTGTAGTTCTCCAACTCTTTGGCCAGGGATATGCCACGGTCGCAGTAGGCGAGTGTCTTGTTCCCGTCTGTTTCCAGGAAGCCCCAGGCCAGGTTGTCATACATCCGCAGGAGCTGTGCCTTGTCCGATGGTGGATTCGTGTGCAGCACATGTTCCAGCGAATCCACGTTCCTGTTTCTGTGGTCGTTGTATGCAGCTGTGTCTGTCAGGCAGTTCAGCAGCAACAACAGAGCAATGTAGAGGCGTACTTTCATGTAAGATATTTTATGCATTCTGTCCGCAAAGATAGCGATTATTCACCGACAAGTACCACCCAAAAGGGTGGAATTTTACAAATTTTCTTCTAAAACCACCTTTTTGGGTGGAGAAAAAGTTTACAGTTTTGCTACCTTTGTGCGTGAATTTATTTAATGTATAAAAATATGAAAAGACTTTTTACTCAAGCTTTGGCTGCTCTTGCTATGGCAGCCTCCTCTTCAACGGCATTTGCCGATGGTGTAGTTGTCAACGAAACAAACTTCCCTGACCCATATCTGCGCGATTATGTTTCCGGAATAGACTGGGACGAAAACGGCATCCTGGAAGGCGACGAATACGATTATCTCAGTTATGTTGACTGCTACAACGTAACCAACTTCAAGGGACTCGAGCTCCTCCCCGTCACAGCCATCGGCTTCCGATACTTCGGCGACCCCGAGGATGAGAAGTGCTATGCGGTGAAGTCGGCTGACTTCAGCAAGTTGTGCCCGAATCTGGAAACGCTCAACGTACTCAACGCCCTCGGTCTGGAGAGCCTCGACCTTTCGGGCAACACCAAACTGATTAGTGTGCGCCTTTGCAATTGTCCCGTGCTGAAGGACGTCAAGTGGTCCGGTTCAATCGAACGCCTTTCTCTCGAAGACCTCCAGTGCATTCCGAACATCAACGGCAGCGATGTGCCCAGCCTAAAAACCCTTATTGTTGAAAGCTATGACGTTCAATCCTCTGTCGAAAACATCAATTTCACGGGTCACCAGAACATTGAGTCCTTCGATATTTATGGTTGTGAAGAAAACAGACAGAATATCAATACCTTCCATGTGGAAAACTGTCCCAACCTGATGTCCATTCAGGTGAAGTATGCCACGGTTCAGGGTTTCACGATAAAGAACTTGCCCGAATTGGGAAGCTTCTCACTGAATCTGACCACGGCCGAGAACGTCGATATACAGGAGTGCCCTGTGCTCGGCAGAGTGTTGTGCGAAGAGAATGAGCTCGGCACCCTGAACCTCAGCAACAATGCTGAGCTCTGGGATGTACTGTGCAACGACAATAAGCTCAGGGACTTCATTGCCGATAACTGCCCCAAACTCAATAGTGTGTATGCCTTCAACAACCAGCTCATGTGGCTGGATATGACGGATGTGGTCGTCGGTGATTATTCAGATGGCTATTTCCGTGTCGACAACCAGAACCCTGCCGTTCAGGCAGTAAAGATTTCCCCTACCGAGGTAGGCTTGCGTGTGCATAGCCGTCTGGATGTGAACCGTGTGCTGAACCTGAAAGCCAAGGGACAGACCATGGAGCCGAAGGAAATCTTCGTGGACGGCATACGCTACTTCGTCATCTACAACAACGGTCCCGAAGTGGAAAGCCTGGTGGGTGCAAGCGGTACTGGATATGAGTATCAGACAAAATGGCCTTATCCATTCCACGCAGCAGATGAACTTTACGAAGGCGACTCCAAGGACGACAACCTGCCTGTAACCCTGAACGTGACAAGTTGGACAAAGCATCCCGCATGGATCAAGCTGGCTTCAACTGATGACGTGCGCGGCGAATATGGCAAACCTGCTCCTAAGACTCCCGACGTTCTCCGTTCACAGGATTATGACGGCAAACTTACATGGCGTTCAAGCAACGAGAAGGTGGTAAAGGTAAATGCCGAGACAGGTGAACTTACCGTCGTAGGTGCAGGAACTGCCTTCATCTTTATCGACGGAGCAGAAACCGACTATCGTCTTGCTCCATCTACAATCGGTTTCAATGTTGTCATTGACAAGGCTTCTCCTTCATTCGCCTTTGAGAAGGCTGAAATTGATGCACCTAACGGTGTTGTACCTGAAAACAAACTCAACGTAGGTATTTATGACGGTACTGTTGTCTACACATCTTCCGATGAAGAAATTGCAGAAGTAGATGCTGAGGGCAAGGTTACTGCAAAGAAGGACGGCAACGTAACCATCACGGCTGCTGGTGCAGAAACTGACAACTGCTACGAGGCTGTATCTGCACAGTATGTCATAAATATCACCGGTGCAAATTCAGTAAACGGCATAACTGCCGATTCTTCTTCTGATGCTGTCTACAATGTGGGCGGTCAGCGCATCAGTTCCGACATCAACGGCATCAGAATCATTAAGGGCAGGAAATTCCTGAAGAAATAAAGTATTCCAACCTGTATTCAGCAAAATAGCCATCCTTCGGGGTGGCTATTTTGCTCATTTTACTTTTCCCTTGGATTGTCTAAACAAGTCAACAAGTCAACGAGTCTACGAGTCAACGAGTTTCTACGGCACATCCCTTTGGGCTGTGGGCTAAGGTAAAGATTTTTGTCATTTCTTATCCCCGCACGCCACTACGTTAGGCGTACGGGGTTACTCACC
>CALELI010000077.1 GCA_937902455.1 uncultured Prevotellaceae bacterium | reverse complement strand
TAAACAAGAATTAGAAATTGAAGAATATTTAAGGAAAGCATAGGTGAGTAATATGAAATATAGATTAATAAAGTATATTATGCCTGCTTTAATGATTTTTTCTTTAGCATCATGTTTAAAAGGTGCTAATGATAGAAATAGTGAAGATAGTAGTGTTATTAGCAGCATTGATAATCCTGTTTCAAGCAAAAAGAGTTCAACTGAATCACCAAAGCGTATTACTCGCACCTTGTCGCCATACTTTTCGCCAAAGAGAGCCATTGCACCCATATTGCGAGCCTCGGCGATAGGAACGTCACGATGCTCGTCAAGGGAATAGTTCTCGCGGATAAGCTCATTGACACGATTCTCGACCTTGCGCAACTCTTCTGGTGTAACCTTCTGGAAATGCGAGAAGTCGAAACGCAACATTGCTGGTGAAACGTAAGAACCTTTCTGCTCTACATGCTTGCCAAGAACCTCGCGGAGAGCGAAATGCAACAGGTGTGTCGCTGTATGGTTAGCCTCAGAGGCATGACGTTTGGTTGCATCTACTTTCGCTGTAAGAGGTGCCGACAAAAGCCACTCAGGAAGCGTGTTGAGGATATGTACAGGAAGGTTGTTCTCTTTCTTAACGTCTATCACCTCTACCCTATTTTCACCGCTTACGAGCCAACCTGCATCGCCAACCTGACCACCCATCTCTGCATAGAAAGGGGTACGATTCAAGACAACCTGGAAGAATGACTTGTTCTTCTGAGAGACTTTACGATAACGGATTATCTTAGTGTCGCACTCAAGAGTATCGTAGCCGACAAACTCAGTAGAAGCAACCTCTTCAGAATCACCAACCAACTGCCAATCACCGAGTTCCTTGGCGGCAGCATTGCGGGCACGGTCTTTCTGTTTCTGCATCTCTGTCTTGAAATCATCAACATTCAGTGTCATACCCTGCTCACGCAGAATGAGTTCCGTAAGGTCAAGAGGGAAACCGTAAGTATCATAAAGAGTGAAGGCATCAACACCCGATACTATCGTAGAGCCGACAGCCTTTGCATCCGCTATAACCTTGTCTATAAGCTTGATACCTGTCTCAAGGGTACGGAGGAATGCCTCTTCCTCCTCACGCATTACCTTGGTTATCAAATCCTGCGACTTGATGAGTTCAGGATACTGCTCTCCCATGTTGGCAAAGAGCACAGGAAGAATACGATACATGAAAGCCTCTTTCTGTCCGAGGAATGTATAGCCATAGCGGACTGCACGGCGGAGGATTCTGCGGATTACATAGCCTGCCTTTGCATTGCTCGGGAGCTGACCGTCGGCGATTGAGAACGAGATGGCACGAAGGTGGTCGGCAATCACTCGCATGGCCACGTCGGTCTGTTCGTCGTCGCCGTACTTCTTTCCTGCCATGTCGCCGATGACCTTGATGATTGGCTGGAAGACATCAGTATCGTAGTTGCTGGTCTTGCCCTGGAGGGTGCGCACGAGACGTTCGAATCCCATGCCAGTATCGATGACCTTTGCCGGCAGCGGTTCGAGACTCTTGTCGGCCTTGCGGTTGTACTGCATGAACACGAGGTTCCAGATCTCGATAACCTGAGGATGATCCTTGTTGACCATCTGCGCTCCAGGAATCTTTGCCTTCTCCTCGTCAGGACGAGAGTCGATATGGATTTCACTACATGGGCCACATGGACCTGTATCGCCCATTTCCCAGAAGTTGTCGTGTTTGTTGCCATTGATGATATGGTCTTTCGGAAGATACTTCTCCCACATCTGTGCAGCCTCGTTATCACGTTCCAGTCCCTCCTCAGGAGAGCCTTCGAAGACCGTTGCATAGAGATCCTTCGGGTCGAGATGGAGGACATCAACGAGATACTCCCACGCCCAGCTGATGGCCTCAGCCTTGAAGTAATCGCCGAATGACCAGTTGCCGAGCATCTCGAACATAGTGTGGTGGTAGGTGTCGTGTCCTACCTCCTCGAGGTCGTTGTGCTTGCCGCTCACACGCAGGCATTTCTGACTGTCGGCCTGACGGCGGCTCTTCGGCTGGACATTTCCAAGAATGACATCCTTGAACTGGTTCATACCTGCATTGGTGAACATGAGTGTAGGGTCGCCCTTCACTACCATAGGAGCACTCGGAACGATAAGATGTTCCTTGCTTTCGAAGAATTTCTTGAACGATTCTCTTACTTCTTTTGCACTTAACATATAATCAGATTTTTCTAAAACTCTGCAAAGTTACAAAATAATTCGCAATTCGTAATTCGTAATTGATAATTATTTCTTATCTTTGCATAAATGATATTAGAGATTCAAATATGTACCATCGGCGACGGCATACTGAAAGTGCCGGAGATGCTGTTGCAGGAAAGGCCTGACGTGAGATACCTCGTGTCGTGGCAGAACGGCAATCCACTGGACGTGCCGAAAGCAGAAGTCCTGTCGTGCTTCAGGCGCAAGGACGTAAGGCTCTTCACGCTGCAAGGACGCGGACTGAGCCGTAACCGCAACAACGCCCTGATGCGCACGGAAGGCGACATCGTGCTCATCAGCGACGACGACTGCAAGTACACCAACGAATATCTCGACAATATCATCAGCACATATCGCCAGGAACCTGAGGCTGACGTCATTCTCTTCAAGGCAAACTATCCAAAAGCCTATCCGGCAGGACAGATGTCGTACAGGAAAGCCATGAGATGCAAGGGCTACTACCCTGCCTCAGTGGAAATCACCATCGCGAGGAAGGCCATAGAGAGCGGACTGCGTTTCAATGAGGACTTCGGATTAGGAAGCGGTAAATACATCTGCGGAGAGGAATCCGTGTTGCTGAAAGACGCAGAGAGTTCAGGGATGAACATCCTGTTCGTGCCAAGACTGATCGTAGACACTCCGGCAGGAACGACAGGCGAGAAATTCCTTACAGACATCAATGTCCAGAAGGCCAAAGGCGCTACGTTCAGGTATTGCTACCCACACTGGGAGGCCTGGCTGAGATGCTGGAAAGAAGCCATGCATCATGCCATATACAATCATGCTGATGCAAGGAAAATATTCAAAAACATGTGGCAATGATTACAGTCGTCATCCCTATATATAACAGAGCGAAGGTACTCGGACGCACCCTGGAAAGTATCGCAGCCTCGACATACAGGCCGATAAGCCTCATCCTGGTCGACAACGGAAGTACAGACGGCAGCATGGACGTGGCACAGGATTTCCAGAGGAAATACATGTCGGACGACTTCAACATCTACTTCACGGAAGAGAAACAGAAAGGAGCATCGTTTGCCCGGAACAAAGGACTGAGCAGGGTGAAGTCAAAATATGTCTATTTCTTCGATGATGACGATTTGTTCGACAAGGACTTCCTTCAGGTCTTCGAAGAGCTGCTGACGAAGTTCATCAACAATCATAACACGCCAGACATGATATGCCTGACCAGCAACATGCAGGTAGGAAACAAAAAGCCATTCGTCAGGGACTATCACATACAAGGAACCGACCCTGTATGCAACCAGATAATTGCCGGACCGCTGAACACCGTCTCGATGATATTCCGTACCGAATTTCTCAGGAACATAGGAGGATGGAACGAGAATGTGACTACATGGGACGACTGGGAACTGGGAGTCAGGGCATTGCTTCACACCCCCCTACTCTACTGGTGCAAGGACAAGGCGTTCCACATGACGTTCGTCCATGATGACAGCCAGACAGGGCCGAGCATCAAATCCAGGAAAACAGCAATTATGAATGCCATAAACGAGGTTGGCAAGCAGATAAGCCTGCCGTCGCACAGACGCGCCCTGATGATAAGGAGACTCAACGTGAACTGTCACATACCAGGATTGTGGAGAGTCGCCAGGCTGTTCAGGAGACAATGAACAATGAGAAACGAAAGGGCCAATGGCTAACTATTAAGAATAACGATGATACAGGAATACCAGATAAGAGTATTGCCAGAGGTTGCGCATGATGAGCAGAGCATCCTGAAATATCTTGAAGAGGAAAAGGGTGTGAACTGCAAGGGAATCCGCCACACAAGGATTCTCAAGCGAAGCGTTGACGCAAGACAGAGAACAATATTCATCAATCTCAGTGTACGGCTTTACATCAATGAGGACGCACCTGAGGAGGAGTTCGTCAGGACAGAGTACAGGAACGTGGAAGGATGTCCACAAGCCATCGTGGTAGGAGCAGGACCTGGTGGACTGTTCGGGGCACTCCGACTGATAGAACTCGGCATCAGGCCAATCGTAGTGGAACGTGGCAAGAACGTACACGACAGAAGGAAGGACATTGCCAAGATATCCACTCAGCACAATGTAGACCCCGAGTCGAACTACTCGTTCGGAGAAGGCGGTGCAGGGGCATTCTCTGACGGCAAACTCTATACAAGGAGCAAGAAACGAGGTGATGTAGACAAAATACTGAATGTGTTCTGCCAGCATGGTGCATCGACAAACATACTTATCGATGCACATCCACACATCGGTACGGACAAGCTGCCCATCGTGATAGAAAACATGCGAAACACCATCATCAGATGCGGAGGAGAAGTGAGGTTCCAGACGAAGATGACCGACCTGATAATAGACGGCGACAAAGTGACTGGAATAGTTGTGACGCATCAGGAGGATGATGGAGGGAGCACAGAAGAGGAAATCTCCGGACCCGTAATCCTTGCAACTGGCCATAGCGCAAGGGACGTGTACAGATGGCTATATAATAATAATGTGGAAATCGAGGCAAAAGACCTTGCCGTAGGTGTGAGGCTGGAACATCCGGCAGACATGATCGACAGGATTCAATACCACAACAAGCAGGGCAAGGGCAAATACCTGCCTACTGCCGAATATTCATTCGTGACTCAGGTCGACGGCAGAGGTGTGTACAGTTTCTGCATGTGTCCTGGAGGAACAGTCGTACCGGCAGCCAGCGGGCCGGAACAAATTGTGGTGAACGGAATGTCGTCGAGTCATAGAAACAGTCCCTGGAGCAATTCGGGAATGGTGGTAGAGACACATGTGGAAGATATTGCAAAGATGATTCCCACGAATGACACGCCTCTGGCCATGATGGAATTTCAGGAATGGCTGGAGAAACAGGCATGGATAATGGCAGGCATGCACCAGACAGCACCGGCACAGAGGATGTCGGACTTCGTCAACAACAGGCTCTCATCCAGTCTGCCGAAATCCTCCTATCAGCCAGGACTCATCACATCCCCACTCCACTTCCTGCTGCCCGATTTCATCACAATAAGGCTGCAACAGGGATTCAGGAACTTCGGAAAGTCAAGCCATGGCTTTCTCACCAACGAGGCACTGATGATTGGCGTAGAAACGAGGACATCCTCACCAGTACGCATCATCCGTGACAGGGAGACACTCCATCACATTCGTCTGCAAGGCCTTTACCCTTGCGGAGAGGGTGCTGGATATGCCGGGGGGATTGTGTCTGCCGGAATAGATGGCGAAAGGTGCGCAGAAAAAATAGCAGAATTTCTTGGAAACTGATTTTACCGAAATTTTCAACTATTTATTTTGTATTTCCCTCGCTTATTCGTATATTTGCAAAACAAAAGAGCAATAAACTATGAACTAATCTCATAAACCTAAAACATAAAACAATGAACATTCAAAACATCATGGCTCAACTGGAGGCCAAACATCCAGGTGAAAAAGAATACTTACAGGCAGTAAAGGAAGTTCTTGTCTCAATTGAAGATGTATATAATCAGCATCCCGAATTTGAGAGAGCAAAATTAATAGAACGTCTCGTGGAACCTGAGAGAATCATTACATTCCGTGTTCCATGGGTAGACGACAAAGGGGAAGTACAGGTCAACCTCGGATATCGAGTACAGTTCAACAGCGCCATTGGTCCATACAAGGGCGGTCTTCGTTTCCATGCCAGCGTGAACCTCAGCATCCTGAAATTCCTCGGATTCGAGCAGACATTCAAGAATGCACTCACAACTCTCCCTATGGGTGGAGGCAAAGGCGGAAGCGACTTCTCACCTCGCGGAAAGAGCGATGCAGAAATCATGAGATTCTGTCAGGCATTCATGAGCGAACTGTTCAGATATATCGGTCCCGAAATCGACATCCCAGCAGGTGACATCGGTGTCGGAGCACGCGAAATCGGTTATCTCTTCGGAGAATACAAGAAGCTCACCCGCGACTGGAGTGGAGTATTGACAGGTAAGGGACTGGAATATGGAGGTTCACTCGTTCGTCCAGAAGCAACTGGATTCGGAAGCCTCTACTTCATCAGTCACATGCTCGACACTCACGGCATGGACATGAAGGGCAAGACAGTTGCAATCTCCGGTTTCGGTAATGTGGCATGGGGCGCTGCGACAAAGGCAACTCAGCTTGGAGCGAAGGTTATCACAATCTCCGGCCCAGACGGATATATCCTCGACGAGGAAGGCCTCAATGCCGAGAAGATAGAGTATATGCTTGAACTCAGGGCAAGCGGAAACGATGTCTGCGAACCTTATGCAACACAATTCCCAGGCAGCAAGTTCTTTGCCGGAAAGAAGCCATGGGAGGTGAAGTGCGATATCGCAATCCCATGTGCTACCCAGAACGAACTTAACGGTGACGATGCTAAACAACTTCTTGCAAACGGAGTTACTTGCGTTGGCGAAACGTCCAACATGGGTTGTACACCAGAAGCAATTGACGCATTCCTTGAGGCAAAGATACTCTTTGCACCTGGCAAGGCAGTCAATGCAGGTGGTGTGGCTACATCCGGACTTGAAATGAGTCAGAATGCAGGACATATCTCATGGACTGCAGAAGAAGTAGATGCACGACTCCACCACATCATGGCAAGCATACATGAAGCATGCGTGAAGTACGGTAAGCAGCCTGACGGTTATGTCAACTATGTCAAGGGCGCTAACGTTGCCGGTTTCATGAAGGTTGCAAAGGCTATGATGGCACAAGGAATAGTATAATAATTCGACTTTCGCATGTTATTTAAAACATTAATGACCATTAATCTAAACATTAATCAGACATTAATAT
>CALELI010000076.1 GCA_937902455.1 uncultured Prevotellaceae bacterium | reverse complement strand
GTTGATTTAATCTTGTCTCGGCGGCACTCGGGATAGCAATCAAACGAGTTTGTTGCTCTCCCCTCATTTGCACGAGCCATCAAGGCTGAAAGCCGCCTTAACCTAAATCGTCCTTATCTTTTTATGCGAAATTTATCATAAGATTTATGACAGGATTTAAATCTTAAATCTTAACATGCATCTTTCCTTAAATCTCGCAAAAAATATTCTGGGAGCATTTTTTGGAGAGGCGCTTCGCTTGAATCTTTTCATAAATCTGACGTAAATCTGAGAGTAAATTTTCATTGTTCATTGTTCATTTTTCATTCTTTCCTATCTTCCCGCTTTTGGGGTCGAACCCGGTAGCAAGGCACAGAGGGTGCAGCGAGCGATTTTTTGTCCTATTCGATTATAATTACATCATGATTCGCCAGGTCATGCCGACAAGGTAGCGGTTCTTCATGAGGTCGGAGAAGGCATGGTAGTAGTCGAAACTCACTCCGAAGGCATATTTCTCGTTGCTGAGATAGTCGAAGGAACAGCCTCCTCCCAGTTCGAAGGCATTGCCGTCAATCTCATCGATCCCGGCAGAGAACCGACCACCGGCAATAGCTCTGGCCGAAAGGCGCAAACCCGGCAACAACGGATAGGAATACTTCATTGCCGCATCAGCATGATAGAGGAGCAGATTGTCGCAATATTCGTTTATCTTCGTGGTCGACATCCTGCACAGAGCCTCTGCCGCCAGATGACTGTCGAAGAAATAGGAGTATTCCATGCCTGCAGAATAAGTGGCTTCACCACGGTAATTACCCACATGACCAGATTCTATTCCGGACACAAGGACGAAAGAGGTTGGTCGCAGTTCGAAGTTCATTGCACCACGAATGTCACCAAGACCGACCTTAGGCTTCTTGTTTATTCCCTCGGCACCAAGTATCTTGTCGGTAATGAAATAGGCGAAATTGGTAGACACCATACCGAGTCCAGCTCCGATATACAAGTCGTTTATCCAGTGGGCGTTATTGTGAAGGCGCAGGAACTGAGTGGCAGTAGCAGTAGCATATCCACCGATACTCACCCAGGGACTCATGTGTCCATATTCCCTGTCGAGGATTGTGGCGGCGGCATAAGCCATTGCAGTGTGGCGTGAAGGCATGCTGTGGTCGTCGCTGCCATCGGGACGGCGTTCGCTCACGATATTCTTCAACCCAGAGGAAAGTCCTACCGTAAGTCCGAAAGCAATGGCATTGGAAATGACCAGCCGCTTTGTCGTGCTCCTCGACTCGGCTCCGAATATCTTGCCCAGATAGGTAGCAGCCGCAGGGAGTGCAGCAAGCCCGTAGTCAAACCAGTCGTTGCACCTGTCCTCGAACAGAGGAGCATTGTCACGATAGTCCTTCTCCGTCTTCGTCAGCAAGGCACCACGAAAGAGCATTGACCAGCCATCTGTATTGTACTTCATCTCCTTCCTCATAAGTGACTTCTCGTAGTCACGCACTATCTTCTCGGCCTTCTGACGTTTCTCGAACTTTATCATCAGGTCTTCCAGTTCAGCAAGATAAGCGGAGTCAATGGGTTCATAGTCCTTCAGCCCGGTCATGCCTGCAATGTCGGCCGAGTCAACTGGCTGAGCATCCATCAACTGTTCAAACTCTGAGATGATAGTGGTATCAACAGCCGATGTCTCGCCCCCAGCCGTCTGACCAAAGGACAGAACAGGAAGCAACAGTACTATATATATAACAATGTATCGTTTCACATTGCAAAGATACTAAAAATTCATAATTCTTCACACATTTTCTGTTTTTTTAAAGGAGTTCAGGCGAGAAAAGCCCGGAACATAATTCATAATTCATATTTATTTCTTAAATTTGCGTCGTGAAAAGAATTGCATTCATATTATCACTCCTGACAGCGTCATGGCTTTCAGTATCAGCACAGGACATAAAGACTGCGCTGAAATCCATGCCTGAGAAGATCTTTCCGTTGCTCTCGCGGAACAACATACTTGACTTCATCGACTTCAAGGACAGTAGCATGAAGGCCGAGGTGACGAATAACCTGAAAGGTAAATCGGAGATGACGGAACTGACTGCCACATCGTGCCACATACGTCTCACAGCACATTCGGAAGCAGACATCTCAATCGTGAACATCGACGGGAAAGACCTCATACTCGTCACACGGACCTATTCCACCGACGAGAAGAAAAGCCAGACACAGACATATTTCACACTTGACTGGCAGGAACAAAAAAGGATACGGAAGACCCCTCCTGACCTCCCCTCTCAAGGGGAGGAACAAGAACCTGAGCCTGTTAGCACTGAGTCCCTCCCCTTAAAAGGGAAGGTTAGGTAGGGTCTATATCTTTCCGCTTTTGGGGGCGAAAGCAGGTAGCAAGGCACAGGGGGGTGCGTGTGAGCAAAAAAAGAAGCCAAATGGCTTCTTTTTCGTGTTTGTGTTGATGTGTAATTCTATTTCTTCTTGTTCATTACTGCGTAACGGTTGAAGAACTTATCCACGCGTCCTGCTGTGTCAACCAACTTAGCCTTACCAGTGTAGAAAGGATGCGAGGTTGAAGAGATTTCAAGCTTGATCAGTGGATACTCCTGACCTTCGAACTCAACTGTCTCATTGCTCTTGCAAGTTGACTGAGAAAGGAACATATCGCCATTTGACATATCCTTGAATACTACAGGACGATAATTTTCCGGATGAATACCTTTTTTCATTTTGTTTTAGTTTTTATTGTTTTTATACAGTTCAAATTTGTTCTGGTGAACAATAAAATTGTCTCTGTGCCCGAAAGCGGATGCAAAATTAATAAAAAAAAACGTATTGACCAAATTTTTCTTCATTTAATCCCCTCCAACCAGTCACTCAGGTCGGAAAGCATCTGCTTGTTGTGGGCAAAAGTAGTCCTGAATCCCCATCCATGACCACCAGAAGGATAAGTGCAGAGACGTGCCTTTCCACCTAGTACATTTATGTTGTGGACATAACAGCCACCATTCTCAGGAGGCACTACCCTATCGTCCTGAGAGAGAAGGACAATAGCAGGAGGTGTGTTCCGGCCAACCTGTTTCTCGTTGCTGTAAAGGTCTATCTCTTCCTTAGAAGGATGCTTGCTCATGAAATTCACACACGAGCCCTTGTGGGAGAGATTCTCCTTCATGGAGATTACAGGATAGAAAAGAATCTGGAAAGCAGGAGCGACCTTCTTCCTGGAATGAGTGGCAATGGTAGATGCCAGATGTCCTCCGGCACTACTGCCCATTATTCCAATCTTATGAGGATTGATATTCCACTCGCGGGCATGATTCCTTGTGTAACGGAATGCCTCCTCCACATCGCTCATAGGCACTTCCTTGTTGTTGTGAGGCATCCTGTACTTCACGACTATCAAAGCTATGCCACGACTGTTGAAGAAAGGAGCCCAGTCGTATCCCTCATGATCCATAGCCAGATGGGAATAACCGCCACCAGGACAGGCAATCACAGCTCTGCCATCTGGTTTTTCCGGCAAGAACACACGGATATTAGGCTTGAAGTTCTGAGTTGCATCGTCGAAGGGCTTTGTCTTGTCGATGCCATTGCTGTTTGGAAGTCCGTCAGGCCACAGGTCGATACTGAAATCTGACTTTGTCTGGCACTCACCCTCAACAGCAAGCAGCATGGCTGCCATGAATAAGATACTGCGAATGGTCATAATTACTTTTTCTTATAGAATTTCAGAGTCTTGTCGTAGTTCACGAAGAAGTCCTCCCAGAGACGTCGGACAGAACTCTCGTTGGTAGAGATAAGTTCTGCTGCACGAGTGTAGGCCCGGTATTCCTTCCTTCTCGACTGGTTGATATGCTCAAGGATGTTCTTGTCAGTCACCTCGAAAATCTCCATGTTGTAAACGAAATAGAACCTCACGCACATCGGCAGATTCTCGATATCCTCCTTCGGTATTCTCCATCCGAGCAAACTAAGGTCAATCCTGGAGGCTTCGCTCATGGTGGAACGCTGATATTCTGTCAGTTTTTCCCTGTCGAGGTCTCGCACCATGACAATCTTTCCGATACTGTCCTCGCGTATAATCTTGCCGAAATACTTATGCTCGACTGGAATGTATGTTCCATCAGGAAAATCCACCTTGTTCACAGCATCAGGATCAGTCTCCATCACTACGCCATTCTCATTGGCATAGATGAGTACCTGATATTTCTTTGCTGTACCTATATGGATGTTGCAAGGCATCAGTTTCTCACGGTCCTGAATGATACCATAATGTACTGTTGCCTTCTCCATCCTGCTGAAGAGGAGCGGAAAGTCACGTGTCGGATGCCATTCTGTCTGTGCAATTCCACTAACGGAACATAATGCCAGGCAGAATGCTAAGAGATATTGTCCGCCTATCCTCATTTCACCTTCACTACAAGATATTTGCTGACACTCCAGAACTTAGTGGCGTCAGTGATATTCAGAGTATAGTAGCCCTTGCTGTCCTTCACGAGAGAGTAAGAGCCTTCCGGATGGTTTGTAAGCAACTCGGCAGACTTTGAATCAAGCTTCACGCTCTTGAAGTTACGGATGTCGATCTTTGTGAAATAAGTCTTATCGTAGTCACCCTTCATCACATCGCTGCCATCAAGGATACCATGTGCCTTAAGTTCCTTCTTTGTGCCGTAAACATAATAAGCGGTATTAAGCTGAGCGTCCTGACTGCTAACGATCTTTGATGCAGCATCAAGGTCAGCCTTTACGGATGTGTTCTCTGTTGCCAGAGACACGATAGTGTCAGAAAGGGCCTTGATTTCGATGTCCTTCTCTGCCAGTTTCTGCTTCAGTTCGGCTATTTCCTTTACCTTCTCTTCATACTGTGCCTCCAGTTTCTCAATCTGTTCCTTGAGCTTGCCGGACTTGATGGTGCTTGCATTCAGTTTTGCCTGCAACTGAGCGATTCTCTCGCGGTTTTCCTGCATCACCTCAGCAATGTAGTTCATGTTTTCCTGAATATTACGAGTTACTTCCGGACCTTCACCCCTGCTGTCGCTGATAGTGTTGATTCGTCCCTCAGCCTCACTGATACGAGAGAAACCATCCTGAATATCTGCGAATGAGGTCATCAAGTCATTCAGTTCCTCGTCTTTCTGACTGATTACATCTTCGAGTGAATCACGTTCGCTGTTGTCTTCTACTGGCGCATTCTGACCGCCAACACACGATACCATCAAAGCAGTACCGCAAATTGCTAACTGATAAAAAAACTTTTTCATATTCTTAATAATTAGTACTTTGTTAATTCTAATAAAAAGGTTAGAGATCAGAGGCACCTCCTATCAGCACCACGAACTCACCTTTCGGCTCATTCTCCCTGAAATGTGCAAGCAGTTCGCCCGCCGTACCTCTCACTGTCTCTTCGTGAACCTTGCTTATCTCGCGGGTGATGCTCATCGGACGTTCTTCGCCCATCACCTCAATGACCTGTTCCAGAAGCTTGACAATCCTGTATGGACTCTCATACAGTACGACTGTCCTCTCCTCATCTTTCAGGGCCTGCAACCGGGACATTCTCCCCTTCTTCTGAGGCAGGAAACCTTCAAAGCAGAACCTGTCGCAAGGAAGGCCGCTATCGACCAGCGCCGGTACGAATGCAGTAGGTCCGGGAAGAGTCTCCACTTCTATTCCAGCCCTTGCACATTCACGCGAGAGCAGGAATCCCGGATCGCTTATTCCAGGTGTGCCAGCATCACTTATCAAGGCAATGTCCATCCCAGCCTGCAGTCTTTCAACCACATTGGCAACCTGCTGATGTTCATTAAACTTATGATGAGACTTCAGAGGTGTATGAATGTCGTAATGCTTCATCAATACACTGGAAGTCCTTGTATCCTCAGCAAGCACCATATCAACCATCTTCAGTACCTTTATGGCCCTGAAGGTGAAATCATCCAGATTACCTACTGGAGTCGGAACTATATACAGTTTTCCCATAATAATAGTGCAAAATTACAACAAACTTTCAATATAACTGCAAATTTTAAGTATTTTTCACTATTAATTAACTCACTTTAGGGGAGTATCTGGAAGAATGGCTTCTAATACAGTAAGAGCGTGAGCTTATTTGATGGCTTCCGTAAGTTGCTGACAAATGCTCTTCATTCCGTTAATTGAAGGATGTCCATTCTGTTTCTCGATATCGTGCAGTTCAATAAGCTGAACCTTATAGCGCTTACAGATCACGCGGAACGACTCGTTGATTTCTTCCTTCAGTTCGGAATTAAGTATCGCATAGATTTTTGCCTTACGGTACTGCTTCTTCAGGTTCTTGAGCAGACAAGCCAATGCAGGACGGAAAGACTTGCAGTCGTCTTTTGTCCACTTGGAATACTGATAGTCGCCGATTGGGGAATTTGCCCAGGCATCATTTGTTCCGCCAAAGACAAATATGATATCAGGATTGCCAAGTCGGTCGATACGAGCATTGAAAGACGACTTGGATGAATCCATACGACCATAGCCTGTATTGCAGATTGTAGTCCCGCCCCAGGAGTCGTTCTTCTCAAGCTGATAGCCCTTTGACTTGATATACAAGTCCCACCAAGTCTGAGCAACTTCCTTCACGTCGTTGCGGTCATTAGGGTAGAACGGTGCATATCCTTCAGGATTAGCACCCTGGAACGTAGAATAAGAATCACCTAAGATAGATACTTTCTTCTGTGCTGAAACAGTCATAGTGACTGCCATCAGAAGGACTGAGATAAATGCAATTTTCTTCATATTCAATTATCTTTTTCGATTATTAGAGTTTCTTCACCACGCATAGCCTTGTTGGTCTGAGCCTTCTCTACAGAAGCACTAATAGCAGCACCAGCAGCCATACCTACGAGAGAGCCAATTCCTGTTCCGTGACTTGAGTTAGTCATACTGCCAACAACAGAACCAACGCTACAGCCAATCATAGCGCCGTTAGCTGTATATGAGCTACAGGAAGGAAGTAAGAAGAAGTGCTACAGCAAAAATGAACGAACATACCTTTTTCATTGTCGTATATTATTTTGATTCCTTACCTTTCTTTTCCTCAGACTTGTCTGCTTTCTTAGAATCAGCCTTGTAATGCTTGTTGAGAATTGCGATAATTTCCTCTGTCACATCGTATACATCAGCAGCATAGAGAATGTTGTTGATATCGGAATTCTGGCAAAGTACGAAGTCATAGCCTTTCTCCTTTGCGTATTTCTTCACCTGTGCACGCACGGTGTCGACAAGAGCCTTCTGACGAGTCATGGCATCTTCCTGAAGCTGCATAGAGAGTTTTGCCTGGAGATTCTCGAGGTTACTCTGTGCCTGCTGAAGACGAAGAGCCTCCTTTTCGTACTGTTCCTGATTGAGTTCACCTGCCTGAGCACGTTTCTGGAGAGACTGATACTGTGCAGCAAACGACTTGCCTTTCTGAGTGATGGTAGCCTCAGCATTAGCCTGCTTCTTCTCAAGTTCATCCTGGACCTGCTTATAGTATTCGTAGTTCGCCTGTACTGAGTCGAGCTGTACCCATGCAATCTTCAACTGCTTCTGGGTATCAACGTCTTTCTGCTTCTTGGCTGGAGCCTCCGCTTCTGTCTTTCCTGTTTCCTTCTTCTGTTCCTGAACACAACCTGCGAACATGGCTGCCGCAAGTATTAAAATTGTAAGTTTCTTCATTTTCAATATTCTTTTATCCGTTTCTTGTTTTCCTGTCGTGCCTGGCGATCCTGACTCTGAACGCACCCGATTCCCCTCTTGCGCATTTCCTTACTATTGCCGACATGGACATTTGGAAATCGGCCGTTTTTCTGCAATATTATCTTTATTGCAAGAAAAATGAAGGAAATTGCAATAATTAATAAGGTAATTAGAAAAAGTTTCACCATTTTTTTGTAAATTTGCTGCAAAGATAGGAAATAATAATGAATAATGAATAACGAATAAGAAAAAATAACAATATTACTTAAAAATGAAAAAGGAAACAGAACTGACGCCAAAGGCGGTGTTTGAGTATTTTGCTCAGATAAACAAAGTGCCTCGTCCATCAAAGCACGAGGAAAAGATGATTGCGTTTCTTCAGGACTTTGCAAAGAAGAACAACCTGGAGTGCAAGGTTGACAAGGCTGGGAATGTGCTTATCCGTAAAGAAGCCAGCAAGGGCATGGAAAAAAGAGCGACCGTAGTTCTACAGTCGCACATGGATATGGTATGCGAGAAGACCTCAGACTGCAAGATTGACTTCACGAAGGACCCTATCGAGACCTATGTGGACGGCGAATGGATGAGAGCCAAGGGCACGACCCTCGGTGCGGACGACGGAATCGGTGATGCCATGGAACTGGCAGTACTGACAGACGACACCCTGATGCATGGGCCTATAGAATGTGTCTTCACAAGAGACGAAGAGACAGGTCTGACAGGAGCTTTTGAAATGGGTTCCGACTTCATGACCGGCAAGTATCTGCTCAACCTCGACAGCGAGGATGAAGGCGAGATATTCATCGGATGCGCAGGAGGCGTGAACACAGAAATCACCTTCACATACAAGCCAGTGGCAACTCCAAGAGGATACATTGCACTTAAAGTCAGTGTAGACAAGCTCACAGGAGGGCATTCTGGTGATGACATCAACAAGAACAGAGCCAATGCCAATAAGGTCCTTGCACGATTCCTCTATCAGGCAGAGGAGAAATACAAGTTGCGTCTGGTGGAATTTGACGGAGGTAATCTCCACAACGCCATTCCAAGAAATGCAAAAGCTGTCATCATGGTGCCAGAGGAGGACAAGCACAAGATAAGAAAGGATTTCAACATCTTCGCTGCAGAATTAGAGGCAGAGTATCATGTCACAGACCCTAACATGACCTTCAAGATGCAGAGCACAGACAAGCCAAAGACAGTCATAGACAAAGAGACATCCACAAAACTGATATATGCATTGCAGGCAGTTCACAATGGCGTGCTGGAGAACAGTCAGGACATAAAGGGACTTGTGGAAACTTCCTCCAACCTTGCAAGCGTGAAGATGAAGGGCGAAAACAAGATCTTCATCGTGACCAGCCAGCGCAGTTCAATCCTCAGCCAGAGGAATGCAATGAGGGACACCATCATATCAACCTTCACCCTTGCAGGAGCAAAGTGCAAGGCCGCAGATGGTTATCCAGGCTGGAAGCCAAACCCAGAGTCAACCATCCTGAAGATTGCAGTAGACACCTACAAGAAACTCTTCAAGAAGGAGCCTGTAGTAAAGGCTATCCACGCAGGACTGGAGTGCGGTCTGTTCTCGGAGAAATATCCAGGCATGGACATGATAAGCTTCGGCCCTACCCTTCGCGGTGTGCACTCACCAGACGAATGTCTGCTTATCCCGACAGTCCAGATGGTCTGGGATCACCTCGTAGAAATCCTCAAGAATGTTCCTGAAGACTGACAAGAAATACAGACTTCTGATGCTGACAACGATGCTGACAACCTCATATGTCATGGCACAGACCCAGCATATTGAGATTGAAGCAACAGGCAGACATCAGTACAACCTAAACAAACGCGGGCTCAGTACAGGTGAATACAGCGGTATTACCAAAGCCGGCAACGACACATACTTCCTCGTGAGTGACAAAGGAAAGATTGCCAAGATAAGGATGACTTATGACGGCAAAATGAACATGGAACTCATCTGGGAAAAGGAATGTGACAAAGGACGCGACATGGAGGGTGTTGCCTATAACGCCAAGACCAACACGTTGTTCATATCCGGAGAAGGCGACCAGCAAATACTGGAGTACACCCTCGACGGAGAACAGACGGGAAGGAAGCTGGAAGTACCCGACATGTTCGGCCTGACGAACATAACCAGCAATGGCGGATTCGAGTCGCTCACCTACAACGAACATACCGGAATGTTCTGGACCACGACAGAAATGCCACTCAAGACGGATAAGGACAATAAGTCACAGATCCTACACTTGCAGAGTTTCAACGATGACATGAAGCCACAAAGCCAGTTTCTCTACGAGTTGGACCAAGACGAAGATCATGGAAAGATGCGAACCTACGTACATGGAGTGGCAGACATGCTGGCACTCAACGACGGCCGGCTGATAGTGATGGAACGGTCAGTGGCCATAAAGAAAAAGTATGTAGGAAGTTATTGCGACGTGAAGTTGTATCTGGTAAATCCCATAGGGAAAATTGCCGGAACAAAGGTAGAGAAGGAACTCCTCCACGAATTCAGGAACAGGCTTAGCATGCAACAGATGTTCGGAGGACAGAAATTTGCCAACTATGAGGGAATGTGTATAGGTCCCATGCTGGACGATGGCTGTGAAACCATATTACTCGTCAGTGACTCGCAAAGCGGTGCGGGAAACAGCCTGTACAGGATGAAGGATTATCTGAAAATATTGAAAATAAAATACTGAAATAAAATCTTATGCTTATAGATTATAGCGACGTAGAGGTATGCCAAGGCAAACAACAGATACTCGGTGATGTGAATTTCAGCATCAATGAGGGTGAGTTTGTATACATCACAGGAAAGGTAGGAACAGGAAAGAGTTCACTGCTCAAGACCATTTATGGGGAAGTGCCTCTTGACAAGGGCAAAGCCACAGTGATGGACATGAACCTGATAAAGTGCAAGAAAAAGAAACTGCCAGAACTTAGACGGAAGATGGGAATAATATTCCAGGATTTCCAGTTGCTTACAGATCGCACCGTATACAGCAACCTCGACTTTGTCCTTAAGGCTACAGGATGGAAGATAAAGTCGGAACGAGAGGCACGAATCGCCCAAGTGCTCAATCGAGTCGGAATGAAGGACAAGGGCGACAAGTTGCCGTCAGAACTTTCCGGAGGAGAACAACAGCGTATCGCCATTGCCAGGTCTATCCTCAACCACCCTGCCCTCGTACTCGCAGACGAGCCTACGGGAAACCTCGACTCGGAAACCAGCGCACAGATTACAGAACTACTGCACAACCTGGTGGATGAAAAAGGCGCAACCGTCATAATGATTACTCACAACACACAACTGATAGAACAATATCCTGGACGAATATTCGAGTGTGTCGACGGCAAGTTCCAGGAAGTCAAGAATGCGTAAAAACAAATATTACAAGTATTAAAATAAGTAATTCACAGACGAACATGAAAGTATTAAAGTTTGGAGGCACATCCGTTGGATCACCGGAAAGAATGAAAGAAGTGGTGAAACTCGTCAACAACGGAGAGAAAAAGATTGTTGTATTATCAGCCATGTCGGGTACTACCAATGCATTATATGAGATAACGGGGTATCTGCTAAAAAAGAACGTTGTAGGAGCACACGAGACAATCAGCGCGCTTGAGAAAAAATATAACAAGCACGTTGACAATCTGCTCTCGACAGAAAAATACAAAACCATCCTTCACGATTTCGTAAAGAAGGAATTTGACTATATCCGTTCATTCACAAAGGGCGTATTCACATCCTTCGAAGAGAAAATCATCGTCGGACAAGGAGAAATCCTCAGCACTAACATGGTGACAAACTATATGCTTGAGCAAGGAATAAACGCCACATTACTCCCCGCACTCGATTTTATGCGCACGGACAGGAACGGTGAGCCAGATCCCGTCTATATCAAGGAAAAACTGACGACACTGCTTGAGGCCGACCCTGACAGAGACATCTATATCACCCAAGGCTTTATCTGCAGAAATGTGTATGGAGAAATTGACAACCTGCAAAGAGGTGGTTCTGATTACTCTGCATCACTGATCGGTGCAGCATGCGAGGCTGAAGAGATTCAGATATGGACAGACATTGACGGTATGCACAACAACGATCCAAGAATCGTGGACAAGACAGAGCCCGTTCACCACCTTAGTTTCGAAGAGGCATCAGAACTTGCCTACTTCGGAGCCAAGATACTCCACCCTACATGTGTGCAGCCTGCAAAATATGCAAATGTGCCAGTGAAGATTCTCAACACAATGGATCCGGAAGCACCTGGGACTGTAATAAGCAATAAAACAGAACACAAGCAGTTCAAGGCTGTAGCAGCAAAAGACAATATCACAGTAATCAACATCGCCTCAAGCCGTATGCTACTCGCATATGGTTTCCTGAGAAAGGTGTTCGAGATATTCGAATCCTATAAGACCAGCATTGACATGGTAACTACCAGTGAGGTCGGTGTGTCGGTCTCAATCGATAACAATGCCAATCTTGATGCAATACTCAACGAGCTGAAGAAATTCGGAACAGTAAAGGTGGACGAGAACATGTGTATCATCTGTGTAGTGGGCGATCTCGACTGGGAAAACGAAGGATGCGAATCTTTAGCCACAGAGGCCATAAAGGATATTCCTGTACGTATGATTTCATACGGAGGAAGTAATCATAATATTTCTTACCTCATCAAAGATGAAGACAAGAAACGCGCCCTACAGGCCCTTAATGACAAACTGTTTAATATTAAGTAATAAAACCTTAACGGATAAAGACTGTGAGCTTAAAGACTCCTTTTTATTATTACGATACAAAAGTGCTGGGCGAAACGCTCAGCACTATAAATGCTGAAGCAGGGAAGCACGACAACTATTTCGTTCACTATGCAGTGAAGGCAAACACCAACCCTGCCGTACTGAGAATAATCAGAGATGCCGGACTCGGAGTTGACTGCGTGAGCGGAGGCGAAGTACAAGCAGCGCTCAATGCAGGGTTTGACCCTAAGAAGATTGTCTTTGCTGGAGTTGGCAAGACAGACTGGGAAATCAACCTCGGACTTGAGGCCGACATATTCTGTTTCAACGTAGAGAGCCTTCCCGAACTGGAAGTGATAAATGAACTGGCCGCAAAAAAAGATAAGATTGCTGACATCTGTCTCAGGATAAATCCAAACGTCGATGCCCATACCCATGCGAATATCACTACGGGAATGTCGGAAAACAAATTCGGAATCTCTTACAAAGACTTGCGAGGAATTATCGAAATAGCGCAAGGGATGAAGAGCATCAACTTCAGAGGGATACACTTCCATATCGGCAGTCAGATTCTTGACATGGTGGACTTCAGGCATCTATGTAGCCGCATTAACGAACTGACAGAGGAACTGGAGGGATACGGAATTAACCTCGACATCATCAATGTGGGAGGAGGACTTGGAATAGACTACGTGAACCCTGAGGAGCACATGATTCCAGACTTCAAGGACTATTTCAACACATACAGTACCTATCTACGTCAGAAAGAAGGACAAGAAGTTCATTTCGAACTAGGCAGAGCCGTAGTTGCTCAGTGTGGAAGACTTATAACAAAAGTTACTTACGTGAAGGAAAGTGGCAGTAAACGATTTGTTGTAGTTGATGCGGGAATGACAGACCTCATTCGTCCTGCACTCTACGATGCCCATCACAAGATAGTAAACCTCACGAACAAAAATACACCTTATTATATATATGACGTAGTTGGGCCAATATGTGAATCGAGCGATGTGTTCGATACCGGCATCTGTCTGCCAGAAACAAAAAGAGGTGACTTCCTTGCAATACTGAGCGCAGGAGCCTACGGAGAGATTATGGCATCGCAATACAACTGCCGTGAACTGCCAAAAGGATACACATCTAAAGATATTCCAAATTTGGCACAGACTTTGTTGCAGTTATAGGTGAACTACAGGGGTATTCTATAAAATCCCCCGCAAAATACAAAAAACATGAGCAATAAAAATAAACATTTGCACGATATGCAGGAAGAGAAAGAAAAAGAGGAAGAGCTGAACATTGCAGAAGATGCTCAGGACGAAGGTACAGAAGAACAGTGTGAGGCAGAAGAGAAGGATCCGCTGGAAGCAGCAGAAGAGAAAATCAAGGAACTCGAGGACAAGTATCTGCGACTAATGGCTGAATTTGATAATTTCCGCAGACGTGTGACTAAGGAAAAGGCCGAGCTGATCCTCAACGGAGGCGAGAAGGTCCTGACCGAATTGCTTCCAATCATAGATGACATAGAACGTGCTCAGGCAAACATCGAGAAAGCCCAGGATGTTGATTCCATAAAAGAAGGAGTCAATCTCATCATGGAAAAATTCACTGGTTACCTAAAGAAAGAAGGTGTGAGCGCCATCGAAGCAGTTGGCAAGGATTTTGACACAGAATATCACGAAGCCATTGCGATGGTTCCCGGACAGCCGGAAGCCATGAAAGGCAAGGTCATCGACTGCGTGCAGACAGGATATATGTTGAACGAGAAAGTGATCCGTCACTCTAAAGTTGCAGTTGCAGAATAATGGCACAGCGAGACTACTACGAAGTGCTGGGCGTAGAAAAGACCGCCACAGCCGACGAGATAAAGAGTGCCTATAAGAAAATGGCCATCAAGTATCACCCGGACAGAAATCCTGGTGATAAGGAAGCCGAAAACAAGTTCAAGGAAGCAGCTGAAGCTTACGACGTGCTGCGAGACCCTGACAAGCGCCAGAGATATGACCAATTCGGTCCTGAAGGCGTCAAGGGAATGGGCGGATTCAATTCCAACATGGACATGAACGACATCTTCTCCATGTTTGGAGACCTATTCTCTGGAGGATTTGGCGGGTTTGGAGGCTTCAGTGGATTTGGAGGATTTGGCAGTGATGGAGGCCAAAGAAGAAAACCACGCTATAAAGGGCGTGACATGCGCCTGGCTGTAGAACTCGACCTCAATGAAATAGTAAACGGAACCACCAAGAAATTCAAGCTGAAGAAAGACGTTGCATGCCCTCACTGCAACGGAAGCGGTTCGGCTGACGGAAAGACGGACACCTGTCCGACTTGTCACGGATCAGGTTCGATTCTAAAGACCCAGCAAAGTATCTTCGGAATGATGCAAACCCAGACAGTCTGCCCTACCTGTCACGGAGAAGGAACTGTCATAAAGAACAAATGCCCACACTGCCATGGAGAGGGAATCACCATCGGAGAGGAAATCATCGAAGTGAAATTCCCAGCAGGACTGGCCGAAGGTATGGTCCTGACGGATCAGGGCAAAGGCGGTGCAGGAAAGCATCAGGGAGTAAACGGTGACCTGCAAATCATCATCAAGGAGAAAAAACATCCAGAGTTGGTAAGAGACGGTAACAACCTCGTCTACAACCTCTTGCTGACTGTTCCAGAAGCCACACTCGGATGCGACGTTGAGGTGCCGACAGTGGACGGAAAGGCGAAGATACACATAAAATCAGGTACACAACCTGGTACTGTCCTCCGACTTAAGGATAAAGGAATTCCTGAAGTCCAGGGTTATAACAAAGGAAGAAAGGGTGACGAAGTAATCAATATCAGCATATACATTCCTGAGACTCTGTCATCAGATGAGAAAGACAATATGGAGAAGATGAAGGACAGCGACAATTTCAAGCCATCTTCCAGTCTGAAAGATAAACTGTTCAAGCAATTCCGTGCATATTTCAATGCGTGATTTCCAGCAATATTCAGACTACATCTTCAATATGGCTCCGTCCTACCAAAATGTAGGCAGCAAAGCCTATAAGGAAGGACTGAGCAATACCGTGCTCTTTGATGAGCGCTTAGGTAATCCACACACGAAATACAAGACCATTCACATCGCAGGAACCAATGGAAAGGGTTCCTGCTCACATACAATTGCCTCCATACTTCAGGAAAGTGGCTACAAGGTGGGGCTTTACACTTCACCTCACCTGCTGTCATTCACAGAACGAATCAGAGTGAACGGAAAGCCGATAGAAGAAGACTACGTGATGGACTTCATCGACGAGCACAGAACATTCATCGAGAGCATCAGTCCATCTTTTTTCGAAGTTTCAACAGCATTGGCTTTCAAGTATTTCGCTGACAGAGAAGTCGACATTGCTGTCATTGAAGTAGGTCTTGGAGGACGATTGGATTGCACAAACATCATCACTCCAATACTCAGCATAATCACCAATATCAGTCTCGACCACATCCAGCACCTCGGTAACACGCTTGACAAAATTGCATTCGAGAAGGCCGGAATAATGAAGAAGGGAATTCCATGTGTGATTGGAGAGACCGTTGACGAGACTCTGCCCGTGTTTGAACAACACGCAAAAGAGGCTCGTACTCCAGTGATTTACTGCAGTAGCAAGGCAAGAAAAGAAATGGAGTCCATATTCGAACTAAAAGGACTCTACCAGCGAAAGAACATAAACACAATCCTGACATCAATCAACGAGTTACGCCTGCTTGGGCTCAACATAAGTGACGCATCCATTGAAAATGGACTTAGACGAGTTATTGAGAATACAGGACTTAGAGGAAGATGGGAACAAATCAAGAAGAATCCGACAATAGTTTGTGACACAGGACACAATATAGGTGGATTTGCATATATCTCACAACAACTCAAGGAGCAGAAATGCAAGACTCTGAGAATCGTCTTTGGAATGGTTAACGACAAAGATATCTCTGGTGTGATATCACTCCTGCCCGACAATGCCGAATATTATTTCTGTCAGGCTTCGGTAAAAAGAGCATTGCCTGTCGAGGACTTAGGCAAACTGGCATCTGACAAAGGCCTGAAAGGCAGATTATTCACAAGTGTAAGTGAAGCTATAGATACTGCAACAAGTGACTCAAGCGAAGATGATTTCATTTTTGTGGGAGGAAGCACCTTCGTTGTGGCAGACTTACTAAAAAAAGGGATTAATTGATTAAAAAATCACATTTTATTTTGTTGATTGCCGATATTATGCTATATTTGTAGTGTGAAACTAAAATAACATAATCATGGCAATGACAGATAATATTATCAATAGTGTCAGCGGACTCAAAGCTGAAGACTTCAGAAAGGAAGTAAGCGGAAAGAAGACAGACTTGTTCTTCCTGAGAAATTCTAAAGGAAACGAAGTGGCTATAACCAATTTTGGCGGTTCGATCGTTGCCATCATGGTTCCGGACAAGAACGGAAATATGGGTAACGTAATTCAAGGTCACGACAATATTGACGACGTGATGAACAAGCCAGAAGAATTCCTCAGCACACTCATTGGACGTTACGGAAATCGTATCTGCAAAGGCAAGTTCATCCTTGACGGAAAACAATACACACTTGCACTGAACAATGGTGCAAATGCCCTTCACGGAGGTCCTACCGGATTCCATAAGAGGATATGGGACGCAGAACAAATAGACGGAAAAACTCTGAAACTCCATTATGTGGCAGCTGACATGGAAGAAGGCTTCCCTGGAGAGTTAGACGTAACAGTTGTCTATTCATTTACAGATGAAAATGAACTCGTAATTGACTACAAGGCAACTACTGACAAGAAGACAATCGTCAACCTTACTAACCACGGATACTTCTCACTCGCCGGTATTGCAAACCCGACCCCGACAATTGAAGACCTCGAATGCGAAATCAACGCAGACTATTATATTCCAATCGACGAGACAAGCATTCCTCTTGGTGACATTGCACCAGTAGAAGGAACTCCATTTGACTTCCGTAAGGCAAAGCCTGTTGGCCGAGATATCGATCAGCCAGGAAATATCCAAGTAAAGAACGGAGCCGGATACGACCATTGTTTCGTACTTAACAAGAAGGAAGTCGGCGAACTGAGCTTTGCAGCCAAGATTTACGAGCCAAACAGCGGCCGCACAATGGAAGTCTGGACAACAGAGCCAGGTGTGCAATGCTACACCGACAACTGGGGAACCGGCAAGCCAGGTACTCATGGAGCAACATACCCAAGACGCTCTGCTATCTGTTTTGAAGCCCAGCACTTCCCAGACAGTCCTAATCGCCCATACTTCCCAAGCGTTGTTCTCAATCCGGGAGAAATCTATACTCAGAAGACAATCTACAAATTCGGAGTACAGAAATAAACATAATACAGCAAAGACGAATTACTAACAAACTAAAATATCAAGAATCATGAAACTTACAATAGATGACGTCAGAACCCGCTTCGTTAAGCACTTGGGTGGTGAACAGCCAGGAAGTGTATATGCATCTCCTGGCAGAATCAATCTCATTGGTGAACATACCGACTACAATGGCGGTTTTGTATTTCCAGGAGCAGTAGAACAAGGTATGATTGCAGAAGTCCGTCCTAACGGCACACGTACAATCCGTGCATATTCCATTGACCTGAAAGACTATGACGAGTTCAGCATTGACGATGAAAAAGGTCCACGTGGCACACACTTCCGTTTCATCTACGGAGTAGCACGCGAAATGATGGCTCTTGGGGTACCCGTAGAAGGATTTGACACAGCATTTGCAGGCGACGTTCCTCTCGGAGCAGGAATGTCATCATCAGCAGCACTGGAAAGCACATTTGCATACGCCATCAACGACCTCTTCGGTGAAGGCAAGATTGGAAGCATGGATCTCGCAAAGGTAGGCCAGGCAACCGAGCACAAATATATCGGAACCAACTGTGGAATAATGGACCAGTTCATCTCCGTACATGGAAAGAAAGGACAACTCGTTCGTCTTGACTGCCAAAGTGGAGAATTCGAATATTTCCCTTGGCATCCAAAAGGATACAAGCTTGTTCTCGTGAATTCATGCGTCAAGCACGAACTCGCAGGTTCACCTTACAACGACAGAAGGAAGAGCTGCGAAGACGTAGTTGCTGCCATCAAGGCATTTAAGCCAGAAGCACAGACTCTCCGTGACTGCACATGGGAAGACCTTGAGAAAGTAAAGGACGAAGTCGGTGAAGTCAACTACAAGAGAGCCAAGTTCGTACTGGGCGAAGTAGACCGCGTACTGGCAGTGAGCGATGCCCTCAAGGACGATGACTACGAAACTGTCGGCGAAAAAATGTACGAGACTCATTATGGTCTCAGCCAGGACTACGAAGTAAGTTGCGAAGAACTTGATTTCCTCGTTGACATTGCTCAGGATTGTGGTGTGACAGGTGCACGCCTTATGGGTGGTGGATTCGGTGGATGTACTATCAACCTTGTACGTTCAGAGCTCTATCCTACATTCATTGAACAAGTAACAAAGCAGTTCTACGAGAAATACGGAAAGAATTGCAAGATCATCGACGTTGTAATCGGTGATGGTGCAAGAAAACTCTGCTAACATTTATCAGTATAAAATCGAGTAATCCCCGGTGCAAAGAGTGCCGGGGATTTTTCTTAACTCCAATCATTTTCATTCAACAATAAACGACGTTTTTTTAAATGAAAGTGCACGAATTAGATTTTTTTGTTTAACTTTGCAATATTATGGAGAAGATAGAAACAAAGAATGTAATAGTAGAATCATTCAATACTGATTTCCAGAGACGTATGAACTACGAAACTCTGGGAAGAGATTTACTGAACTGTGCAGAACAACATGCCAACAAACGCGGCTTCGGAGTAGATGACATCACCCCTAAAAATCATGCCTGGGTGTTATCGCGCATGGCTATTGAGATGTACGAAATGCCGCAGATGTTTACTGAACTCGAAATTTCCACTTGGATTGAGAACATCTACCGACTTTTCACAAACAGAAACTTCGCAATCAGAGGTATTGACGGCACAGAGTACGGATACGCAAGGAGTATCTGGGCGATGATTGACAGGACGACCCGGCAACCAATTGAACTGGAAAGACTTTACGCGGAAGAATTCAATAGCTGTATCATTGCAAATCACCCCTGCCCTATTGCACCGCAGACAAGACTCCGTCCATTGAAAGACACAGAAGAATGCAGGATTCATAAGGTCGTAACAAGCGACATCGACTATAACGGGCACGTCAACAGCATCAAATACATCCAGCTCCTGTGCGACGTGTTTCCTCTTGAGTATTACCAGAAGCACAAACTGCAAAGAGTAGAAATCGCCTACATAAACGAGACACTCTTCGGTGAGACACTCCATTTTTTCAAACAGGAAATCGAAGACAGGAAATTCGAAATAGAAATCCGGAAAGACGAAGGAGAAACAGTAGTTCGAGGACTTTTATGCTTTGCATAAGCATTTTTCGCATCAAAATTAGCTTAAACATAGAAATAAAACTAAAATTAAGCATTGATGCGATTTTTTTTTACTATATTTGCAAGAAATATGGAAATTTAACTATTAATAACAAATATCAATTATTAACAATTAAAGCATTCTTAGAACTATGAAAAGTTTAAAAGCTCTTTGGCTCGGTTCTGCTGCAATCATCGCAGTTGCTTGTGCAAACCAGCCAGCACAGGAAAACGAAAGTAATGTAGAGTACACAGGTGCAGTCTACGAGAACGAGATCTATTCTCCAGGACAGGACTCTGCAAAGGTAGTTGCTTACTACACTCTCAAGAACAAAGCAGGAATGGAAGTTACTGTAACTAACTTCGGTGGACGTATCGTAAAAGCCCTCGTTCCAGACAAGGATGGAAACATGCAGGACGTAGTTCTCGGTTTCGACAGCGTACAGTGCTATTTCCCTTACAACAACCAGTCAGACTTCGGTGCTTCAATCGGTCGCTATGCAAACCGCATCCAGCATGGACAGATTGTAGTTGACGAAGATACAATCCAGCTCCCTCAGAATAACTTCGGACATTGTCTGCACGGAGGTTTCCTCGGATGGCAGTATCAGGTTTACGAAGTTGAGAACCAGGCTGACAATACAATCACATTCAAGATGGAGAGTCCTGACGGTGACGGCAATTTCCCAGGCAACGTAACAGCAAAGGTTACCATGACAGTAACAGAAGACAATGCAATCGAAATCGCATACGAGGCAACAACAGACAAGAAGACTGTCATCAATATGACAAACCACTCTTACTTCAACCTCAACGGCGACCCTACTCAGCCTGTTACAAACCACATTCTCACTCTCAATGCTGATGAATTCACTCCAGTTGACAGCACTTATATGACAACCGGCGAGAAGACTCCAGTAGAAGGTACTCCAATGGACTTCCGTGCAGGTAAGGAAATCGGTGTTGACGTAAAGAGCTTCGACTTCGAGCAGATCAAGTTCGGTAATGGTTTCGACCACAACTGGGTTCTCAACACAAAGGGCGACAAGGAAACAGCCTGTGCATCTCTCTACAGCCCAGTTACAGGCATCAAGCTTGAAGTCTTCACAACAGAGCCAGGCATCCAGGCTTACTCTGGCAACTTCCTTGACGGAACTGTTACAGGTAAGGGTGGCATCGTTTACAACCAGCACGCTGGTATGTGCCTCGAAACTCAGAAGTATCCAGACTCTCCAAACAAGAACTGGGAAGAATCAAATGCATACGTTGAGCCAGGTCAGACTTACACAAGCTACTGTAAGTATAAGTTCTCAGTCGTAGCAGAATAAATTGTGAATCATCACTTAATTAATAACAAATAATAAAAATTCACATGAACATTTTAGAAGCATTGCAGAACAACGGTTTTCAGACGATTGATTATATCGTTGTTGCAATTTACATTGTGATTCTTGTCGGCATGGGACTTTTCCTCTCACGCAGCAAGAAAGGTGAAGAGAAATCTTCAAACGACTACTTCCTCGCAGGTAACACCCTCACATGGTGGGCAGTAGGTGCATCTCTTATCGCAGCCAACATCTCCGCAGAACAATTCATTGGAATGTCTGGTTCAGCTTACGTATCAGGTATCGCAATGGCAGCCTACGAACTTGAGGCAGCCCTCGCACTCATCATCGTAGGTAAGTTCCTCCTGCCATTGATGATTAAGAAGAACGTGTTCACCATCCCACAGTTCCTTTCAGATCGTTACAACTGGGGTGTTGGTCTTGCATTCTCTATCTTCTGGCTTTTCCTCTATGTATTCATCAACCTTACATCAGTTGCATGGCTCGGAGCACTTGCCATCAAGCAGATTCTCGGTCTTCCTACTGTTGACGGAATGATGCTCGGAATGCCTGTCGACATGACACTTCTCGTAATCATCCTCTGCCTCTTCATCATCGCAGGTATCTACTCAATCTACGGAGGTCTTGCTTCAGTTGCATGGACAGACGTAATGCAGGTTACATTCCTCGTTGGTGGTGGTCTTATCACAGCCTACTTCGCACTCGACTTCATCGCTGGTCAGCTCAACGTCAGTGGTGGTGCATTCGGTGCCCTTGCAAAGATTTACAACGACCTTGCAGCCAACCCAGACTGGAGCCCTGCAGACAAGCACTTCAACCTGGTTGTTAACAGTACAGGTGGTGCATACGAAAGCACAGTCACAAGCGAGCCTTACTTCGACATTCCAGGTATCGTAGTTATCGTAGGTGCTCTCTGGCTCACAAACCTCGGTTACTGGGGCTTCAACCAGTACATCATCCAGAAGGGTCTTGCAGCCAAGTCACTCGACGAAGCAAAGAAGGGTATGGTATTCGCAGGTTTCCTCAAGATCTTGATTCCGTTCATCGTTTGTATCCCAGGTGTTTGTGCATTCTATATCATGAACTCTCCTGAGTGTGCAGGACTCCGTGAAACCCTTGCTGGTGCAATTGGCCGTCCTGACGATGCATATCCATTCCTTATCCGCAACTTCACTCCTACAGTCGTTAAGGGCCTTGCATTTGCAGCCCTTGCAGCAGCAGTTATTTCTTCACTCGCATCTATGTTCAACTCAACTTCTACTATCTTCACAATGGATATCTACAAGAAGTTCATGAACAAGCAGGCATCCGACAAGAAACTCCTCTCTGTAGGTCGTCTCACATCTCTCTCTGCCCTCATCATCGCCCTCATCGCAGTTTATCCAATCATGGGTGGTGCTGACCAGGCATTCCAGGTAATTCAGGAATACTCAGGCTTCGTATATCCAGGTATCGTGACTATCTTCGGTCTTGGACTTCTCTGGAAGCGTTCAAGCGGTACTGCAGCAGTAGTAGCAGCAATCGGTACTTTCGTATTCTCAATCATCTTCAAGTTTGCTATGCCTGAGACTCCGTTCCTCATCCGCATGGGTTATGTATTCCTCTGCCTTGTTGTCCTCTTCATCAGCATCTCTACGTGCAGCAAGAAGACAAAGCCTGCAGAAGAACT
>CALELI010000075.1 GCA_937902455.1 uncultured Prevotellaceae bacterium | reverse complement strand
GTTGACCTCAACCACATCTACCGCTACATGGACAAACTCTACAACACCCAGATGGGGCTGGCACAGCAGATCAGCGTAGAGCACACACGGAAACTGTTCGGAGGCAAGATTGGGCTGATGTTCTACGATGTGACGACGCTCTACTTTGAGACAGCACAGACGGATGTACTGCGCGAGCCGGGGTTCTCAAAGGACGGCAAGACGGCAGAGTCACAGGTCGTACTCGGTCTGCTGGTGTCAGAAGGAGGCTATCCGCTTTCATACTCCCTGTTCAACGGCAGCCAGTACGAGGGCTTCACCATGATACCGATGATAGATGACTTCAAGCAGCGGTTCAATCTGGACAAAGACTTTGTCGTGGTGGCAGACTCAGGCCTGATGAACAAGAACAATGTGGCACTGCTCCGGCAAGCTGGCTACAAGTACATCATTGGAGCCCGCATCAAGAACGAGAGTACAGACGTGAAGCAATGGATACTCTCGCTGGAGAAGGCTGACAAGGCCTGCTACAGCTACGAGCGTGAAAATGGAGAACGACTTATTGTCAGCTACTCCGACAAGCGGGCGAAGAAAGATGCCTACAACCGTGACCGGGGAATTGCCCGATTGAGAAAAGCCTACAAGAGTGGGCGCATTACGAAGAATCAGGTGAACAGGCGCGGCTACAACAAGTTTCTTGAAATCAGCAGGGACATAGAGGTCGTCATCAGCGAGGAGAAGATTGCAGAGGACTGCAGGTGGGACGGACTAAAAGGCTACATTACCAATACAGGTCTTGACGCAGAGCGTGTCATCTCCGAGTATCATGGTCTGTGGGTTGTGGAACGTGCATTCCGTGTTTCAAAAGGGACTCTGGAGATGCGTCCGATGTTTCACTTTACAGAAAGAAGGATTGAGGCACATGTCTGCATATGCTTCATCGCGTACAAAGTGTATAAGGAACTGGAGAGACTCATTGCCGTCAACAAGATCGGGATGAGTGTAGATAAGGTGCTGGACGCTGCAAAAACTATCACGACCATTAGGGTAAGGTTGCCCGAGAATGGTACTTTCTTCACGAAAACCCTTTTCCTAACGGAGAAGCACCTTGCAGTCAAGCCACTTTTCGACCTATCCGACAGCGAATTTTAATTTGGGTGACGCATTGACGAAGTCAGGGTGACTTCACTAACACGGGGAATTACTGATGAGCCAATATGTTTGCATGGATAACTATACGAACAAATCATCCATAGTGATGGTTTTCTGTATGATGTTACTGTGTGTATTTTGCTGAAGTCCGAATGTCGTTACCAAAACTGGCGAAATCGTTTCCCTACAACCTGTATTTCTTTGATAGGAGGCTATCTTGTTGCGAATATTTGACTCTTCTGCTTTGTCAAGTACATAGTCGGCAATGCTGAATTTCATCTCGCATAAATTGATGATGTTGTCTGCACGTCTAATCATCAAGTCTATCTGTGCGCCATTTTCCTCGGTATTGCCTTCCGTGCGCCATGAAAACTCCTCGGTATGTACGGATGGTATGCCCAAAGCATGTTTGATTTGTGCTATATGGTTCCAGCATAATGTCTCAAAAGCAAATCCATACCAGGAAGACATAGTCTTCCCACCAAATCGATCGTTCCAATTCTTGCTGTCGGGATCTTTCTTATTGCCTAAAACCGTAAGTTGATATAGAGTGAAGAAATCACTCAAACGATACCTGTCTTCCTTTGCAGGTTTTCCATAATAGATGTATTGTGTAATAAATTCGCTTTCAGCCAGTGCCATCAAGGTTTTGGTCAATCCTCCACCATACGGAATTTTTGTGGCATCAGCAATCTCCTTCCTCGTGTATCCAGCCTTTCTGCCACTCAAGAAACGTATGATTTTCATGCAATCGTCATGATTTGTGAAGAGAGATACAAAGAGTTGCTCTAATTCATCACGCAACTTTCCCGACTTGGCTGCAAATAAGTAGTCGGCTAACTGCTCTACGCTTTCCCCCTTCCGTATATAAGATAGATAATAAGGTATGCCACCAAGCATCATATATAATTGCAGCTGCGAATAGCGATTCAGCATAATGCCTTTGTCCTCATAGAATAGTTCAGCCTCGCGTAATGTGAAAGGATGAAGCTTGATCTCTCTGGTCTTCCTGCCATACAGTCCTCCTTTGTTATGTAAAAGCTTGTCGGAAATCCAGGCAGTAGCAGAACCACACACGATAAGCATCAGTTGTGGTACACCGGCACCCCAGCCATTCCAAAAATGCTCAAGGGCTGATACAAACATCGATCGTGGTGTATCCATCCATGGCAGTTCGTCAATGAACACCACTTGGCGCTTGTCCGGTTCTTCACTGATTTTCTCGGCAAGATAATTCTTTAAATAGTCGAAAGCGGTTATCCAATCATTTAATGTTCCTTGTAGGTTGACGCCACATTGCCTGAGTGATGATGCAAAGTTGTGGAGCTGACTTGTCAGCATGTTGCTGTCTTCCATATCTTGAGGGGACAACCCTGTGTGGTAGAATGCAAATTCCTCTGCAAACAATTCTCGAATTAAGAATGTCTTTCCTACACGTCGGCGTCCATATACAACAACGAATTCAGGAACTTCTGAATTATAGATATCCTTAAGTTCCTGTATTTCTGATATCCGTCCAATTATCTTTTGCATAGTTGTAATGTTTTAATTTTGCCACAAAGGTATAAAAAAGATATGATTTGGCAGAATAAGGTGACGCTATTCTGCCAAATCTATGCAAAAACTATATGGTTTGGCAGAATAAGGCGGCACAATTCTGCCAAATCTGTGCAAAAACAATAGGAAGGGTGCATTATCTTCTGAGATATTTCTTGCCGGCTGTGATGACTATGCCCTTGTAGTCGGGGCCGATGGCTGACCGGCTCGTGGGAAGTCGGAGTGAGTGTCGTCCCAATCAGGCGAGGATTGAGCTGTCTGCCATTCATGAGCCTTGACTTGCCAGTGCCGTTATTCACGAAACGGCTGGCAATCTCAAGAGCCTGTTCCTTCGAGATTTTCCCATTCTCCATGAGTGCATCCGTCTCTGACACGTGCTGTGCCGAGACTGTCAGTGATATTAATGTCAGGAATGATACCAATAGAACCTTCATAACCTTGAAAAATATTAAAAGAGGTTCATTTCATGAAGACTCAAGGATTAGTAAAAACATTTTCCATGCAAATATACGACATTCGTTTCAAAACTCCAAACAAACACCATAAAAAATAAAACGGGAGGCAGACCGTCTCGTCTTCCTCCCGTTTCCGTCAGATTAATCTATTTAGTCCCTGATTATTCAGGCTGATTTGCTGGTGTGTGAGAGAAGTAGGTTCCTCCACAGAGTTCAATCTTTCCGTTGTAAGTGTCCTTGTAGCCGATCATAGTCAGTCTGTCGCCTACATTGATACCTGCCTGGCTGATGAATCCCTTACGGAAGTCACCTGCTGCGCCCCAACCGGAATAGCAGCCATAGACATAGAGCTCGCTGGTGCCATCGCTGATATAGAGGTTGCCATAAGTAGGATTGTCAATGGATGTGATGTCGCCTGTCACCATGTAGTAGTCGGTCTTTGAGTCTGGCTTTGCGATGAACTCGCTGACTGTGCACGGAGTGACGGAGATATGGCTCTCGTACTGGCCGCTACCCATCTGAGGGCTGTCCTTGTATGCGGCACGCTTGCCTACTACGGTTACGATGTCGCCGACCTTGAGACCAAGGGTTGTGAAATCACCCTTCTTGCCGATTCCGTATACGTATGCCTCACCTGTATAGTCGCGTATATATACATTGCCGTACTGGTCATTGGCAACACTTGTAATGACACCTGTCAGACGATACTGAGTATCACCGACCGCTGCTGCAAGGAACTCGCTGACAGTAGCTGTCACGATTGCACCCTTCTGAGTGACTGTGAGCTCGCTGCTGTACTGCTTTCCGTCGCTGGTAGTAGTGAAGACTACCTTTCCTGAACGGTCGCCGCCGGCATTTGGAAGAGCACGGAGTGTCACTACCGGGTTCTGGCCGCTTGTGGTATTAGCGATGGTAATCCAGTCGGCAGACTCGTCAACAGCTACTCCGAGGCCTTCGCCCTTGCATGTGAGGAAGACTGAGATGTCGCCTCCATCTACAGGGAATACTGCTTCCTTGACTGAGAGTGAGTCAATCTTCACGAGTGACTTCTTGATCTTCTCGACTGTAACGTCAACGAGTTCCACAGTACCGTTGTAAGTCTTCTTAGGACCTACTACCGTAATCTCGTCGCCCACCTCGATACCGAGACTGAGGAAGTTCTTTGTCTGGCCCTTTGCATCAAGAGTACCATAGATGTAGACCTCACCAGTGGCATCCTCGAGATACCAGTTGCCATAAGTAGTGTTGGCAATTGACTTACATACACCTGTTACCTTGTATGTCTTTCCGTCAGGACCGGCATTCACCTCAGCACATGTGGCTGTGGAAATCTGTATCTCGCCCTGAACGATCTTGATTCTCTGGGTCTTGCCATTGCAATGAATGAAAAGATTGGCAGTCTTGCCATATCCGACTTCCTTTACACTGAAGGATACTTTATGATGTCCGGCTTCTCCTGACAGCGGAGTGATGGTAAGTCCGTCGAACTGCTTCTTCAGATGAGCCTCGTTCATCTTTGTGCAAGTGTCACAGCAAGTAATTGCCCAAGGGCCCTGTGCATCGAGTTCAATCACAGTCTCACCAACGTCAGGCAGAGCAACATAGGATGATGATACCTTTATTGCATCAAGATATGTAGGTTCGAAATCCTCTGAACAGCTTGTGATGGCAGCTGCAATGACGATAGGAAGCGATGCAAACAAATATTTGAGTTTCATATTTTTCGTATCTTTATTTGTTATTATTTTATTGTAACTATGGCAACACGGCCTGCGTCATTGCCTTCTGCAGAAAGTACGTTGACACCACGAGTCCTGAGGTAGTCAGCAACAACATTGGCGCGAGCAATAGAGAGATCTGAATTACGTGCGGAAGTGCCTTCCGGTGAAGTAGCACCTACGACTGTAATCGAAGAACCAGACTTGATCTGGTCGAGGATTGCCTTTGATTCAGCAGAGAGTTCTGAAGAGTTCTGTGCGAATGTTACGACGGCCTTGTCGGAAACGATGACGTTCTTTGTCTCTACGACCTTCTCTACCTTGGCAGGACGGTTGGAGAGTTCCTTGTTGGCAGCAGCAAGACGAGCATTCTCTGCCTCGAGAGCCTTGTTCTTGGCAATCATGTCGTTGAGAGCGCTGTTGTCAAAAGTTGGTGCTGCATCCTTACAGCCACATCCAGGTTCGTTCTTGTCACCAGTGAAGAAGTACTTGATGCCGATAGATGCATTCCAGCACTGACCGATAGAGTGGTTGCGAACAAATGTCTCTGTGTTCTTGTCGATTGAAGCAGGAGTTGAGAATCTTGCGTAACCGTCCTTGTCGGCACCTTCGTACTTGAGGATACGAGCATCAGAGCCTATTGCAGGATTGAGGTACTTGCTTACACCCCAGCTTGAGTTGAAGAAGTTGAGAACGTTCTTCATGTCAAAACTGAGCTGGAGAGCGTGAGTGTAATTACCAACGCGAACCTTGAAGTCGTGCTTGTAGTCAAAGTCGAGTTTGTGAACCCAAGGAGAATAAAGGCTGTATGCCTCTGCATATTCACCCTGATGGTTGCTGAGATAGTCGTCAGCATGAACATAGTCCATGAAACGTGTCTTGTCGTCCTCTGAAACGAAGCGGAACATGCCATTCTCAACTTCCTTGTCAGTAGGGATATAGAGGGCATCATAGTTGTAGCCGTCGCCGTTCATGTCGTTAGCCATCATGTATGAATACAGGTAGCCGCCTCTCCAGCCTTCGAGAATGAGGGTGAAGTGGTTGCAATGCTTATCATGGATTCCTGCGCTTACGATGTAGCGGTCTGGAGTCACGTACTGTGAGTTGTGGAGCTGGATGTTGTTAGGACCTTCGACAGTAGGAACGTATGTGAATGCAGACTCAGCATTTGAACCTGGCATACCAGTGAGTTCCTTTGACATAGTGTGAGTATAGGCAGCCATGAGGTTGAGCCATGGGAGAGGCTTGGCAGTTACAGAGAGAGAAGCCTGGAATCCATAACCACGGCTTGTGTTCTCAAGCATGAATGCGCTAAGGCCTGTGTGGTATCCGTCAGGATAGATTGGGCGATTGTCGGCACCATTGAAACGTGCAAATCCACCTACCTCTGGAACACTCCAGTCAGAGAGTGTGGCAGCGTTGATTGTCTTTGTGAAGATTCCTTCTGCAGTAATTGTGAGAGGGAATGAAACAGGGAGAGTGTAGTCTACAGCGAGTGAAGTCTTCCAAGCCTGTGGGAGTTTGAAGTCAGGGTCAACTGCTGATATTGAAGATGGCAGCGCACCCTGCTCTGGTGTGATTGTAGAAGGATAGCCCATGTCGAACAACTTCTTCTGAAGAGCTGCGATAGAGGCCTTTCCGTTAGCATCAGTTACAAGGCCACCAGCAAACTGGCTCATGTCGGCGTTCTTTGCATTGAGAGCTGCCTGGTACTGAACCATACCGCCGTTTGTAGGCATGTTGGTGAAGAATACGAGAGGCAGACGGCCTGCAAAGAGACCTGTACCACCACGAACCTTCAGCCTGCGGTCACCGAATACATCCCAGTTGAAACCTACGCGAGGAGAGATGATGATATTGTTGTTTGGCCATTTGCCTGTGTCAATGTTACGCTTGTTGCCATCACGGTCATAGTAGTCCAGACCAAGGATTGCATTGTTGGTCATGAGGTCGCCATTGTCAAAGAAGAGTCCTTCAAGACGAAGACCAAAGTTCACCTTGAGGTTGTCAAGAACGTTCCAGTCATCCTGAGCGTAGAATCCTACCTTATTATATTGTACGCGTGCAGCAGGTTTGCTCTCACCGCCGTAACCGTAAGTCAGGGCCACTACATCAGGAACTGCACCGTTGATGAAATCGTCAACACTGTTGTAGCGGTAGTAACCTGTACCGTTACGCATGTACATGTTATCTGCCATCTGATGCTCATAGTTGAGACCTGCCATAATCTTGTGGTTGCCGAGATAATATGTCACGTCATCCTTGACTGTCCAGATGTCGTTGTGAACTGCGTTGTTCCATGAGAAGAGTTCATAGCCCAAGCTCATGTAGTTGCCAATCGAACCAGTACCATCGAGAATCTCTACGAATGGGAATTCGCCAGAATCAGTGGCACGTACATCGTCAAGCTTAGAATAAGTAACCAGCAACTGGTTGTAGAGGTTGTTGGCAAGACGGCTATTCAAGTCGAAAGAGAAAGTATGGACAATGTTGTCGATTGCATAGAGTGAATTAGAGAAAGGAATGGCATACTGACTTGCACGGCTATAAGCAGAACGGGTGCCACCATCCATTGAAGTGGAGCTTGGAGTGTTCCACATACGGTTCTTAGTATAGTTGTAACGTACTGCCAAGTGATGGTCGTCATTGATGTTCCAGTCTACACGGGCAAGGATCTTGTAATTGTCCTCGTCAGCCGGATAGTCTGTGTATGAACCTGGATCGTATCCATATTTGTTCTGAACAAACTGACGAACTCTCTCCAAGTCTTCAACAGTTGTGCGTGAGATGAAGTTATCTGCATCAGCCACTCCGTCCTCGCTTGGTTTCCAGCGATTCACGATTGTAGGCACCTTTGACATTTCACCATTGACGAAGAAGAACAACTTGTTCTTGACGATAGGGCCACCGAGAGTGAAACCGTACTGAGTGTACTGGTCCTTATCTCTTGCACCGCTAATCTGTTCGCGCTCAATGGCGTCACCACGCATGTTCTCGTTCCTATGATAAACGTAAGCACTACCCTTGAACTGGTTCGTACCTGACTTCGTAATGGCGTTTACACCACCACCGATGAAGTTTGTCTCACGTACGTCATAAGGAGAAATCACTACCTGCATTTCCTCGATTGACTCGATGGAGATAGGACTGCCACCACCAGGCAACTTGTCACTCAGACCGAAGTTGTTGTTGAAGTTGGCACCGTCCACTGTGAAATTGGCAGTACGGCCATCGCTACCAGCAAATACCATTCCGTTACCACCGTAAGGAGACAGACGAGTGAAGTCTGTAATGTTACGGGTTACAGTAGGCATGTAGTTGATGTCCTCATTGCTGATGGCAGTTGAAGCACCAGTCTTTTCACCGGCAAAACGACTACCAGACGCACTTACCACGACTTCAGTAAGTTGCTGAGCATCCTCGCTGAGCTCTGCATTGTACTTAAATGGTACACCTAACTGAAGGTGAATACCGTCAGCCTTCTTAGTTTCAAATCCCAGATAAGAGATTTCGACAGAGTAAGGACCACCAACCCTCATACCTTGGATTGAATAGTGACCTTTAGCATTTGTAACTGCATTGTAGCGAGTGCCGGAAGGCTGGTGAACCACCTGTACGTGAGCACCGATAACCTCCTCGTCACCTGCTGTAACAGTACCTTCAAGACTCGATGTGGTGATCTGCGCGTTGGCACAAACTGCAACGAGGCAAATCATCGTCAATGTAAAAAATCTTTTAAGCATTGCGTTGTTATTAAAAAGTGAATTAAAAATTGAAAATCGTAATAAAGTAATCACACTACTCCTCCCACGGCATTTGCCGCAGTCCATAGAACTTGTTTGGAGCATGCAATGACACATTGTAAGTGAGATATAATTACTATCCGACTACAAAGGTATGAAAAAATTACATAATGACAAAAACTTAAGAACATTTTTTTCATAAGAAAAAAGAACGCTCACATGCAAAGCCCTGTGTCATGCTGCATGGGTTGCCCCCAAAGCCAGGTCCTTCCTAACCTCCCATTTCGAGGGGAGGGACTCCGAACATGTGGCCAGAAAGTCACCACGACAAGCCGTCACGAGCCACTCAAACAGAGAACATCCACCACCCGAACCGTCAGTAAGGCCCATACAAGCAGTCAGCAACACCCACACGAGCTGACGATAAGGTTCATGCAAACGGAGAACAAGGTCAATGCATTATTAATGGATAAGCAATTGCATTATTAATGCATTCATAGTTGCATTATTAATGCATCTGTCATTCCCTTATTAATGCGTTGACCTTATTCTCAGATTGTTCAGACCTTGTCGAGAGATAGTCCTTACCTTGTCGACTGCTCACGCAGACCTTATCGAGCGTCTGTGCAGGTTTACACCTGTGCTGTGCCTTGACCTGCCGACCATTACACAGGGAGCAAGACACAGGGTTTCGCAAGTGACACATAAAGAATCACCACAATGCTGAACATTACACCTATTAATGTAAAATCACTGGAAGAAGTTTAAGCATTTTCCATAAAAGTTTAAGTCGACATGCAACACACATGCCTATACAAAAAAGTAAGAGGTGCTTCACAGCACCCCTACGCAATTAATAACCTTCTTAAAACCTAAATATTAACCTATTTACAATCTTACCTTTATTTATTAACCTTATTGAGATTTCCCAATCTTTCGATCTTAATTATTCTATTTTAATACTCGTTCTTAGTATTTGCCTGTGAGATTTCCAATACTCATTCAGGTTCAGGATTTCTGTCGTCCCTCTGGGCTTTTATCCTGATTGCGATGCAAAGTTAAGGCAAACTTTTAACACCACGCCCATAATTACATGGTTTTATTGTAAAAACACCAGTTTTGATGACATATATCAATTTGTGTGTACGGACACACGGACTTTTACGGTTTATTTGACTTGATTTTCTTATTTTGCGGAGAATTATTAGAACACCCTTATATATAAAATAGGTGTAAATGTGACGATATATGCAATTTTTTTTGTAAATTTGCACGAATTTTATGTACTTCCTTGATTGGAAAATGAAAACTAAAGATATTTATGGAGTATAATTTCAAAGAGATTGAAAAGAAGTGGCAAAGAAGATGGGCTGAACAGCACACATACCAAGTCACTGAGGATGAGAACAAGAAAAAGTATTATGTACTGAACATGTTTCCTTACCCATCTGGAGCAGGATTGCACGTAGGACACCCACTCGGCTATATCGCAAGCGACATATACGCTCGTTATAAACGCCTGCAAGGCTATAACGTATTAAACCCTATGGGCTACGATGCATACGGACTTCCTGCAGAGCAGTATGCCATCCAGACAGGTCAGCATCCAGAAATAACAACGAACGCCAACATCGCCCGTTATCGCGAACAGCTCGACAAGATTGGTTTCTGTTTTGACTGGAGCAGAGAGGTCAGGACTTGTACTCCCGAATATTACCATTGGACTCAGTGGGCTTTCCAAAAGATGTTCAACAGTTATTATGACAGTGAACTCGGCAAGGCTCAACCAATAGAAAAGCTGATTGAAACCTTCAAGACTACAGGCAAGACGTTTACCGTTGATGGCGCAGAGAAGCTGTGGGACGAGATGAACGAGAATGAGCAGAGCGAGGCGCTGATGGGCTATCGTATTGCCTTCCTTGGTGAAACCATGGTGAACTGGTGCCCGGAACTTGGAACCGTACTTGCTAACGATGAAGTAGTTGACGGTGTCAGCGTGAGAGGAGGTTTCCCAGTTGTTCAGCAGAGAATGCGTCAGTGGTGTCTGCGAGTAAGTGCCTACGCACAAAGGCTCCTTGATGGCCTTGACACACTTGACTGGAGTGAGTCAATAAAGGAAACCCAAAAGAACTGGATCGGAAGAAGCGAAGGCGCTGAGATGGTATTCAATACAAAGGACGGCAAGTCATTCACTATCTTCACTACCCGTGCCGACACTATCTTCGGTGTGACATTCATGGTACTCGCTCCAGAAAGCGAGTTGGTTAATGAGATTACCACGGCCGACCAAAAAGAGGCTGTCGATGCATACGTTGCCGAAACTCGCAAGAGAACGGAAAGGGAAAGGATGATTGACAAGAAAGTAAGCGGTGTGTTTACGGGAAACTATGCCATCAATCCTTTCAATGGCAAGGAGATTCCAATATGGGTAAGTGACTATGTGCTCTCCGGATATGGTACAGGCGCCATCATGGCAGTTCCAGCTCATGACAGTCGCGACTATGCATTTGCAAAGCATTTCGACCTGCCTATCATCCCTCTGATAGAAGGTTGCGACGTGAGCGAAGAGAGCTTTGACGCAAAAGAAGGAATTGTCTGCAACAGTGAATTCCTTAATGGCCTGACTGTAAAAGAGGCTATTGCAAAAACAAAGGAATACATCACTGAGAAAGGAATCGGAAGAGTGAAGGTAAACTACAAGCTTCGCGATGCCATATTCTCACGCCAAAGATACTGGGGCGAACCATTCCCTGTCTACTATAAGAATGGAATCCCACAGATGATACCGGAAGACTGTCTGCCTCTGCTGCTGCCAGAAGTAGACAAGTTCCTCCCTACAGAAACTGGTGAACCTCCACTCGGCAATGCCACTAAATGGGCATGGGATGAAAGCAACAGGAAGATTGTTGAGAACAAACTTATTGACAACAAGACGATATTCCCTATCGAACTGTACACGATGCCAGGATTCGCAGGCAGTTCTGCATACTATCTCAGATACATGGACCCTCACAATACTGAGTCATTGGTAAGCAAGCACAATGACGAGTATTGGCAGAATGTTGACTTATATGTCGGAGGAAGCGAACACGCCACAGGCCATCTCATATATAGTAGATTCTGGAACAAGTTCCTGTTCGATATAGGCGTAAGCTGCAAGGAAGAGCCATTCCAGAAACTCATTAATCAGGGTATGATTCAGGGCAGAAGTAATTTTGTATACAGAATTAAGGATACAAATACTTTCGTGAGCTATAATCTCCGAAAGGAATATGACACCACACCAATCCATGTTGACGTGAACATCGTCCAGAACGATATTCTCGACGTGGAGGCCTTCAAGTCTTGGAGACCAGAATATAATAACGCCGAATTCATCCTTGAAGATGGAAAGTACGTCTGCGGATGGGCTATCGAGAAGATGTCAAAGAGTATGTTCAACGTGGTAAACCCAGACATGATCGTTGAGAGATTCGGTGCCGACACACTGAGAATGTACGAAATGTTCCTCGGTCCCGTTGAGCAAAGTAAGCCTTGGGACACAAATGGAATTGACGGATGTCACCGATTCCTCAAGAAGCTCTGGTTCTTTGCCGAAAACGCAAAGGACGATGCTGAGCCTACAAAGGAGGAACTGAAATCGGTTCACAAACTCATAAAGAAGGTTACAGAAGATATCGAACACTTCTCCTATAACACTTCCGTCGCTGCATTCATGATCTGCCTGAACGAACTCTCCGCACTGAAATGTACAAAGAAAAAGGTGGTGGAGACCCTCACGGTGCTCATCGCTCCGTTTGCCCCTCATATCGCCGAGGAGTTCTGGGAGAACCTTGGTCACGATACAACGGTATGCGACGCCCACTGGCTGGAATTCAAGGAGGAATACCTGAAGGAAGACAGCATCAAGATGATGATCAGTTTCAACGGAAAGACCCGTTTCCCAATGGAGTTTCCGGCAGATGCCGACAAGGAGACCATCGAGAAGACCGTTCTCGCCGATGCGCAGACGGCAAAATATCTTGACGGCAAGCCTGTGATGAAAGTTATCGTTGTACCTGGAAGAATGGTTAATATAGTGCATCAGAAATGAAAGAGAAAATAAAAGACCTGCTGGGTGCCCCAAAGGACTATATCTATATAGCCATTGCACTCATCTTCTATGCAGTGGGAGTGACATTGTTCCTTCTGCCATATCAGATTACTACAGGAGGCGTGACCGGTATTTCATCGCTCGTATACTTTGCAACGGGTATCGAAGTGCAGAACACATACCTGCTCATCAATGTCATTCTGCTCATCATCGCTATAAAGATAATAGGTCTGAAATTCTGCATCAAGACCATATTCGGAGTAGCATTGGTCTCACTGTATATATGGGCATTCCAGAGACTCGTAGAGGACCCTGTCACTGGAGAACTCCCACGGCTGGTAGGTGACCAGTCGTTCATGGCTGTAGTGCTGGGCGGTATCCTCGAAGGCATAGCACTAGGAATCAGTTTCGCCCATAACGGCAGTACTGGCGGTACGGACATCATCATGGCTATAGTGAACAAGTACAAGGACATCTCTATCGGACATACAATGATGATAATCGACTGCATCATCATATCGTCGAGTTATTTCATCTTCAATGACTGGGAAAAGATTGTATTCGGTTTCACAACCCTCATCATATCTGGCCTGACACTCGACCACGTGATGAACACCACGCGACAGTCGGTGCAATTCTTCATATTCTCGAGAAATTACAGTAGGATAGCTTCGAAACTCAACGAAATGGGATTCGGAGTGACTGTGCTCGACGGAATGGGATGGTACACGAAGACGGAGAGAAAAGTTGTTGTGCTTATTGCACGAAAAAGACAGTCAGGCAATATATTCAGATACATAAAGGAAATCGACCCTTATGCTTTCATCTCCATGAACAACTGCCAGGGAGTATACGGCGAGGGATTTGACACCTTAAAGGCAAAAGTGAAGATGAAACCTACCCTGGTGTTTGCCACTAACAACAAGCATAAACTTGCGGAAGTCAGAACTATGATCGGCGATAAGTTCGAAATTAGAAGTCTTGCAGAAATAGGCTGTACCGTTCAGATACCTGAAACGGCTGAAACCTTCCAAGGCAATGCACTTCAGAAAGCAGAATTCGTGAAGAAATACTATGGCTTTGACTGCTTTGCTGACGATACCGGTCTGGAAGTAGAAGCTCTGGATGGAGCTCCTGGTGTGAGAAGCGCAAGATATGCCGGTGATGAACACAACACTCCGGCAAACAGAGAACTCCTGCTTAAGAATATGGAGAGCAAAGAGAATCGCAAGGCACGCTTTGTCACCTCCATTGCATTGATCTACAACGGTGAGACTCATTTCTTCGATGGTGAAGTAAGAGGTTGCATCACAACAGAAGAACGCGGTGAGGGTGGCTTTGGCTACGACTCAATGTTTGTACCGGAAGGTTATGACAAGACATTTGCCGAACTTGGCGAAGACATAAAGAATAAGATAAGCCACAGGGCTGAGGCAGTAAACAAACTCAGTGAATTCCTGAAGGTGTAATATTTTATAGATTAGAGGTTAAAGTCTGTAATGAAAGATAAAAGATGCTCATTCGTGCTTGCTGCAGCATTCTGGATGTTCACATCGGTATGTGAGGCTCAGGAGTGGAAAGTGTACGCAGCATATTCCAATCACACACAAGCCGTGATGGCAGGGAGTGTAGTCTACACAGTATGCGACGGAGGACTGTTCAGTTACGATACCGACGACCAGTTCGTGGCAACCTACGACAAAGCCTCATCACTGAATGACAATGGCATCTACAGCATTGCGCCCTACGGTTCAAGCCTCGTCATCCTGTACAATAACGGCAATATCGACCTGCTGAATTCCTCGGGGTCAGTATATAATATGCCTGAACTCAAGAACAAAGCACTCGATGACAAGACTCTCAACGAGTTGAGGGTATTCGGTTCTGAAGCAACAATTTCGACCAATTCTGGACTCGTAATCGTGAACCTGAAAGACAGGACATTCTCCGTATTGTATGACCTTGGAGACAAGATAGAGAGCTGTATAATCAAGAAAGACACAATCTATGCCAAGACCCATTCTGCCGTGATGATAGGTGACCGTGACCTGAACCTTCAGGATACATCCAATTGGAGAAAGAAGAACGCTCAGGACATCAAGTCAGAAATAGATTTCGACACCTATTCAAAAGAAGAATCGGCAACCAATGCACACAATCTCAAGATTGTGGAAAAAATCAACCCTGAGGGGCCAAAGAAAAACTACTTCTATAAGATGCACTTCGATACTGGAAACAGACTTCTCGTAGCCGGAGGATGCTTCAATTATCCAGAGCTCAACCGTGATGGAACAATCATGATGTACGAAAACGGCAAATGGAGTGCATTCGACGATGTCAAGCCTAAACAGGAAAACAAACTTGAATGGTACTACAGCAATGTCACCGATGTTGTTCAGGATCCAGACGACGACAGCCATTTCTTTGCAAGTTGCGCATGCTCTGGGTTATATGAGTTCAAGAATGGTTCAATGGTCAACCACTATTCCTACAAGAAAAACTCTCCTTTACAGACAATCCTTCCAGGGAACAGCAACGAAGACTATTACGTACGTATTACTGGTCTGGCTTTCGATGCAGACAAAAATCTCTGGATGCTAAACAACGAATGTGACACTATAGTAAGGATCATGAAGCCAGACAAGAAATGGAAGGCATATTACTATCCCGAAATAGATGGTTATCAGACATTCGATCAGGTGATGTTTGACGAGAGAGGTTGGGCATGGATAAACTGCAGACGAACTACAGCTGGAGGAAACCATGCCGGGGTGCTGGTAATCAATACAGGCGGAACTATCGATGCCGTGAAGGATGATAAGCATGTCTTTATCAAGACCCTTGTCAACCAGGATGGGAAATCCTATACTGAAAAACTGTCTGAAATGAACTGTATCGTGGAAGACCTCAACGGAGCAATCTGGGTCGGTACCAATCAGGGACCTTTCATGATAGAAGACCCGACAAGCGTATTCAGCCCAGACTTCAGATATACTCAGGTGAAGGTGCCAAGAAACGACGGTTCTGACCTTGCCGACTATCTGCTCAACGAAGTGGCAATCAAATGTATCGCCATCGACGGAGGCAACAGGAAGTGGTTCGGTACAGTAAGCAATGGCATCTATCTCACCAATGCTGACGGAACTGAAATCATCCACCACTTCACGAAAGACAACAGCCCACTCATATCCGATGAAATATATACTATTGCCATTGACGGCAGAACGGGAGAAGTTCTGATTGGTACCCGCGATGGACTTTGTTCATATATGAGTGATGCCACAGATCCTGTCGAGAAATTCGACGAAGACCTTGTGAAGGTCTACCCTAACCCTATACGCCCAGAATATAGTGGCGACATAAAAATCACGGGACTAATGAATAGCAGTCACGTAAAGATTGTCAGCGCTAACGGACGACTCGTGAACAAAGGCACATCTATAGGTGGTTCATACATCTGGAATGGCCGACTGGCTAACGGCAAGAAAGCAAACTCGGGCATTTACTACATTCTTGCAACAGATGAAAAGGGCGATGAGGGTGTAGCTGGAAAGTTTGTAATTATCAACTGATAAGTATTAATTTTTAATCATTCATCAAATGGAACCATTAGAAATCACAGAAATGGAAGATGTAGTTGTTCGATTCTCGGGCGACTCTGGTGACGGTATGCAACTTGCCGGAAACATCTTTTCCACGGTGTCTGCAACAGTGGGAAACAGTATCAGTACGTTCCCAGACTATCCTGCAGATATCCGCGCTCCTCAAGGTTCGCTGACCGGTGTGTCTGGATTTCAGGTACACATCGGTGCCGGACAAGTCTATACCCCTGGTGACCTTTGTGACGTACTCGTTGCAATGAATGCTGCAGCCCTGAAGACTCAGTATCGCTATGCAAAGCCTGGTGCAGCAATCATCATCGATACCGATTCTTTCGGACCGGCAGACTTAAAGAAGGCCGAATTCAGTTCAGAGGACTATCTTGGAGAGATGGGCATTGATCCAGACCGCGTGATAGCATGTCCGCTTACGCAGATGGTCAAAGATTGTCTGGCTGATTCAGGAATGGACCCGAAATCCATGCTGAAGTGTAGGAATATGTTCGCTCTCGGACTTGTCTGCTGGCTCTTCGACAGAGATTTGGACATTGCCTATAATTTCCTCAAGGACAAATTTGCAAAGAAACCAGCTATTGCTGAGGCAAACATAAAAGTTATTCAGGCTGGATATGACTATGGCCACAACACTCATAGTTCAGTTGCCGGTGTTCGCAGAATCGAGACTAAGAACAAAGTTCCTGGACGATACATGGACATCACAGGCAACAAGGCAACAGCATACGGACTTATTGCAGCAGCTGAAAAAGCAGGTCTGAAACTCTATCTCGGAAGTTATCCTATCACCCCTGCTACAGATATCTTGCATGAGCTTTCAAAGCATAAGAGTCTCGGTGTGACTACCGTTCAGTGTGAGGACGAGATATCAGGTTGTGCATCTGCCCTCGGTGCCTCATTTGCAGGAGCGTTAGCAGTCACATCAACCTCAGGACCTGGTATATGCCTGAAAAGCGAGGCAATAAACCTTGCTGTCATCATGGAGTTGCCATTGGTAGTCATTGATGTTCAGAGAGGTGGTCCTGCCACAGGACTTCCTACAAAGAGCGAACAGACAGACCTCCTTCAGGTTCTCTTCGGACGAAACGGAGAATCCCCTCTGCCTGTCATCGCTGCGACAAGTCCTACAGACTGCTTCGATGCTGCTTACAATGCATGTAAGATTGCACTTGAGCACATGACTCCTGTAGTCCTGCTTACCGACGGTTATGTCGCTAATGGTTCTGGAGCACTGAAATTGCCTGAACTGGATAAATTCCCTGCCATTAATCCTCCATTTGTTCCTGAGGAACTCAAAGGCACATGGACTCCATATATGCGTAACGAAGAAGGTTCTCGCTACTGGGCAGTTCCTGGACGGGAAGGATTTACACATATCCTTGGTGGATTGGAAAAGGACAACAAGACCGGTGCGATATCCACAAATCCTGAGAACCACGATCTCATGACCCGTCTGCGCCAGCAGAAGATTGACAACATCCAGGTTCCAGACCTCGAAGTCCTCGGCGACAAGGATGATGCAGATTTGCTTATCGTTGGATTCGGCGGAACATTCGGTCACCTGCATGCAGCAATGGACGAAATGCGTGCCCAGGGGAAGAAAGTGGCCCTTGCACACTTCAAGTATATCTCACCTCTGCCAAAGAACACTGCTGATGTAATGAAAAAATACAAGAAAGTGGTGGTTGCAGAACAGAATATGGGCCAGTTGGCTGCATATCTCCGCATGAAGGTAGATGGCTTCGTTCCTTATCAGTACAACCTTGTGAAGGGACAGCCGTTTGTCGTAAGTGAATTAGTAGAATCATTCGGAAAACTCTAAGCCCAAAGAATCAGATTATGGAAGCAAAAGATTATAAGAAAGGACAACCGAGGTGGTGTCCAGGATGTGGCGACCACTTTTTCCTTGCATCACTCCATAAGGCAATGGCAGAAATAGGCGTTGAACCTAAGGACATTGCTGTTATTTCAGGTATCGGCTGTTCAAGCCGTCTGCCTCACTATATGGCAACTTACGGAATGAACACTATTCACGGCCGTGCCGCAGCGATCGCTACAGGCTGCAAGGTTGCAAATCCCAGTCTTGCTGTATGGCAGATAAGCGGTGACGGTGACGGACTTGCTATCGGTGGAAACCATTTCATCCACGCAAACCGTCGTAACATAAACCTCAACATGATTCTCCTCAACAACCGTATCTATGGACTTACAAAGGGGCAGTATTCCCCTACGAGCCCTCGCGGATTCGTGAGCAAGTCCAGTCCTTACGGAACAGTGGAGGACCCATTCCGTCCTGCTGAACTCTGTTTCGGGGCACGAGGTCATTTCTTTGCCCGTGCTGTTGCTACAGATGCTCCTGGTACGGTAGAGATATTGAAAGCTGCATACAACCACAAGGGATCTTCCGTCTGTGAGATACTGCAGAACTGCGTCATCTTCAACAATGGTACTCATGACAGCGTATATTCCAAGGAAGGACGTGCAAAGAATGCCATATATCTTCGCCATGGCGAGAAGATGATATTCGGTGAGAATAATGAATTCGGAATTGCACAGGATGGATTCGGACTGAAGATAGTCAGTGCCGACGACCCTGCCGTGCTCGTTCATGATGCTCACTGCGAAGACAACACACTCCAGCTTAAACTGGCCGAGATGGAAGGCGACTTCCCTATCGCCCTTGGAGTAATCAGAGATGTTGAAGCCCCTACTTACGACGACTGTATGGTAGCACAGATTGAAGAGGTAAAGGCACAGAAGAAGTATCACAACTTTGCAGAACTGCTTGAAACAAACGATATCTGGACTGTTGAATAAAGACGAAATATATATTCGCAGATGTATTCAACTTGCGTTGAATGGAAGACTGACCACAGCACCCAATCCTATGGTGGGTGCTGTGATTGTCTACCATGACCGTATCATCGGCGAAGGCTACCATCACCGACAAGGAGAGCCTCATGCCGAAGTCAACGCCGTCAACGCCGTCAAGCAAGAAGACGTGCAATACCTCAGCAAGAGCACCATTTATGTTTCACTTGAACCCTGCAGTCATTTCGGCAAGACTCCCCCGTGCGCGAACCTTATTATAGATAAAGGCATACCTCGTGTCGTGATAGGTGCAAGGGATACTAATGCCAAAGTCAATGGAGGCGGAATAAAGAAGCTCATTGATGCAGGAATTGAGGTAAAAGTCGGTGTACTTGAACAGGAATGCCGCGAACTCAACAAGAAGTTCTTCACGTATCATGAACAACACAGGCCATTCATTACCCTCAAATGGGCCCAGACTGCAGATGGAATCATCGGTATCAATGGAGAACGACTTATCATAAGCAATGCCACCACCCAGATGCTGTGCCACAGACTCAGGGCAGAACATCAGGCAATCCTCGTAGGACGAAAGACATGGGAACAGGACCGTCCTCGCCTCGATATCCGCTCATGGGAAGGAAACAACCCCAAGATAATAGTCCTCTCCCACAGCATGGACCTCAATGCAGAGCTCGAAGGCATACAGAGTCTGCTCGTAGAAGGTGGAAGGGAAACACTTCAGTATTTCATCGACAATGGGCTATGGGATGAAGCACAGGTCGAAGTCAACAACACTTTAGCGGTAGCAGGCAAAAAAGAAGGAGCAGAAATGATATCTGCCCCTACCCTTAAGAATTCCGTATTGATTGATACTATTAACTTGTATAGTTGTCAAAATACCCTTGAACCAGAACGACAGGTGTTCCTTTATCGCCGGAACCACTCGTAAGGTCCATCAGTGAACCCAGAAGGTCAGTAAGCTGACGTGGAGTTGTTCCCTCTGAGGCCATCTGTCCAACAAGATTACCTTCCTTAGCCTTTATCTTTTCAGATATAGCCTGTTTCAGCTCATCACCGCTAAGTGCAGCAAAATCATTGTCTGCAAGATATTTCAACTTCAATTCATTTGGAGTACCATTCAGTCCGTCTGTATGAGATGGAGATACTGTAGGATCGGCTAACTCCCAGATTTTTCCCTTTGGATCCTTGAAAGCACCGTCACCGTAAACCATGACTTCCACTTTCTTTCCTGTCTCGGCAAGGATTGTCTTCTGAATGTCGTAAAGCATTTCCTCACAACTGTGTGGAAACAGCTTCACCTTGTCTTCAGTAGCCTTGTTAGAACCAAGAAGACCATAATTCTCGTTATAGCCCCCATTCTGTGGAGAGGCCAGGACATCATCAAGACCATATACCAGTTTTGCACCGGCATCCTTGAGAATCTTCTTAGTATGTGCCCTTGTGTGAATATCACAGCACAGCACAGAATCAGTGAACAGCAGAATGTCCTGAGGATGATTGGCAAATACAATCTCCACCTCAGCACCACATTCGCGAACCACGTCGCCGTAGTACTGAATGTAGTCCATTCCAGTGAATGGATGCTTGATTACACCAAACAATTCACGGAATTTCTCCTCTGTCAGGACATCTGAATAAGGATTCACTCCGGCCTTCTCTATAAGGTCGAGGGATACAAGTTCGTTGCCCACTTCGTCTGATGGATAGGAAAGCATCAGCACCACTTTCCTGGCACCTCTTGCAATTCCTTTCAGACAGATGGCAAAACGGTTTCTGGACAGAATCGGGAAGATGACACCAATGGTGTTGTCACCGAATTTTTGTTTAATGTCAGCAGCGATGTCGTCTACCGACGCATAGTTACCCTGAGCACGGGCAACGATAGACTCCGTGATACCAATTACGTCACGATCGTGTAATTCAAATCCTTCAGCGCGGCTTGCTGCAAGCACGCTCTGTGAAACAATCTTTGATAAGTCGTCGCCCTCTCTTATTATCGGGCAACGGATTCCGCGTGATACGGTTCCTACAGTTCTTTCACTCATTTGTTATAGGGGTGCTCTATTAATTACATTTTAGGTGATTTGGAGATTTTTCTTTGGCAGGTTGCTGCCATCCATGAAGGAGCCTTCAGCCCTAAAACAAGGAATATCGCTCACGCATGTGAGCGATGCGAGCATCGTGACTGAATGAAGGAGAGCAAGATGCAAAGAAAAAGCCAAAAAGCATCAAAATAGCAATAACACCCATAGTTTGTTAATTATTTATTATTTTTGCGGGGAATTATTAGAACACCCCGTTTAGTTAAGTCCTACCTTGAACACTTTGATTACTGCCGAGTTGAATCCAGTGTGATCCATCTCGTTCAGGCCCTTGATGGTGTATCCTGCAGGAGTCGTCACCCTGTCGATTGCAGCCTCAGGATGTTCGCCGGTCTTGCTGAGAAGTTCGGCAGCACCCTTCATCGTCTGGATGGCAATCTTCAGGGCATCCTTCGGATAGAACCCCATCTCCACTCCAGCCTCAGTCTGGGCACGGAGGAATCGCATGACGTATGCAATACCGCACGAAGCCATAAGCATTCCCGGAGCAATGAGTTTCTCCGGACATACAAACACGCTGCCGATGCACTCGAACAGTTTCTCCACCTCGTCCACCACACTCTTCTCCACGCCAGGAGCAGCAGCGACGAAAGTCATGCTCTCGCCGAACTCAGCGGCGATATTCGGAATCACATAGAACACATTCTTCATCCTGCTGCCGCCGAGCATACCCATCAGCTGGTCAATGCCCACTCCGGCAGCAAAGGACACGAGGATCTTGTCCTCAGTCAGAAGGTCCTTCACGTCGTTTATCACACCTTCCACCTGCCAAGGCTTCACGGCAAGGACTGTCAGGTCGGCATCACCTACCGCCTTCCTGTTGTCAACCATCACGTCGAAAGTCGGACAGTCCTCCTTGATTCTGTTCAGTTTCTCCCAGTGAACACCCGACACAGTCACTTCTGCCTGCGGATTGTCCTTATACCAACCCCTTGCCACAGCGCCGCCGATGTTACCGGCTCCTATTATTGCGATCTTCATACCTTATATAATTAAGCAACTGCAAATTTAACACAAATCTAAGACAATACAAAAAAAATGTGAGTTTATTTGGGCACATCTGGAATTTAGAGTGATATCTCATCACTATTATCCAATAAAAAATTTCACCGAAAGGAGTGAGTTTCTCAGATTTTATTTGTACTTTTGCCATGTCGATACAGAATTTCATCTTTCTAAACCCTCAAGACTGGAAAAAATGAGAAACATATATCTGAGGCACTTCTGCCTGTTACTTACGCTCATACTGGTGGGATGCACCGAGAGCAACCCGATACTTCACATAGAAGGAGGAGACATACAAGGTGTCCTGACTGACAAGGACGGAGTGTACGCCTACAAGGGCATTCCGTATGCAGCACCACCCATCGGTGACCTGAGATGGAGGGAGCCTCAGCCCGTAGTACCCTGGGACGGCATAATGGTGTGCGATGAATTCGGGCATCCAAGCTATCAGCCCGTGCACTATCCAGGCTGTTACACAACGGAATGGGGCTACGGCAGCGAATCGCCCTACAGCGAGGACTGCCTGTACCTGAACGTGTGGACAAATGCACCAGGCAGCACAGACGCGAAGCAGCCAGTGGCATTCTTTGTCCACGGTGGCGGATTCAGAGAAGGATGGGGCTCGGAACCAGAGTTCGACGGAGAGGAATGGGCAGCAAAGGATGTGGTGCTCGTAACCATAAACTACCGTCTGGGCGTGTTCGGCTTTCTCGCTCATCCCGACCTGAGTGCCGAGAGCCCTCACGGCGTATCAGGCAACTATGGACTGCTCGACATGATTGCAGCCCTGAAATGGGTGAGAGCCAATATTGCTCAGTTTGGCGGAGACCCCCGCAATGTGATGATATTCGGGCAGAGCGCAGGTGCCGACGGAATCAGGAAACTGTGCGAGTCACCACTTACCGAGGGACTGTTCAGCAAGGCAGTCATCATGAGCGGAGACGGACTGCGCAGGGACGGCAATGTGAGAGGACATCAGGACCAGCTGCTGGCAGAGTCCGAGCAAGACTGCAAGGCAGTGCTCGACTGGGCGAACCTTACGACCCTCAGGGACATGCGGGCCGCATCCACAGAGGTGATACATTCACTCAGCACCATCCGCAACATGGTGGAAGGAAGTTCGGTAGTTGGACGCTTTGGATATGAGCAAGGCATCACCTCCCGGCCAATACTCGATAACTACGTGTCAGTACGCAGCTTCAATGATGCAGCAATGAAAGACAGCCTGCACCACGTCACCTACATGATTGGCTACACCATGCACGACTATCTGAAGGACATGCGGAACGCCATTGATGACTTCTGCCTCAACAGGGAGGAATGCGGCGATGTGGTGTATGCCTACGAATTTGCACGCCCGCTGCCTACCGACGAACATCACGGAGAACTCGAGGGAGCCTTCCATTCGGCAGACCTCTGGTACGTGTTCAAGTCATTGAGGCACAGCTGGCGCCCCTGGACCAAGGGCGACATAGACCTCTCGGAGACGATGCTGACAGCCTGGACGAACTTTGCCAAGACAGGCAACCCCGGGAAGGCATGGCAGCCCTACACGAAGAAAAATCCAAGATACATGGTGTTCAGGCTTGATGAAAACGGCAACGAAGCCTCCTCAATGGGAGAGCCAGTCAACGGCGACAGCATATACCACAAGACACCATTTTAATAATTCATAATTAAAGTTTCGGATGTTTTTAAACATTAATCAGACATTCTTCAGGCGCTACGGCCGTTCAGGCGAGCAAGCTCGGAATTATGAATTATGAATTACCAAAGCTTCTTGAAGCAAACGGCAGAGCTATGCGGAGAGCCTGATGCCAGTACTCCCAGTTATGAATGCCATTACGCACACGCAACTCGGCCTTCACCTTCTTGTCGCGCATCAACTGGTATATCTGCACGTTGAGATCCAGGAGGAAGTCATCGTCGCCACAGTCGAAGAACCACTTCACCGTGCGGAGCCTGCCGAGCGTTTCCTCGTCAGCATTCCTGACGAAACTGATGGCAGAGTATTCACGCATCGACTCCTGCGTGAAGTACGGCTTGCTGTCCTTCGGGTAGTTGCTCTTGCCGCTGAAATCTATCCAGCCACTCATCGCATAGCAAGCCGAGAACATCTCGGGATGACGCTGGCAATAGATGGTGCAGCCGCCACCACCCATCGAGAGCCCCATGACGGCACGGTGCGCCTTGTCGCCGACCACCCTGTACTTACCCTCAATCTGAGGGACAAGTTCCCTGAAGAAGAAATCCTCATAGTTCCACCCAGGCATATTCATGTAGCCGTTCCATGAGTTGTCAGTGTCACGACTGCCAGCGTTAGGCATGACAATGACCATCCTGCAAGCCTCGCCCGAATCCATCAGCTCGTCGACAAGGGTCTGCATCTGCCCCCCGTCACACCAGTCCTTGTAATCCTGGCCGAAACCATGCAGCAGATATACTACTGGGTATTTCTCCTCCGTATCCCCGAATCCGTCCGGCAGATACACATTGCACCTGATGTTAGTCTTGAGTATGTCACTCCTGACGGAATCCGTAACCACCTTGCTGGCTCGCACAGAAAGGCACGAAAGAAGGATAATGAACAGAGCTGCCAGTCTCATAAGTTTTACGTTGCTTGATACTGCTGTTGTTGCTAACATATTGCTTCAGTTTAGATGATTATGCTGCAAAGATAGGAAAAATTCGAAAAACAAACAAAACAAACAAACAAAACAAACAAAATTGGCTCCGCGTTTCACAACGAAGGCAGCCGTTCGACTGCCCTTGCTATCATTAATCGTCTAATCGCTTTTAAGTAAACTTATCTCTACTCTCGGTTCGTCGAAAATTATTCAGGATTTACCAGAACTGGCGAGCTTATTCAAATGTTGGTTTTTGGAATTTCCAACTATACA
>CALELI010000074.1 GCA_937902455.1 uncultured Prevotellaceae bacterium | reverse complement strand
TTGCCCATTTCATCATGTTCTTCATGTTGAGAAGGTGGGAGGAATATGTCGAGAGGTCGTTTTCGAGACTCTGCTCGTCGCCTATGTCGATGAATATGTTTTCGAACATGCCACATACGCTGCTCTCCGCCATTGGCACGAGAAGTCCGCATTGAAGCATATACTGCAGTAGTCCTACGGTCTTCAGACACACTGACTTGCCTCCTGCATTAGGACCAGATATGAGAAGTATGCGCTGGCGACCGTGAAGAAGAATGTCGAGAGGAACGACTTTCCTGTTCGTCTTGGCAAGTGACATGCGCAGGATAGGGTGGACGGCCATGCTCCAGTCGACTATCTGCTTGTTCTCAAAACGAGGCATGATGCTACCGGTGTCGATTGCGAATCGTGCCTTTGCCCGGATGAAGTCGATATCGGCAAGAAATTCGTATGACTCGGCTATTGGCTTGAGTTCAGGACGAATGGTGTCGGCAAATTCCATGAGGATGCGTATTATCTCACGGCGTTCCTCTGCCTCGAGTTCACGGATCTTGTTGTTGGCTTCAACCACTTCTGCCGGCTCGATGTACACGGTACGACCTGTATCTGACTCATCGTGGACAATGCCGTTCAGTTTCCGTTTCATTGCAGGAGCAACCGGGATTACGAGTCGTCCGTCGCGCATCGTAGGGGAGGCGTCCTTCTCCACCAGTCCTTCCGTCTTTGCCTGAGAGAGTATGGAACGGAGAAGGTGTGATATGCCGTTCGTGGTGTTGGTGATTGCGCGTCGGATGTCGTGGAGTTCCGGTGAGGCTGTGTCCTTGATGTTTCCGTACTTGTCGAGAATCTGTGATATTCGTTTTACGATGTGCGGGTAGACGGGAACATCCTGTGCCAGGATGGTGAGGTTGGGCGACAGTTCCGATTTCCGGAAGAAGGCAACAATCTTGTCGATGGCGTCGAGAGAGCGTTGCAGTTCGAAAAGGCGGTCAGCATCCAGCCATGTGTTCTCGATACGGATATGCTTGAGAACATCTCTCACGTCGAAGAAATTGTCGGCAGGGAAATCCTCTTCCTGCAGGATCTTCACGAACTCGCTGGTCTGCAGGAGCTGGGTCTGTACAGACTTGAAGTGTCTGGAAAATTCCATGCCGTCGACCCGTCCTTCTCCAAGAGAGGAGAGGCAGTAGCCTTTCAGCATCCGGCGTACGGAATCGAATCCTATTTTTATTTCGTAGTTGTCTGGGTATGTCATTAAATGAACAATGAAAAATGAATAATGAAAAATGAACAATGAAAAATGAATTATTTTTCTTCCGAATTGAGCATCTCGACGTATCTGAGCATCTCGTCGCGGTACTGGGCGGCAATGACGAAGTCCATCTTTTCGGCAGCCTTGAGCATGAGACTGCGTGAGTGCTCGATGGCCTTGCGAATCTGGCTCTCGTCCATTTTCTGGCAGATAGGATCGTCCTCGGCAACCTGACTGGCAATCTCGTCGTAATAGACTCCCTTGGCGTAGTCAACCGGCATGTTGACCTGTATGGCCTTCTGTGCTTTCTGTATCTGGGTAGGAGTGATGCCGTGCTCCTCGTTGTATTTCAGCTGCTTGGTTCTGCGGCGCTCCGTCTCGTCGATGGTCTTTCTCATGCTGTCGGTAATTCTGTCGGCGTAGAGAATGGCCTTTCCGTTAACGTTTCGTGCGGCACGTCCGATAGTCTGTGTGAGTGCCCTGTGACTGCGCAGGAACCCTTCCTTGTCAGCATCGAGGATGGCAACAAGTGATACTTCCGGCAGGTCGAGCCCCTCTCTCAGGAGATTGACTCCGACGATGACATCGTATTCGCCTCTGCGAAGCTTGTCGAGGATGTCCACTCGCTCGAAGGTATCGATGTCGCTGTGGATGTATGTACATCTCACTCCTGCGTTGAGGAGATATTCTGCCATCTCTTCTGCCATGCGTTTCGTGAGGGTAGTGACGAGCACCCTCTCATCTTTTTCAGCCCTGACCTGAATCTCTTCGAGCAGGTCGTCTACCTGGTTCATCGTAGGACGGATCTCTATTTCCGGGTCGAGCAATCCGGTAGGGCGTATGAGTTGCTCGGCTATCACGCCTTCGCTCTTCTCCAGTTCGTAGTTGGCAGGAGTGGCACTGACATAGATGGTCTGTGGGGTCAGTTCCTCGAATTCGTCGAAGGTGAGCGGACGGTTGTCGAGGGCGGCAGGAAGACGATATGCGTATTCAACGAGAGTCTCCTTTCGTTTTCTGTCACCTCCGTACATTGCACGGATCTGAGGAATGGACTCGTGGCTCTCATCGATTACCAGGAGGAAATCATCAGGAAAGAAGTCGAGCAGACAGTATGGCCGTTCTCCGGCTTGCCTTCCGTCGAAATAGCGCGAATAGTTCTCTATGCCAGAGCAGTGTCCCAGTTCCTTTATCATCTCGAGGTCGTTGTTGACACGGGTCTCGATGAGGTTGCGCTTTGGTATGTCGCCAATGTCTTCATAGAAATGGATTCTGTCCATCAGGTCATCCTGAATCATCCTGACTGCCTGGTCGACCCTGTCCTTTGAGGTCATGAAGAGGTTGGCGGGGTATATCTTGTAGTCGTCAAGACGGCAGATGACGGTACTGGTCTCTGGGTCTACTTCCTCGATGCTCTCTATCTCGTCCCAGCCGTAGTTCACACGGAGAATCTTCTCGTCGTAGGCAAGGTAGATGTCTACGGAATCACCCTTTACCCGGAAATGGCCGCGGGTAAGCTCTATGTCGTTGCGGACATAAAGACAGTCGACGAGTTTCCGGAGCAGTGTGTTGATGTCCATCTGACTGCCTGTGGAAATCGGAATGACGTTGTTGCCGAAATCCATTGGCGACCCCATGCCGTAGATGCATGAGACGGACGACACTACTATCACGTCCTTCCTTCCTGAGAGCAATGCCGACACGGCAGAGAGACGCAGACGGTCTACTTCCTCGTTGATGGCAAGGTCTTTCTCGATGTAAGTGTCGGTTGATGGCAGGTAGGCCTCCGGCTGGTAGTAATCGTAGTAACTGACATAATACTCTACGGAGTTGTTCGGGAAGAAATGTTTCATCTCCGTGTAGAGCTGGTGTGCAAGTGTCTTGTTGTGGCTGAGGATGAGGGTAGGGCGTCCGATGTTGTTGATGACATTGGCAATCGTGAACGTCTTTCCCGATCCGGTCACTCCTAATAACACTTGAGCCGGAAGTCCTTCCTTGACTCCGGCTGTAAGTTGTGCTATTGCTTCGGGCTGGTCGCCCGTCGGCTTATATTCTGATGTCAGTTCAAACATTTCTTGTAGATCTCTACGGCTCGTTCGCCGTCATCCTCAAACACAAATACATCTACTCCCGAAAAGGCTGCAATCATAGGTCCGAACAGCGCACTCATGTTCTGGTTGCCCAGGATGCACTCAATCCCTTCCTTGTCCAGGGCGTCCTTCAGTAGTTCGGCTTCGTAGTTGGAATTACAGGTACACAGTCGGACAGTCTTCATTCAGAACTTCGTTTAGGTATTTCCTGCTTTCAGCCTTAGCCGCATCGAGCGACTGCATCTTGTAGTTTCCGCACTCCCTTGGAGTGGCTCCCGGAATCTCGCCTTCGTAGTCTGCAATGAACGAGAAGGTCTCCCGCATGAGTGGAAGGATGTCCTCGGCAGAATAGTCGCCGCTGACGATAAGATAGTTTCCTGTCAGACACCCCATAGGTCCCCAGTAGACAATCTTTTCTTTCCAGTCGTTATGGTTCCTGAGGAATGTTGCTGCGAGGTGTTCTATGGTGTGGATGGCCTCGTTGGTAAGTACGGGCTCCTGATTAGGCACTTTCATTCGTATGTCGAATGTCGTGACGACATTATCACCAACCTTGTCCTTTCGTGAGACATAGACGCCTCGCTGAAGTCGGGTATGGTCAATAGTGAAACTGGCTATTTTCTCCATCAATGATTCTCCTTGAATTGAATTCTGAGTTGTCTTGCGTAGTGAGGCTTGATGGCGTAATATCCCCATTTGCCGTTAACGCTCTTGAATATGGAACCTCTCTTCTTGCTCTCTCTGTAGAGATAGCGCTTGGTCTGCCAGTAGATACGCTCATAAAGACCCTCTTCAACCCACAGGCCTGAATTGACATTGTAGAGATATGCTGCAATGGCAGACAGTTTCAGGCCTTTCGGCTTGAGCAAGAGAATCTCTACTAACTGGTTATAATATTTCCGTTCCATATATTCGCTTACAAAGGTAGTAATAAAAAATGAATAATGAAAAATGAATAATGAAAAATTAAAGTTTCGGATGTTTTTAAACATTAATCAGACATTAATGAAGACATTAATCAGACATATAATACTCATAGTATTCGATTGTACAACGAATAGTAATCGGTCTTTAATAAAAATATTAATGTCTGATTAATGTTCAGATTAATGTTTGATTAATGTTAAAATCAAATACATGCAAACTTCCGAAAGTTAAGTAAGAAATTTCTAAATAGAAGAATTTCTAAAACAAAAACAACACAAGATATGGATAATATTCGTTTCAGGGTTTTGGAGAAAGCATGGGGGCATGAGCCTGTGGGGGTGGATGTGCCGAGTGTGCATGTGGAGGACTTCTTCGGGGAGAAGGTATTCACCAGGAAGAGAATGGCTGACTATATAGCCGGACCAATACTGGCACAGCTGTTCGACGTGATCGACAACGACAAGCCACTCAGCAGAGACATCGCCGACTGTGTGGCCGTAGGCATGAAGAAATGGGCTATGGAACAAGGTGCCACGCACTACACCCACTGGTTCCAGCCACTGACAGGAAGGACGGCAGAGAAGCACGACGGATTCATCGGTATCGCTCAGGACGGCAACGTGATGGAAGAGTTCTCAGGCACAGTACTCTACCAGCAGGAACCAGACGCGAGCAGTTTCCCGAACGGAGGAATCAGGAACACCTTCGAGGCACGAGGCTACTCGGCATGGGACCCATCTTCGCCGGCATTCGTGATAGGCGACCACCTGTGCATCCCTACCATCTTCGTTGCCTATACAGGAGAAGCACTTGACTACAAGACCCCGCTACTCCGTTCCATAGCAGCACTCGACAAGGCCGCAACGGGTGTGTGCAACTACTTCGACAGGAACGTGAAAAGAGTGATCACCTATCTCGGCTGGGAACAGGAGTACTTCCTCGTAGACGAAGCCCTCTACGAGGCACGTCCCGACCTGCTGATGACAGGAAGGACCCTCATGGGACATTCCGCATCGAAGAGCCAGCAACTCGAAGACCATTATCTCGGGACCATCCCGGAGAGAGTGCTGCAGTTCATGACCGAACTGGAAGTAGAGGCGCTCCGACTCGGAATACCTGTGAAGACACGTCACAACGAGGCTGCACCCAACCAGTTCGAACTGGCACCAATCTACGAAGAAGCCAACCTGAGCAGCGACCACAACCAGCTGATAATGTCGCTGATGGAGAAAATAGCACACCGTCACCACTTCAGGGTCCTCCTCCACGAGAAGCCATTCGGAGGAGTGAACGGCTCGGGAAAACACTGCAACTGGTCAATCGGCACGAACACAGGCACCAACCTGCTTGCTCCGGGAAAGAACCCGTACACCAACCTGCAGTTCGTCACCTTCCTCGTGAACGTGCTGAAAGCCGTGCAGGACAACAACGGATTGCTGAAAGCCTCCATCTCGTCGGCCACCAACGCTCACCGTCTGGGAGCCAGCGAGGCACCACCAGCCATCATATCCGTGTTCCTGGGCAAGCAACTCAACGACGCACTCGACCTCATAGAAAACGCATCGGTAGACAAAGGTATAGTCATCAACGCCAAGAAGGAGATGAAACTGGGTGTGGGCAACATCCCGGAAATCCTCCTCGACAACACAGACAGGAACAGGACCTCGCCGTTTGCCTTCACTGGAAACAGGTTCGAGTTCCGTGCCGTGGGTTCCTCGGCCAACTGCGGAGCTGCCATGCTGGCACTGAACGCAGCTGTGGCACAGCAACTCAACCTCTTCCGCATGGAAGTGGATGCCCTCATAGACGAAGGCGAGCCGAAAGAAAGGGCCTTGTTTGCCGTCATCAAGAAATGTATCAGCGAATGTCATGCCGTGCGTTTCGACGGAAACGGCTACAGCGACGAATGGAAGGCAGAGGCAGAGAAGCGTGGACTTGACTGCGAGACCAGTGTGCCGGTCATCATCGACAACTACCTCACCGAACATACCGTCAACATGTTCCACAACACGGGAGTGCTGACGAAGAACGAGCTGATATCACGCTGCGACGTGAAATGGGAGAACTACTCCATGAAACTGCAGATAGAATCCAGAGTGCTCGGCGACCTCGTCATCAACCACGTACTGCCGCCGGCAAAACGTTACCAGTCGACCCTGCTCGAGAACGTGATGAAGACACGGGAGGTGTTCGGGAAGGACGAGGCGGATGCCCTCTCGTACGAGGACAAGGTGCTCATCCGACGAATCGGCGAGCACATAAGTTGCATCCTTGCCGAGGTGGAGAAGATGAGCCGACTGAGGGGCGAAGCCTATGCGCTCCAGGACCAGAGAGCCAGAGCTATCGCCTTCCACGACAACGTGGTGCCGCTCATGGAGGAAATCCGCCAGCATGCCGACGCCCTCGAGATGGTCGTCGACGACCAGTTGTGGACGCTGGTGAAATACAGGGAACTGCTGTTCATAAAATAATTAAATTTCCGTAAAGTTTCGTATATTTGATTTCTTTTTAGTATATTTGCAAGACAAATCAAAAACCTATTGCAATTATGAGTCAAAAGAACTTCTTTGCAGTGGACCTGGGTGCTACCAGCGGAAGGACGATCCTGGGAAGCATAAAGGATGGCAAACTGGAGCAGAGAGAACTGACAAGGTTCGCAAATCCCATCATCGAGGTGGGAGGACATTGCTTCTGGGACATCTTCCACCTCTACAACGAGATAATAAAAGGTCTGAAAGTCTGTGGCGACGAAGGACTGGAAATAGAGAGCATCGGCATCGACACCTGGGGAGTGGATTTCGTCTGCTTCGGCAAGGACGGACTGCCCTTGAGGAATCCTTACTGCTACCGCGACCCTTACACCGACGGAATCATGGACGAGTTCTTCAAGGAGATGCCAAAGGAGAAGGTGTACGAGAAGACAGGAATCCAGTTCATGAACTTCAACTCCCTCTTCCAGCTCTATGCCCAGAAGAAGATAGGCGACAGTGCCCTGGCTAATGCCGACAAGATACTCTTCGTTCCCGATGCACTGACCTACATGCTCACAGGAGAGGCAGTATGCGAATACACCATCCTCTCTACCAGTCAGATGCTCGATCCTCGGACGAAGAAGATAGACAAGGACCTCCTCGACATCCTGGGACTGAAGGAAAGCCAGTTCGGACGTTACGTTCAGCCAGGCGAGAAAGTGGGTGTACTGACTCAGCAGGCCCAGAGGCTTACAGGACTTGGAGCAGTGAATGTAGTGGCTGTTGCAGGTCACGACACAGGATCGGCTGTGGCAGCCGTACCAGCCAAAGACGAACATTTCGCCTACCTGAGCAGCGGGACATGGAGCCTGATGGGAATTGAAGTGAAGGACGCCATCATCAGCAAGGAGAGCTACGACAAGAACTTCACCAACGAGGGTGGAATAGAAGGCACGACGAGATTCCTGAAGAACATCTGTGGGATGTGGATCTACGAGCGTTGCCGTAAGGAATGGACCGATGCCCCTACCGTCCACGCAGAACTGCAGGCAGAAGCTATGAAGCAGCCGGCAGGACGAAGCCTCATCAATCCCGACGACCCTCGGTTCGCCAATCCTGAGAAGATGGTAGAGACCATACAGGACTATTGCAGGGAAACAGGACAATACGTACCTCAGGGATATGCAGAAGTATGCCGGTGCATCTTCGATTCGCTGGTGGCAAGATATAAAGAAGTATTCGAATGGCTGAAGGAACTGGCACCGTTCGAGATTGACACCCTCCATATCATTGGCGGAGGAAGTGCGAACAAATTCCTCAACAAGATGACCGAAGAGGCTCTCGGAGTGAAGGTGATAGCTGGTCCTGCAGAATGTACGGCAATCGGAAACATCATGATGCAGGCAAAGGCAGCAGGACTGGTGAAGGACGTGTGGGAAATGAGAAAGATGGTAGGGGAGTTGGTTGAGAGTTGAGAGTTGAGAGATTAGAGAACAGAACAAAATATCTATTATTATGAAAGAAGAACTTATCAGAAAGGCCTATGAGGTAGCCAAGGAGCGCTATGCCGAGATAGGCATCGACACAGAGAAAGTAATCAGTCAGTTGCAGAATTTCCACCTCAGCATGCATTGCTGGCAGGCTGACGACGTGGCAGGATTCGAGGTACAGGCCGGCGCCCTGAGTGGCGGTATCCAGAGTACAGGAAACTATCCGGGCAAGGCCCGCAACATCGACGAACTGAGAAGTGACATCCTGAAGGCAAAGAGCCTTATTCCAGGTACTCACCGACTCAACCTCCACGAAATCTACGGAGACTTCAAGGGCAAGGTAGTCGACAGGGACGAAGTGACTCCTGAATATTTCCAGAGCTGGATTGACTGGGGAAAAGAGAATGATACAAAGCTGGACTTCAACTCCACCAGTTTCTCTCACCCAAAGAGCGGAAACCTCAGTCTTGCCAATCCCGACAAGGGCATCAGGGACTTCTGGATAGAACATACAAAGCGCTGCCGTGAGATAGCCAACAAGATGGGCGAGGCTCAGGGTGATCCTTGTATCATGAACATCTGGGTCCACGACGGCTGCAAGGACGTAAGCGTCAACCACTACCTCTACAGAAAGCTCCTCAAGGAAAGTCTCGACGAAATCTTCGAGCAGGACATGCCGATGATGAAGGACTGCATAGAAGGAAAGGTATTCGGAATCGGACTCGAGAGTTTCACCGTAGGAAGCCATGACTTCTACACAGCATACGCTGCAAAGAACAACAAGATTCTCACTATCGACACAGGTCACTACCACCCTACCGAGAGCCCTGCCGACAAGGTGAGTGCGGTACTGCAGTTCGTACCTGAACTGATGCTGCACGTAAGCCGTCCAGTAAGATGGGATTCCGACCATGTAACCATCATGGACGACCCAACACAGGAACTCTTCTCAGAGATAGTAAGAGCCGGAGCACTCGACAGAGTACACTACGGACTTGACTATTTCGACGGCAGCATCAACAGAATCGGCGCCTATGTCATCGGTTCGCGTGCAGCACAGAAATGTATGCTCAAGGCTCTGCTCGAGCCATCTGCCGAAATCAGCAAGGACGAGGTGGAAGGCAAGACGTTCCAGGTTCTCGCAAAACTGGAAGAAGGAAAGGCAATGCCTTGGAATGCCGTCTACGACGAATTCTGCCTGAGAAACAACGTACCTGTAGGCAACGAGTTCATCAAGGAGATAGAGAATTACGAGAAAGTGACAAATCTGCGCTAAACAAAGAATACTATGGCAAATAACGGAAGTCTGAAGAGCACCATAGCCGTGTCTCTCACCAATTATCTTGATGCCGGCGCCATCGTGGCCGGAGCAAGTGGACTCACATTATGGAAAGAATATCTCGACCTGACGGAGATACATCTCGGATGGCTGAACTTCATCAGTGCAAACTGTCTGGGTGCTGCCATCGGTGCCATCATAGGCGGATTCCTCGCCGACAAGTTCGGAAGGAAATTCATCTATACCTACAACCTGCTCGTTTACATGCTCGGAGTGGTGCTGGTGATGCTCTCAGTCAACTTCCCTATGTTGCTGACGGGATTCCTCATCACAGGTATATCCGTAGGAATCGGTGTTCCTGCATCGTGGACATACATCTCAGAGAGTTCTGAAATCAACAACCGAGGCAGGAATATCTGTATCTCACAGATGTCGTGGGGATTCGGACCGATGATCATCCTCCTTCTCGGAATGCTCTTCGCCCCTGGAGGCTACCTCTTTGACTGGGTCACCAGTCTCGGTCACGCCATCGGCGGTGAGAATCTGAGCGAACAGGCAGTGAACGTGTTCAGTTCGAGGATTGTGTTCTTCTCCCTCTTCGTGGTTGCATTCATAGCATGGAACCTCCAGAGAGGCCTCGAGGAGAGTGCTGAGTGGAAGACAAGCAAAGAGAACGAGAAGGCAAAGGGCGAAGACAACGGACTCATCCATTCCTTCAAGGTGCTGTTCTCCAACAAGGTGGCAGTGAAGACAGTAGCATTCCTCGCAACTATATATCTCACATGGAACCTCGTGGCATCCGTCATGGGATTCTTCTCGCCTCATATCTGCGAGACAGCAGGAGGTGTGAGCAACGAACAGTCGAACTGGATGAACTGCATACAGTGGGCTACAGTAGTGGTCATCACCTTCGGACTTGCACACTTCATCGACAAGATAAACCACAAGCTCGTCTACATCTTCGGTCTGCTGGCAGCCCTGTGTACATGGTTGCTCGTAGTCACCATCGGAGTGAACGACCAGACAACTCTTTGGGCATTCGTCATCCTCTGGGGTGTGAACGGAGGTGCATCAGTACAGATATTCTATGCACTATGGGGTTCTGAACTCTTCCCTGCAAAGTTCCGCGCAGGTGCACAGGGTCTGATGTTCTTCATCGTAAGAGGTCTGTCGGCTGTATGGGGACTGGTGTTCACATATATATACGGTGAGAACGGCGAAGGATTCACCATCGCTGCCTACTGTATGATTGCGCTCTTGCTCCTGTCGTTGATAATCGGAGTTATCGGTTGTCCTGACACACGCGGCAAGTCGCTTGAGCAGATAACAAAAGAAAGATATGGGGAGGAGAGTTGATGGTGTAGTTATCAGTTATCAGTTAACAGTTAACAATGAGTTATAAGTTAACAATTATCTGGTTAAAGAAGGACAGCTACGAAAATTAAAGAGTGAATATTATGATATTAGAAAGCAGGCCTGAGTTGAAGGCTGTGATAGACGAGGTGGCTGAGGTTACTGGCTACCTCTGGGAGAAAGGCTGGGCAGAGAGGAACGGCGGAAACATCACGGTGAACATCACCGAGTTCGTGGACGACGAGATACGCGGCATGAAAGCCATTGCACCAGTAAAGGAAATAGGCAAGGTACTTCCACATCTGAAAGGCACTTATTTCTATGCCAAAGGTACTGGCAAGAGAATGAGAGACCTTGCAAGATGGCCGATGAAAAACGGTGCCATCATCAGGATATGTGACGACTGCAAGAGTTATGAAATCATTGCAGACGAGCCAGTCCTGCCAACCAGCGAACTGCCGTCGCACCTGGCAATGCAGAATTACCTGATAGAGACAGGGAGCAAATACAAGGCCACGCTCCACACCCACCCTATCGAACTCGTGGCCATGAGCCACAACAGGAAGTTCCTTGAACCAGGAGTGATGACGAGAACTCTCTGGAGCATGATTCCAGAAACGCTGGCCTTTGCTCCGCTCGGACTGGGAATAGTGCCTTACGAACTGCCAGGAAGCGTAAGACTCGCTGATGCCACACTGGAGCAGATAAAGAAATTCGACGTCGTGATGTGGGAGAAACACGGAGTCTGTGCCGTAGGACTCGACATCATGGATGCCTTCGATCAGGTAGACGTGCTCAACAAGGCCGCAAATATCTATATGTGTGCGAAGAGCATGGGATTCGAACCAGAGGGCATGACCGACGAGGCAATGAAAGAAGTACAGGACGTATTCCATCTTCCAAAGGAAAGACCTTGCTGAGAAACGTGAAGAGTAATATACTGAAGGGAAAGAAGGCTGCTTACTACACGCTGGGGTGCAAGCTGAACTTTGCGGAGACCTCAACCCTCGGACTTCTGCTGAAGGAACTGGGGGTGGAGACTGCGGCAAAGGGCGAACCCGCCGACATCTGCATCATCAACACCTGTACCGTGACGGAAGTGGCAGACAGCAAGGACAGGCAAATGATTCACAAGGTAGTGAAAGCCCATCCCGGTGCATTCATCGCCGTGACGGGATGCTATGCCCAGCTGAAGCCACAGGTCATCGGGGACATCGAGGGAGTGGACCTCGTCGTAGGTGCCGAGAGGAAGAGTGAACTCATAGAGAAAATCTGTGAGAAACTGGAAGGCACGGATGACAGAGAGGGTGATTCCACACCAAAAGCTGCCGGATTCTTCCCCGCATGTTCACGAGGAGACAGGACAAGATATTTCCTGAAAGTACAGGATGGATGCAATTATTTCTGCACCTATTGTACTGTCCCACTTGCCAGAGGACGAAGCCGTAACGGATCGATAGCTTCCATAGTGGAACAGGCACAACGCGTAGCCGACGAGGGAGGAAAGGAAATTGTCATCACTGGAGTGAATACAGGTGATTTCGGACGGTCGACAGGCGAGAACTTCTTCGACCTCATAAAGGCCTTAGACAAAGTGGAAGGAATAGAACGATACAGGATTTCAAGTATCGAGCCCAACCTGCTGACTGACGACATCATCGATTTCTGCGCCAGCAGCAGGGCATTCATGCCACATTTCCATATTCCACTTCAATGTGGTTCAGACGAAGTGCTGAAACTGATGCACAGACGTTACACCACCGACTTCTTCCGTCAGAAGATAGAGAAAATAAAGAAGGTGATGCCCGACTGCTTTATCGGAGTGGATACTATTGTGGGAATGAGAGGCGAGACCGACGAATATTTCGAGCAGGCATATAAGTTCATCGAAGGACTTGACATCAGTCAGCTGCACGTCTTCAGCTACTCTGAACGTCCTAATACCAAAGCCCTCGAGATACCTTACAAGGTAAGTCCACAAGTGAAGCACGAGAGGAGCCAACGACTCATCGCCCTCTCAGAACAGAAGCTACATGATTTCTATGCACGGTTCATCGGAACGGAACGGCTTGCCCTCATGGAGCACACAAGCAGCAAGGCCAAGCCAATGAACGGATTCACAGATAACTATATCCGTATAGAGATGGAAAATCATCCCCACCTTGACAATCAGATAGTGAAGGTGAGGATGACCGGATTCAACGAGAAAGGAGATGCTTTAAAAGTTAACAGTTAACAATTAAAACCTCAGCTGGAGCTGAGTGACCCAGCGGCTTGTGTGGCCACCTGTTGCAGGGTCCTTGTACTGGAAAAGTGAGGAAATACGACACTGCTTGTGGAACCACCACTGAAGTCCTGCCATATAATTCCTTGTGGCATCGAAGAGATGGATGTTCCTGTCAAAGTATTCATAGTCAAGAATCACGTCAACTCGTTGCTTTGGCAATACATGAAGCCATGCCTCACCATAGGCAGTCTGTGAAGGAGTTCCTTCGTTCCAGCCACGTATATATTCACTGCGGAGATAGAGAGGAGCAGTCTTTGCCTCAAATCCCAGAGATACCCTCTGACGCTTGTAGTTCTGTCCTGACAGGAACTGGCCGTAAGGGTCATTTGCAATAGCGAAACCAGTACCGAGATAAGCTGATGCAGCAAGCGTGAAGTTATTCACAGGGTTGAAACCAAGCTTGAGAACCAAGTCCTTCTGAGTGTTGTTGTCGGATTTGTTCATACCGCTACCATTGAAGAGTCCTGCGGAATAAGACAGGTACTTATGACCATCAGCAGCAGGTAAGGCGCTACCAGAAAGGGTGAGTCCCATGTCACGACCTGCATAATTTCCGTAAACAGGATCACCTGCCATTCCAGCCATATATGCCACACCATCATGGAAATATATGTTACCAACTGCAGTAGGAGACATAGGATTTTCCATAGAGAAGTCCGTCTTGTACTGACCGAACTTGATACTCAGTTCATCACATACCTTGTACTGTCCCCAATACTCATGAAGTACCTTGTCAGAAGTCTTTGATGCAACGTCAAGCATAAGGTACATCTTGAGTTTCGGTGTCAGGTCGGCAGTTGTCATCAACATGAAACGAGACAACTCGAATCCATCCGTCTTCTCACCATCTGCATCAGTAACATTGTAGTTTGCCTGGCCATAACCTTCGAGAGTGAATCTCATGTCACCAGCATCTACGTGAATCTTCTCCTGTGCGGAAACCGACTGCGCAGTCAGAACAAAAAGTACGCACAATAAACTAAAAAACAAATCTTTTCCCATAATCTATAAATTTTAGACGGTGCAAAATTACAAAAAATTTGATAAGATAAGTTAAGAAAAACAAAAAAAATACATATTTTCTTTTTTTATATGACTAAAGTTTCGGATGTTTTTAAACATTAATCAGACATTAATGAAGACATTAATCAGACATATAATACTCATAGTATTCGATTGTACAACGAATAGTAATCGGTCTTTAATAAAAATATTAATGTCTGATTAATGTTCAGATTAATGTTTGATTAATGTTAAAATCAAATACATGCAAACTCCCGAAAGTTAAGTTATATGAAATTATATTTGTACTTTTTGCACCATAAAATCTAGGAAAGGTGTACGATAACCCTCCCACAAAATCTAGGAAAAGTGTATAATCTCTTTCCTGAAAAGCCAAGGAAAAGTGTATAATAACAAATAGGTATATATGAAGCGAAAGATTTACAACGACTTATTAAAATGGAAAAACGAACGTAAGGGATCAGTGGCATTGCTTGTTGAAGGAGCCCGACGTATTGGCAAAAGTTACATCGTAGAGGAATTCGCCAAAAATGAGTATGAAACATATATTCTCATTGACTTCAACAAGGCTCCACAAATGGTTCAATCATGGTTTGACCTATACTTAGAAGACCTTGATACTTTGTTTCTATACCTAAGCCAACACTACAAGACGAAACTTTATCACAGGAAGTCGCTTATCATATTTGACGAGGTCCAACTCTGTCCAAGAGCCCGTGCTGCCATCAAGTTCCTCGTGGCTGACGGGCGCTTTGACTATATAGAAACTGGCTCACTTATAAGCATAAAAAAGAACTCTTCGGGTATTGTCATTCCAAGCGAAGAGCGCTCCATTCAGATGTATCCGATGGATTTCGAGGAATTTCTCTGGGCAACAGGAAATGAGATGCTGATGGACTTCATTCGCATGAACTATAAAAACAAGTGCCCTATGGGGCAGGATTTCCATAGGAAGGCACTGAATGCCTTTCGCTTGTATATGATAATAGGAGGTATGCCACAAGCAGTACAAGCATATGTTGACACTCACGACTTTGACGTTGTAGACCAACGAAAGCGAGATATACTAGCTATCTATCGCAATGACATATTCAACTATGCTGGTGAACAAGCAGACAAGGTTGTCACGATCTACGACGAAATTCCGTCTCAACTATTTAAGCACGAGAAGAAGTTCAGATTATCAGCCCTACGGCCAGGTGCTAAATATCGGGAATGGGATTCGGCCTTCTTCTGGTTAAAGGATGCCAGAGTCGTGAACATTGGTTATAACACTACTGCGCCGAACATTGGTCTTAGGATGAATGAGGAACGTACCACCCTGAAGTGCTATATGAATGACACAGGATTGCTTATCAGCCATGCTTTTGATGAGAACAGCATTGTATCAGCTGACATCTATAATAAACTTTTGTTTGGCAAACTAGAGTGCAATGAAGGTATGTTTGTTGAAAATGTCATTGCGCAAATGCTTGCATCGGCTGGTCACAAGTTATATTTTTTCAGCAACTATGATAAAAATGTGGCAGAGAAAAGAATGGAGATAGACTTCCTTATATTGAAAGACAAGGTGACTGGTAGACATAACATCATCCCTATTGAGGCAAAGTCTGGAAAGAACTACACATTAGTACCTATGAAAAAATGTATTAATGAATATGCCAATTATATCACATCGCCAACGGTCATCCACGTATCTGACATGAAGATAGAGGACGGCATTACATATCTCCCCATTTACATGACACCTTTATTATGATTAGCGTTTTTTGAAAAATCGTAGCAGTCTGTACAATAATTTCACAAATCCTACGTTAAGAAAATAAACTAAAACAAATCAATGCTGCCTATGACAAATTTTACTCACGATTGTTTCCATAAGGACCAACCAAACGACTTTAGTAATATGCCGGAGCTTCATGCAAGCAACGACTCAATATTCTTCCTGAGAATGTTTGCAAGGGCATACGAACCAGCCTCCTGTTAGAAGAGGTTAAAAGCTACAGATTAAAGATTAAAGGTTAGAGGTTAAAGGACTATAACCTGAAGCGAAGCGTGCAATTTGATAAATCCATAAAGTTGCTGGGGAAACACCCTGCAGCGACAAAACTTGCGCAAGTCCTTGCCTGCGGGAAAGGGAATGTATGTGTTGACGGGCTTAACGGCTCGTCATCAGCACTTTTATTCACCCATCTCAACAACGAGCACGCACTTCATACCACATTATATATTTTTGATGACGAGGAAGAAGCCGGATATTTCTATCACGACCTCACCCAGCTGACAAGTGAAGAAAACGTGCTGTTCTTCCCATCATCGTTCCGTCAGGCAATCAAGACATCGGAGAAAGATGCCGCAAACCAAGTGCTGAGAACCGATGTGCTGGTGGCACTGAATAACCTCGCTTCACTCGGAGTAAATAATCTCAACATCGTCAGCTATCCTGAGGCTGTAAAGGAACTTGTCATATCGCAGAAAGAACTCACAGCCAATACCCTCTCGCTCAAGGTGGGCGAATCATATGATACCTCAGACCTCGAAGCATTCCTCTTCGACCTGGGATTCGTAAGGGTGGACTATGTATATGAACCAGGTCAGTTTGCTGTACGAGGAAGTATCGTCGACATCTTCTCCTTCAGTAGCGAGAACCCGTACAGAATTGATTTCTTCGGCGACGATGTAGACAGCATACGCACTTTCGACACCCAGACACAGTTGTCGGACAAGAAAGTGGACTCAGTATCTATCGTGCCTGAGATGGCAACTGCAGAAACCGAGCAGATTCCGTTCCTTAATTTCTTGCCGGCAGACACACTGATTGTCTTCAAGGACAAGAAGTTCGTGACGGACAAGACCGAGATGGACTTCGACTCGTTCCGCCAGATTTCACTTACAAAGCAAAGGGGGACGGAACCAGAACGACTCATCCAGTTCAACACCTCCCGTCAGCCACTGTTCCACAAGAACTTCGACCTGATGAAAGAGGAATTCGAACGACTCCTGGAAAAAGGTTACAAGATAAGCCTCTGCGCCGACAATGCGAAACAGCTGAAGCGACTGAAGGAAATCTTCCCAGACATACACTTCTCCGCCATCGAGAAGGCCATTCACGCAGGGTTCATCGACCACGACCTGAAAGTCTGCTATTTTACCGACCATCAGATATTCGACCGTTACCACAAGTACAACCTCAAGAGCGACAAGGCCAGAAGAGGAAAAGTTGCACTGACATTGAAAGAGATACAGCAGTTCGAAATAGGTGACTACGTGGTACACATCGATCATGGAGTGGGTAAGTTCGGCGGACTCGTGAGGGTTCCGAACAACGGAACGGTGCAGGAGATGATAATGATCACCTACCAGAACGAGGACACCGTATATGTGTCCATCCACGCCCTGCACAAGTTGTCGAAATACAAGGGAAAGGATGGCGAGCCACCAAAACTCAGCCGACTGGGAACGGGAGCCTGGGAACGAATGAAGGAAAGAGTGAAGGCAAAAGTCAAGGACATTGCCCGCGATCTCATAAAACTCTATGCCCAGAGACAGAAGGAAGAAGGATTTGCCTACAGTCCTGACTCATACCTCCAGCACGAACTCGAAAGTTCCTTCATGTACGAAGACACTCCGGACCAGTTCAAGGCCACCCAGGACGTGAAGACCGACATGGAGAGGGTCCAGCCTATGGACCGCCTTGTCTGCGGTGATGTAGGTTTCGGAAAGACAGAAGTGGCCATCAGGGCTGCCTTCAAGGCTGCAACAGACGGGAAACAGGTGGCAGTACTCGTACCTACTACCGTACTCGCCTATCAACACTACCAGACATTCAGTGAACGACTCAAGGAGTTTCCTGTAACCGTGGATTACCTCACCCGCGCCCGTACCGCCGCCCAAGTGAAGGAAATACTTGAAAACCTCGCATCAGGAAAGACCGACATCATAATAGGAACCCAGAAACTGATAGGGAAATCAATAAAGTTCAAAGACCTCGGACTTCTCATCATCGACGAGGAACAGAAATTCGGAGTGGCAGTAAAAGAAAAGCTCCGCCAGATGAAGACAAATGTCGACACCCTGACAATGACTGCCACACCTATACCTCGCACACTCCAGTTCTCGCTTATGGGAGCAAGAGACCTGAGTATCATCCAGACCCCTCCTACAAACCGCTACCCTATCCAGACAGAGATTCACACACTCTCAGACGAGGTCGTCAGGGAAGCCATCAACTTCGAGATGAGCAGGAACGGACAGGTGTTCTTTGTCAACAACAAGATAAGCAACCTTCGCGAACTGGAGGATATGATTCACCGCTGTGTACCAGATGCACGAGTGTGTGTTGGTCATGGCAGGATGAACCCGTCAGAACTCGAAGAAGTGGTGTTCGACTTCATGAACTACGACTACGACGTGATGCTCTCCACCACCATAGTAGAGAACGGTATCGACATCCCTAATGCCAACACCATCATCATCAACTCAGCGCAGAACTACGGACTTTCCGACCTCCACCAGATGAGAGGACGAGTGGGACGAAGCAACAAGAAGGCCTTCTGCTACCTCCTTGCTCCGCCTCTCCCAGCGCTCAACGACGACGCGAGAAGAAGGCTAAAGGCCCTCGAAAACTTCTCCGACCTGGGAATGGGACTACAGATTGCCATGCAGGACCTCGACATCCGTGGAGCAGGCAACCTGCTCGGAGCAGAACAGAGTGGATTCATCGCAGACTTAGGATATGAAACCTATCAGAAAGTCCTCAAGGAAGCCATGAGTGAACTGAGGGCAGAAGAAATGATGGGAGGAAGCAACATTGATAACTCGACAAGTTCACCAGACAGCAGCCCACAGTCTTCAACTATCAATGCACAGTCGTGGGTTGACGATGTGGTTATCGAGAGTGACCTTCCTGCGTTCTTCCACGACGACTACGTACCTACAAGCGGAGAGAGGATCTCGCTCTATCGTGAACTCGACTCTCTGGAAAACGAAGATCAGCTCACTACATACAAGGCACGGCTCATCGACCGTTTCGGCCCTATCCCAGTAGAAGGAGAGGAACTCATATCCATCATGCTTCTGAAATGGAGTGCCAGCCGACTCGGAATCGAGAAGATAACGATGAAGGAAGGCAAGATGATTCTCTATTTCATCAGCGACCACAACAGCCCTTATTATATCTCAGCCGCATTCGGAAATGTGATAACCTATCTCACAGCCCATTCACGACAGGCAAAACTCCGTGACGGCGAAAAACGCTCCCTCCTCGTGAAGGACGTCACTACAGTCGCAAAGGCTCTGAGCATCCTTAAGGAAATAGAAACTCTTTAGGGGTGTTCTATTGTTAAAAATGTGTTTTTTTTGTTTTTGTTGTGAGAATTTATTATCTTTGCAGACTTATATTTACTGAATATGTGTGACAGTATAGTAATCATACCAACCTACAACGAGAAGGAGAACATCGAGAAGATAATCCGCGCTGTCCTTTCGCTCGAAAAGGAGTTTAATATTCTCGTGATTGACGATGGCAGTCCTGACGGTACCGCATCAATCGTCAAGGGACTGATGGAAACCGAATTTGCAGACAGGCTGTTCATCATTGAACGTTCTGGCAAACTGGGACTGGGCACGGCCTACATCACAGGCTTCAAATGGTGTCTGGAACATGGCTACGAGTACATCTTCGAGATGGACGCAGACTTCTCTCATGACCCCAAGGACCTGCCTCGACTCTATTCGGCCTGTCACGACGAAGGCAACGACATGGCAATCGGTTCGAGATACATCACAGGTGTGAATGTAGTCAACTGGCCAATGGGAAGAGTACTCATGTCCTACTTCGCATCTAAATACGTACGGTTCGTGACCGGCATCAACATCCACGACACGACTGCCGGATTCGTTTGTTACAGCAGGAAGGTACTGGAGACCATCAAGCTGGACAATATCCGTTTCAAGGGATATGCCTTCCAGATTGAAATGAAATACACTGCCCACAAACTGGAATTCAAGATAAAGGAAGTGCCTGTCATATTCGTCAACAGAGTGGAAGGTACCTCAAAGATGAGCGGAGGAATATTCAGTGAGGCACTGCTCGGAGTGATACGTCTAAGGCTCGGAATATGAGAACGATAATCGAAAATGCAGTCATCGTAAACGAAGGCAGACAGTTCGTCGGACATGTGGTCATCGAAGGCGAATTCATCACAAGCGTACAGAGAGGCAGGTTCTCTGGCAAGAAGGATGACGACAACGTCATTGACGCCGGAGGCATGTACCTGATTCCCGGTGTCATAGACGACCATGTACATTTCCGTGATCCAGGTCTTACAGAGAAAGGCGACATCGGTTCCGAGAGTCGTGCAGCAGCTGCAGGAGGAGTGACGTCCTATATGGACATGCCTAACACCGTTCCTGCAACAACCACTCTGTCACTCCTCGAGGAGAAATTCGCAAAAGCCGAGAAGGAAAGCATCGTGAACTATTCTTTCTTCTTCGGCGGAACGAAACACAACATCGACACACTCAAGCGCCTCGACCCCAGGAAAGTATGCGGAGTGAAAGTATACATGGACAATGACAGCCTCGGCAAGAAACCAGAGAAGCAGGACAAGACACTCAGGGCAATACTCGAGGAATCACCCGTACTAGTAATGGTTCACTGTGAAGACAGGAAGACCGTCCAAGACAACATCAAGTCCCTGATGAAGAAGTTCAAGGGACAGAACGACTTCCCCGTTCGCTATCATTCAAGGATATGCAATGCCGAAGCCTGTTTCAACGCAACCCTCAGAGCCGTACTACTGGCAAGAGAGACAGGTGCGAGACTCCATGTGGCTCAGGTCTCATCCGAAAAAGAACTGTGGCTTTTCCAGAACACCCCACTCGAAGAGAAGAGAATCACCGCAGAGGCATGCATTGCCAACCTGATGTTCAGCAACGAAGACTACGACTGGCTCGGGACACGAATCAAGACTGACCCAGCCGTGAAAACCATAGAGGACAGGGAAGCACTGAGAAAGGGTATCAGTTACGGACTTATAGACATCGTCTCGTCCGACCATGCACCACACCTTCTCAGCGACAAGGTAGGCGGTGCATTGCATGCTGCATCGGGAATGCCACTCATCCAGGTATCACTCGTGTCGATGCTCGAACTTGTCGACAAAGATGTACTTCGAATAGAGAAAGTCGTGGAACTGATGTGCCACAACCCCGCACAGCTCTACAGGATAGACCGCAGAGGATACATCAGGAAAGGATATTATGCAGACCTTGTGCTTGTAGACCCAGAAGCCTACTGGCAGGTGCGAGGTTCAAAGAATTACTGTAAATGTGGCTGGAGTCCTATGGACGAGCATACTTTCAAGTGGAAAGTAAACCGCACATTCGTAAACGGCCGTCTGGCATACCACGACGGAAACATAATAGAGGACACCAGAGGGATGAGTTTAGAGTTTAGGGGGTAAGGATAACCTTGAGAGTTAAGGACTGAGAGTTGATTGATACCTGAAACCTGAATCCTAAAAATATATGATACAGTATGATGTTTCTATATAAGATATACAGTTTTTGCATAGCGATTCCGCTATTTATACTTGATACGGCAATCACGGCTGTAGTATCGAGTATAGGAACATTATTTCCAGGGGGAGACAAAGTCTACACGTCCTCCACAAGGTTATGGGGGAAGTTCGCATTCTGGGTTTTCCTGCTTCCCGTGAAGACAAAAGGAATGGAACGTCTTGACCCGAAACAATCGTATATCTTCATCGCCAACCATCAAGGATATCTGGATATATTACTCTGTTACGGCTATCTGGGTCATAGTTTCAAGTGGATGATGAAAGAATATCTGAAAAAAATGCCGATTATCGGCTGGGCCTGCAAGAACACCCATCAGATATTCGTAGGAGACAGCCGTTCATCCATCCAGCAGGCAGTAGCCCTTTCGGAAAAGACCCTCAAAGACGGAATGTCAATGATCATATTCCCAGAAGGGACACGGACCTACAACGGACAGATGCAGGAATTCAAGAGAGGCGCATTCATGCTTGCCAACGACATCGAACTTCCAATTGTCCCGCTGACAATAAACGGTTCGTTCCAATTTTTCAACAGAAAAGCCAGGTCAATGACATGGCATCCAGTGGAACTCACCATGCACCACTCTATCTCTGTTGAAGAACGACAAGGCAAGCCGACAAAAGAAATTATGAGAGAAGTGTTTGACATCATAAACGCCGACTTATGGAAAAAGTAGAAGACTACGGACTCGATGTGCACTGCACGATGATTCTCGAAGAATATCGGGAACAGTTGCCGACATTCCAGAAGATGGAGAAAATCGTTATGGCACAACTAAAAAAGTGTCTGGTGGAGAACAATATCCTCGTGACCGCAATAGAAGGCCGAATCAAGAAAGAAGAAAGCCTGGCAGGAAAACTGGAACTCAAAGGCGGCAAATATACCACATTGACCGACCTGACAGATATATTCGGAGCACGTATCATCACATTCTACAACGATGATGTTGACAAGATTTCAGCCTTGATGGAGAAATTGTTCGAAATCGACTGGAAGAATTCCGTGGACAAGAGAAGGATGCATCAGCTGGACAGTTTCGGGTATTTGTCCCTGCATTATATCTGTAAGATTCCAAAGGCCCTCTATCATGACGAGAACATGCCCGAACTGAACGAATTCCGGTTTGAGTTACAGATGCGGACAGCACTCCAGCATGTGTGGGCTAACATGTATCACGACATTGGCTACAAGTCAGGTATCGATGCCCCGATAGAACATCTCAGGACACTTAATCGACTTGCAGGAATGCTTGAACTGGCCGATGACGAGTTCAGCCGTATCCGCAATACCATCAACGAATACCGATACAAGGTAGAGGCACTGGTGAAAGACGGTAAGTTTGAACAGGTCAATCTCGATGGTGACTCATTCACAAGATACCTTCAACTGGAGCCTTTCAAACGTCTCACTAACAAGATTGCCGCCATCAACCAGGCAGAAATCCATCAGACTCCGATGACGCCATTCCTGAAAGTGCTGATAAAACTGGGATTCCAGACCCTCGGAGATGTGGAAAAGTTCAAGCACGACTACTCCGACGAAGCATATCAACTGGCGCTCCACCAGATAGGTGGCACTGACATCGACATCGTGGCTTCTAATATCGGTCTGCAGAACCTGTGCATCGTCTACCAGCTCAAGACTGGAGTGGGAGTTCACGGACTTACAAAGTTCTTCGATACTCTATACGGAACCTCCCCTTACAATGTCAACAGAGCACAGAACCTACTGGAACAGGCAAAGCATTTCCCGTTTATGAAAAATGAAGAATGAAACATAACAGCTAAGTTTTAACATTATGGCAAACAAATATATTGACAGCACATTACTTGACAGAGCAATTCATTTCGCGGTAGATGCCCACGCAAACACGGAGCGTAGAGGTAAAGGATTTCCGTACATAGTCCACCCACTTGAAGCAGTTGAAATCGTGGCCACCATCACTCCTGACCAGGAAATGCTTGCTGCAGCCGCCCTTCACGACGTAGTAGAAGATACTGACGTTGACATTGAGACTATCCGCAAGAAGTTTGGAGGCAGGATTGCGACTCTCGTTGCCTCGGAAAGTGAAGAAGAAGTTGCAGGAAAGAGTGTCGAGGACTCATGGCACGAAAGGAAGCAAGCCGCAATCAACCGGTTAGCGTCAGCATCTCACGATGCCAAGATTGTGGCTATGGGAGACAAACTGTCAAACATGAGGGCCATCTATCGCGACTACAGCGAGATAGGCGATGAACTATGGAGCAGATTCCACGCAAAAGACCCGAAGGATCATGAATGGCATTATCGTGGTCTGCTCAACTCGCTCAGCGAACTGGCAGACACCTTCGCATATAAAGAGTTCGAGAGGCTCGTAAACGAAGTGTTCAGCAAAAAGTAAAAATGAAAAATGGAGGATGCATTATGAAACGAGTATTACTATTCCTGACATTCACGACACTGATGTTCGGAACAGCATTAGGCCAACTGAAAAGATTGTATTTCACCCCTCAATGGATTCCTCAGACTCAGTTTGCCGGATATTATGTAGCGAAGGAAAAAGGATTCTTCAAGGAAATGGGTCTTGATGTCGTTTTCCGTCACCTGAAAAACGAGACTAAGAAGACCCCCATAACCTTATTGCAAAATAACGAGACCCAAATTGTTACTCTCAATTTTCTTCTGGCACTTCAAGCCGCTGACAATGGGTGTAAACTGGTCAACATCCTCCAGACAGCCCAGAACAACGGACTCATGTGCGTATCTCCCAAGAAAATACATTCAATAAAAGATCTGGATGGCAAGAAAATCGGCACGTGGAAGGCGGGATACAAGGAAGTTGCAGAGATGGCCTTCGCGGACAACAACATTCAAGTCAAATGGATTCCATTTCTCAAAGGAGTAAATCTGTATGTCTACAATGCTGTCGACGCAACACTATGTTACAGTTTCAGTGAATACATCCGTCTCTACATGATAAAAGGTGAAATACCAGAAGGAAACAAGTTGTATTTCTCAAAGATTGGCTATAACTATCCCGAAGAAGGAGTGTACGTGAAAGAATCGTTCTACAATGCCCATAAAACCGAACTGAAAAAGTTCGTAGCAGCGGTAAAGAAAGGATGGGACTACGCCAGGACTCACAGGGAAGAGGCAGTAAAGATAACAGACAAATATGTGAAACAAAGTAACATGTCACAAAGCAAGATGCACATGCGGATGATGCTTGACGAAGTGTTAAGGCTGCAGGAAGACGAGTCTACCGGAGAAGTGACATATTCCCCTGTATCACCGACAGTATTCAGCAAAGCCTGTAACAAGCTTCGCAAGGCAGGTATCATCAAACATAACATCAAATACGAAGAAATGTTCAAATGAAATCCAGATTCTCCTTTTCAGCTCGTCTGAGTCTGTATGTGATATTAATCACCGCAGTTCTCTTTATATTTGCCATGCATATCGTCGGTGACTATTCCCGCAGGATCATCACTGACGACGCGAAGCAGAACGCCACGAATATGCTTGACGCCACAATAGGTGACATTGAGAAAATCCTCTCGAATGTAGAGGCAGCCGTGGAGAACTCGGTATGGCTGGTTCAGGAACACAAGGATGATCCTGAATACATGTACAAGATCACAAAGGCTCTCGTACAGGACAACAAGAACATAGTCGGCAGTGCAGTGGCATTTGAGACTTTCCATTTCCCAGACAAAGGGGAATATTATGCTCCATACACGTGCTACGACAAAGACAGCACACTGACTTCATTTCAGTTAGGCAATATTGACAACGACTACCCTAATCAGGAATGGTATCTGTTGCCTGAATTGACTAAAAAAGCGATGTGGAGTGAGCCATACTTTGATGAAGGCGGTGGAAAAATCACCATGACTACGTATTCTGTACCTATCCTCGACGAAGCAGGTAATGTATACGCAGTTATTACTGCCGACATATCACTGCAAAATCTCACCGACATCATCAACAACACAAAACCGTATGAACGTTCATACACAATGCTTGTATCGCGAAACGGTTCGTTTGTCTCACATCCTGATTCTGCTTTCGTAATGGCAGAGACACTGTACTCTGTCATGAAAGAATATGCCATCGGCGGAGACTCCATAGTTGCAAACGTCATGGAAGGCAAGTCAGGAATAGGTGAGTTCACGAGCGAAGGAGAAAAGGCCGTATGTGTGTATGGACCCATCAGCAATGGCTGGTCAGCAATCATCACATATCAATATGACGATGTTCTGAAAGGAGTATATCAGATGAACCTGATTGTGCAGATAGTTCTCGCCATAGGACTTATCCTGCTGTTCTTCTGCTGTATGTTCGCCATCAAGAAGATCTCAAAGCCAATCACCCAATTCTCAGACTATGCCATTGAGATTGCCAAGGGTAACCTTAACGCTCAATTGCCGGAAGTGACCTCCACTGACGAGATATCTGACCTTCACGACTCACTGGGGACCATGCAGACATCCCTCAAGAAACTGAAAGCCACTACTGCTGCAAAAGAAAGATTCGAGAGCGAACTGAATATTGCCAGGAACATCCAGTTCGGAATGGTGCCTAAGAACTTCCCGGACTTTCTGCATGCAATACTGATTCCTGCAAAAGAAGTTGGTGGTGACCTCTACGACTTTGCTGTGAGAAACGACACAGTCTATTTTGCCATTGGCGATGTATCAGGAAAAGGTGTTCCTGCCGCGCTCATCATGGCAATAACACGAAACGCATTCGGACTCATTTCCGGACTCAACCTACCCGTAAACGAAGTGATGCGCCGAATCAACAACTCCATCCATGAGAATAACGATCTTGATATGTTCGTGACATTATTCCTTGGAAAGCTCGACCTGAAGACAGGACATCTGCAATACTGTAACGCCGGACATAATCCAATAGTAATCGTGTCACCTGACGGTACATCCAGATACCTCAAGGCAAAAGCCAACCTGGCAGTAGGACTCATACAGGACTTCCCTTATGTTGGAGAAGAGATTGAAATCGAACCGGAAAGCCGATTCATCCTCTATACCGATGGTGTCACCGAGGCTGAGACTCAGTCCAAGGATCAATATGGCGAAGACCGACTGATAGAGTTCGCAAATCAGACGAGCAAAATAAATGACGTAAAGACTGTTACTGAAAACCTACTTGCTTCAGTGCGTCAGTTTACGGACGGAGCAGAACAAAACGATGATATAACAATAATGATAATTGACTATGGAAAAAAGATTTGATCCTATCAAGAACAAGACGGCCGACATCATAGAATATATGATGCAGTCGCCAGACATTCCTTCAGACGAAGGTCTTCAATTCAAAATCAGACTTTGTATTGAGGAAGCAGTTGAGAACATAGTAAGTTATGCTTACGAAAACGGACAAGGATATGTTGTTGTCGGCACAAAGATTGAGGGAGACCGACTCATTCTGTCGTTCAGAGATGAAGGAGTCCCATTCAACCCACTCGACAAACCCGACCCAGACATCACATGTCCGGCAGAAGAGCGTCAGGTAGGTGGACTTGGCATTTACATTTGCAAGCAGATGATGGACAAAGTGTCATACGTCTATGAGCACAAATGCAATAATCTGCAGATGGAAATGATAATAAAATAAAGTCTATACATGATTGCTAAATTAAAATAATTTATTAACTTTGCGCAAAAATTAATTAACATATACAAATGGAAGTAGTTATTAAGAATCAGGACGGAAAAACCGTAGTTGAACTGACAGGAAGACTTGATACAACCAATGTAGACCAGTTTCAGACAGACATCCAGCCTCTGATGGAAGGAGAAAATCCTCAGATTGAGTTTGACTGTACTAACATGGAGTACACCAGCAGTCAGGGTCTTCGTATGTTCCTCATGCTCCAGAAGAGTGTAAATCAGCGTAAGGGGCAGATGACTATGATCAACATGAAACCTCAGGTTAAAGAAGTGTTCGATATTACAGGTTTCTCCAACATCATCAAGATACTCTAATTCGCAAGAAAATGAAGATTGGAGTTCTTGTAGCCATGGATAAGGAGTATGAACAACTCCAAGGTATTGCTGATAAGGACACCATTCTTGTCATGAAGACAGGGATTGGAAAGGTAAATGCAGCCATCCACACGACGCAGATGATACGTGACTTCAACCCCGACGTCATTGTGTCCTCAGGTTGTGCCGGAGGTGCCATACCGACTTTAAACGTGATGGATGTGGTTGTTAGCAGCCGCATTGCTTACCACGATGTCTATTGCGGTATCGAAGATGAGCAGATGGGACGCGTACAGGGAATGCCACGATACTTTGAGACACCTCAGGACATCATCAACAAGGCCCTCTCCCTGGAATATGATGGAACCATCCATTCCGGTCTGATTGCATCAGGTGACTGGTTCGTGGATACTCCAGCAAAACTCAACGAGATAAAGAGCCTGTATCCAGAAGCAATCGCCATTGATATGGAATCAGCAGCAATCGCACAGACATGTTATAAGTTCAATGTTCCGTTCGTAAGTTTCAGAGTCATAAGCGACGTCCCGACTAAGGAGAACAGCGTCAATGACTACAACAACTTCTGGACGTCAGTATCAGAGCATTCATTTGCCCTGACAAATAGTTTCATCAAAGCGTTACAGAATTAGAAGAGACGGATTTCTTCAGAATTCAAGATACTCAGACTTGCCCCATTCCTCATCAATGTCGAAGGCGCAAGTCTGTTTTTGTTGGAAGAAAGAACCTGTTGCCGTCACTTTCTTGTTGAGAGCAAGCAACACCTTATTAAATATAAGAGTCTTAATCTCTTCGCCTTCCATATCGACAGCAGTAACACTTATATCCATCTCCACCACTTCTTCCTGCAAGAACATGTAGCAATCAAGAGCATAGTTCCTATTGCCCCAGTCGGCTGAATCAACAGAATAATAGAATCTGTGAGGTTTGCTATAAGTGGCAAAACCTGTATTAGGACTGAAACTGTCGGAGCCACCAGATATGTCTATCATGAACGACTTCACATTCTGCGGCAGAGCATCCTCGCAAACCAGCTGGAAGAGGGCCACCACCCTTTTCAGCATCATGCTCACCTCCTGATAAGTACCTTCACCTATTGTCACAGACTGCAAGGCGGAGAAAGTGTCACCCACTTCATTGCCAGGAGTACCATCATCAGGGAACTCCACCGACTCAAGAGAAATGTCAGGAGATGATTTTGACTTATGGGCAACAGCAACAAGAGTGTAAGTGCCAGAAGTCAGTTTGCAGTCAATCTCCCCAAACCGCTCCGAGATGCCCTTTTCCTGTTCCTCGAGGACGACTCTCTTGCCACTTTCGTCAAACACAGCGAAAGAAATCTTCGTGACTGACGACTGAGATAACTGTGCCTTTGTGTCCATCTCGCTCATCGTAACGTCAAAGAGGCTGATTGCGACCTTCAACTCACTCGCAGACTTGTCATTGTCATCAAGTTTGGGAACCTCTACCTTCTCGCACGAACAAACAAAAATGGCGGCGCATGACAGCACACACATCACACGCATAATTGCACTCTTGGCATATAATACTTGTCGCATAATTGCACATTAACTTTTATTCCGATTGCAAAAGTAACAAAAAATACTTGTTCTGCAATATTTTGGACCATTTTTTTAATCCTTGCCCAGTCAACTAAGCGATGTGCAAAAAAAGATGCACGAATATTTTCCAAGTGAGAAAAAAAGAAGTTATTTTTCGTTAAGCAGAATAATTATTAGCTGATATTGTACTATTTTTGCACCACCTAAATAAAAGATTATGCGTAGACAAGTTGACAATACAAGTTCATTGATGAAACTTATAGGCGACGCCATTGCTTCCCATTGGGACAAGACAGCCTTCGTAGATTATGGCACAGACATAAGCTACACCTATAAGGAGTTGTTCGAGAAGATAACAAAGATTCATATTTTCCTTGAACTCTACGGCATCAAGCCAGGTGACAAAGTGGCCTTATGCGACAAGAACAGTTCAAACTGGGCAGTAGCATTCCTGGCACTCTTCACCTACAAAGCCGTAGTCGTACCTCTGCTTCCCGACTTCCATATCCAGCAAGTCATGGACCTCACCAGGCATTCCGACTCCAAATTACTGCTCACCAATAGAAGTGTCTACAACAATGCTCCGTCTGGCCAAGACATGATGATTGATGTCAAGACCCGGCGTCCGTTCCACCCAGGCACACCTATGGAGGAGGCATTCACACGCATGAACGATGAGTTCAGCAGGAGATTCCCAGAAGGAGTCAAACCGGAACATGTTCATTTCGATGATGAGGACAAGGAAGCCCTCGCCATTATCAGTTACACATCAGGATCCACAGGAAATCCCAAGGGCGTGATGTTGCCTTACAGGGCAATATGGTCCAACAACCTTTATGCCAGGACAAAGTTCCCGCTCACCGATGACAGAGAATGCCTGAGCCTGCTGCCACTCTCCCACATGTTTGGAATGGCATTCGAGCTGTTCTTCCCTATCACAACTGGATGTAAGATTAATTTCCTCACCAAGATTCCAAGCCCACAGATAGTCATCAAGGCCTTCAAAGAAGTAAAACCAATACTTATAATCCTTGTGCCACTGATTATCGAGAAAATCATCCAGACAAAGGTGTTCCCTGAACTCAGGAAACCGAAGACGGCCCTCGCGCTCAAGATTCCTGGAATTCGTAAGATCATTTACAGTCAGGTCAGGAAGAAACTCTCAAAAACCTTCGGAGGCAATTTCTACCAAGTAATCGGAGGTGGAGCGGCACTCAACAAGGAAGTGGGCGACTTCCTGCAGAAGATAAAGTTCCGCTACACATCGGGGTACGGAATGACGGAATGTGCACCTCTCATCACTTATGTTGACTGGAAAGGATATATCCAGAACAGTTGCGGCCGGTCTGTAGACAGAATGGAAATCGAGATTCTCAGCGATGACCCCGAAAATGTTCCTGGAGAAATCATCTGCAAGGGGGCA
>CALELI010000073.1 GCA_937902455.1 uncultured Prevotellaceae bacterium | reverse complement strand
GCTAAAGAAAAATCTCCAAATCACCTAAAATGTAATTAATAGAACACCCCTTAATTCTGAGACAATACTCTCTCCACAGTCTGTCTTACATTCTCCCATACCTCGTCGCTTGCCAGCACACCAGATTCACGTATGGCATTGTTCATGAAAGCATCAACACTTAGGTTGTCACTGACGATTTTCACAGCCGCTACCAGTTCGAGATGAGGCGAGAATGAGGCTATGTAATTGAGTTCCATGTCATAGAGCGTAGGGGCAGTCTTGTCTGATTCAGTAAAGAAACTGTTCCCCGTGTAGCATGGAAGTCCTTCGTCCGAGAGGTGTAGTGGATTGGCGTGGTCATCGAACTTATATGTTCCGTCAGTGTATCTGTACGAGTCGCTCACCAAGGATACCGTTCCAATTTCGATGTTGTTGCTTCCGGCATAGCCGATGTTGATTATGCGGGTTCCCTTGGGAAGATTGCAGCAAGCCTTGATGACATTGCCGGCACCGACTCCTGTCCTTATACATTCCATCTCGGGGAATATCTCCCTGCACTTGTTGTACTCCGCCTCCTCTGCTGCAAGTATCACAATCCTGCTCCCGTTGCCACAAGAGCATAAGCCTGTAACGATTGCCGCTGCCAAGAGTAAAAATAATTTCTTCATAAGGTAACCAGTGGAATATTCACCTGAGAGCATGTCACGGAACGATCTAAGATAGCATTATCGTTTGTATTCAAGTCCGAAAGTGTATTTATTACCATAATCCTCTCTGGCGCAATACATCATGGACTTTGTCTTAGTGTCATATACCTCTGACCACAGTGTTATCCAAGGCCATTTGTCTTTCTGGTTCCATTCTGGCCATTTGGTATGGTCTTCTCCGTACTCCATTACATTGGTCGGATAGTACATTGAATCAAAGAATCCCAGCGCGTCAGGGTCATTCTGCATAATCCTGATTTTCCTGAGCATCTCCATGCCTTCATCCGGTGTGAAGGAATCCTGTTCGTTAAGGAATTCTGTCATCTGCTGATAGCGCCAGAAACCAAGTTCCTTCACATTCCTACGCTCAGTGACGAATGATGCAGGCAGGTTGGTCTTCGAGAGATAGAAATTAGTGGCGAGAGCATATCCGTCCTGGTCAGACAGGTCGGCATCGCCTGGACGCATCACGCGTATTTCGTTCTTGACCCATTCCACTACGACCTTGTCACCCTTTGCGTCTGCAATGACATAGTGCATGTCGGTGTATGTCCCGAAGACGTTCGGCATGGCGAACATCGTCTGCACGTTATACTGCTTTATCATTTCCACAGCCTGAGCCACAGTAGTGCACTTGTCGAGGATGACACGTGGAAGCATGGCGTTTATCAGGTTCAGCTTGTTTGGGTCTGCATCCTGGAATGTGCCGTCGCATTCAAGAATCATGAGGCCGCACATAAGTCCCTCGTCGTTGATTCCGTCGAGAATGAAGTACGGCGAATAGAGAGTAAACTCCTTCTCCTGGTCGTTGTTATATCCACGCTTATACCCGAGCAAAGTGGTGAGCGGTGCAAGATCGGCACAGCCTACGGTTGCATGACGGATCACATTGCCCGATGCATCCTTCACCTGTGGAGTATGTACGATGATGGAGTGGTCATTCATAGGAGGATAGTCATAGTTCCTTCCGAGAATATAACCTCCGCCTGTGGCATCGGTAGAGAAGCAGGAGCAGCCAAGACCACCATAGTACTGCTGCAACAAGTCGATTGTCGATTGTGTGAAGATGTTCACAACCTCGGATATGACGTCATATTTGGAATCAGGAAGTATGACGCTCTTGATGTTGTCAATCACGCTCGGAAGGTCTTTTGCATTCATGGCCAGAACCTTGTCGAGCTGATAGTCTGCCTGATAGTCTATCTCATACACATAGCCACTACCCTTGTCGACCTGGCGCAGGGAATTGATTGTAGCCTCCTGTTCTGCCGTCCAGGTTACATCACGTTTTTCTGAATTGTTGTCATCATCATCGCTGCATGACACCATTATCATGGCTGCGACGAACATTAGCATTGAAAATGTAATCTTTTTCATTGTGTTACTTGTAGTTTTGGTTATTAAATTGGGATATTGTCTTATTAACAATCATTTTGCAAAGATACTAATATCTTTTCTTTTACTCGCAGAACCGTGTGTCTTTTTTGTGAAATATGACCGTTTTTTATAATTTGTCCTGTGAATTTACAATTTTTCCACCTGTTCATGCCAATTAAATACCGATTATTTGCTAATTTTGCAGTCAGATTAAATGTCGGAAACCTTATCAATTCAATGACTATGGGAAAAGCAGGGAAAGTACTCAAGACATCGGCCTCATTCATGAAGGCCCTTGAGGCGAACCATCCCAAGGGCATACGCCTGAGGTCGCGCATCGCAGTCATCTGCGCTCTGGCATTCATAGTCCTTGACGTCATCTTCGTGGCCGACAGCTACGAATACCTGCCGGACATCGTCAGCCTCAAGGACTCAGATGGCCTGTTCCTCAGAGCAGTAGAAAAGACGGCATACATTGGCTATGACATCCAGCGCCTCGTAATGCTCATCACTGCATTCTTCGTGGCATGGGCCATAAAGCCCTGTTTCAGAACACCCATCATCTATAAGCGAGTACGCTGTTTCATTCTCGACATAGTCAATCTCACCATCACGTCAGCCATTGCATTGACCATGGTAGAACTGGCCATTGCCCTGGGCGATTCACAGGAAGTCTCCTACCTGTCGCAATGGCTCTCATTCCTCTTCTGGGTTGCCGTGATGGCAGTAGAACTTGCCTATGACCTCCGAAAAATCAAACCACGGAAATAACAGATCATCAGTAATTCGAGGCACCAGTAACGGTGTGAAGATAGTTATCTTTCAGACACAGCGTCCGTTCGAGTGTGAACCAACGACCGTTGTTTATTGACTGACAGTGCGTTCGAGGCAGATGTGCTGACAGCAGAATAAAGGCGGAAAGTGCGGTTTAAAAGCAAATCCTCAGAGCTTGTGAAGTCAGTACTACTTTTGCTGTCGGGACAGGCATGTAGTTGAAGGCATAATTAGCGGGACTCTAAATGGGTGATTTAAATATTTAATATCTTTTTAAAGGGTGACTAATTAGAGCGAATTGCCTTATACTATAATACAGGAAACAAGCATTCAACAGATGACTGTCAAAACATTCAAAAATCTATTCCAAATGAAAGGGCATTCAACTACAATGAAAATAGCAGGATGCCTTTTTTGATACAAAAAAAATAAACATAACCACTGTTTATGCAACGATATAATACTATTTTTTATTTTATCTTTGCATTTACAATTTTTATTTATATCTTTGCAACCGAAATACATAAGACTTTGATAATATGTGGACAGAACTTAGTGATACAGCCATATTGAACAAGCTTGGGACGAGGCTAAAAGCTTCTCGTATATCAAGTGGTCTTAAACAGCAGGAACTGGCTGCGGAGTCAGGCGTTGGAGTAAGTACCATCGCCAAGATAGAAAGCGGGCAGTCTGTTTCGCTCTCATTACTAATCAGTGTCATGAGAACGCTTGGATTGCTTGAAAACCTAGACTTGCTTGTGCCAGAGCAGAAGCCATCGCCAATGGAACTGTTGAAAATGCAAGGCAAGCAGGTAAAGCGTGTAAGAACAAAGAAAGATTAAACAATGGAAGAGATACCAGTAATACAGATATACCTGTGGGGCAACCTTGTGGGAGTCATGTCGTGGGATGATGAAAGAGGCTATGCGGATTTCCAGTTTGACGACCGCTTCCGCAGGTCAGGCTTAGATATCGCCCCACTAATGATGCCATTGGCAAGAACCAGAGGCGTCGTCTCGTTCCCCACCAATGCTAGAACAAAGTGTTTCATCGGTCTTCCTGGTTTGATAGCTGATGCCCTTCCCGATAAGTTTGGTAGCCAACTTATCACGGAATGGTTCGCGCAACAAGGTAAAACGGAGGGTATGATTACTCCGCTCGACCGTCTGTGCTACGTTGGAAAACGGGCTATGGGTGCTTTGGAGTTTGTACCCGCTGCCAATGTGGAAGGTGTTAACGAATCGACTGAACTCTACCTTCGGGAACTGATGGCTTTGTCTGAGTCCATCTTCAAGGAACGGAGCAGATTTCAGGAACTGATTCGGCAGAACGACAAGTCGACTCTCGACATCCTTAAAGTGGGAACGTCTGCAGGCGGCGCGAAACCAAAGGCGATTATTGCCTACAAAGAAGAAACAGGAGAAGTACGTTCTGGCCAGGTTCCTGCACCAGAAGGATTTTCATATTGGCTGTTGAAGTTCGACGGAGGCACTTATAGCGAGCATAATGAGATAACCGATAATCCGCAAGGCATCGGAAACATAGAATATGCCTACTACAAGATGGCTACTGCCTGCGGCATCAGCATGTCGGAGTGTCGTCTATTGCCTGAAGGTGACTGCAACCACTTCATGACGCGCCGCTTTGACCGAACATCAACAGGTGAGAAAATCCATATGCAGACAGCGGCTGGTATTGCCCATCTGGACAGAGACGTGCGCCATTCATACGAGGAACTATTTGGCGTATTACGACGATTGGGACTGAACTACAAAGACTTTGAGCAGTTGTATCGCCGCATGGTGTTCAACGTCATTGCACGTAACCATGATGACCATACCAAGAACTTTTCTTTCCTCATGGACAAGACTGGCAAGTGGTCGTTTGCCCCAGCTTATGACTTATGCTACTCCTACAATCCTGCAGGACGATGGACAAGCCGTCACCAGCTTTCACTCAATAGCAAGACTGATGACTTTGCTCGGGAGGACTTGTTGGCTGTGGCACAGAACATCGGCATACGCGATGCCAATCATATCATAGAGGAAGTTCTCTCCACAGTAGCATCCTGGCCTGATACAGCAAAAGATTGTGGGGTAAGACCAGAGCATATAGAGGCAATCAGCAAGACGCTCCTGCTATATATATAAGGTGGGTTCTAAAAATTCACCGTTTTAATAAACAAGCATAACAATGGGTTAGAATAAACTTTTCGCCGCTTTTGGATTTCTTTCGACATCTTGCTGTTTGTCAGTCGGTCACAATGCCCGCATTGCTCCCTTCCTCCGCGCAGCAATCTGCTCAAAACAAATCTCAAAATCGCCTGAAATGAATTTATAGAACCCACCATAAATAAGAAACTTTCCAACATCAAAAGGCTGAATAATCAAATATGAAGACAAGAACAATTATCAACATACTTTTGATAGCTGCGTGCACAAATGCAGCATATGCCACAGATTTTGTAACCTTTAAGCGGCACTCACTATCCGATATTGAACTGACAAGAACATCGGACACCATTACATACGACCCTCTCGACTGGAAGGGGGTAAAAATGGCTGTAGAGAATCTGCGTCACGACCTCAAAGCTGTCACCGGCAGCGCAAATGCACCTGTTGTGGTGGCCACCATAGGGAAGAGCAAACTGGCCAAGAAATATAAGTTGCAATCGAAAGAACTACAGGGTAAATGGGAGCAGTATTTGATTTTTACGGACAAAGGCAAGCTCGTCATACTGGGTTCTGACAAGCGTGGTACCATCTATGGCATCTATGAACTGTCAAGACAAATAGGAGTCTCACCCTGGTACTGGATGGCTGATGCACCAATACAGAAACATGAGCAACTCTTTGCCAAGAGCGGCATCTATACGGATGGTGAACCTAAAGTCAAATATCGCGGCATATTCATCAACGATGAGTGGCCTTCGTTCGGCACGTGGTGTAACAACCTGTTTGGAGGCATCAATTCCAAGGCATACGCCCGCATCTTTGAACTCATGCTCCGTCTGAAAGCCAACTACTTCTGGCCCGCCATGTGGGACAGCCGTTTCAACGAAGATGACCCACTTTCGCCTCAGTTGGCAGACGACATGGGCATCGTCATGGGTACCAGCCATCATGAGCCGATGATGCGTGCCCACAAGGAGTATGTATATCGTAAAGACAGTATAGGTGCGTGGGATTATGCGACAAACAAGGCCAATCTTGACAGATTCTTTGAAGAAGGGCTGGAGCGCAACAAGGCATACGACAATCTGATCACCATCGGTATGCGTGGTGACGGTGATGTGGCAATGGGAAATGGCAATGATGAGGACAATATGAAGACGCTGAAAGATGTGGTGGATGGTCAGCGCGAGATTATTGAACGTGTGTATAAGAAACCTGCCAGTGAGGTTCCGCAATTGTGGGCCATCTTCACCGAGGTGCAACGCTATTACGATGCTGGTTTCACAGTTCCTGATGATGTCACCCTGCTCTTCTGCGACAACAACTGGGGATACATCCGTCGCACAGGACCAGAGAAGGAACAGGCACGCAAAGGAGGCATGGGCATGTACTACCACATTGACATGAACGGTGGACCCTGGAATGACCGGTGGATAAATACTACGACTGCCGCAAAGATTCGCGAGCAACTGAATCTGGCATACCAGACGGGCATTGACCGTATCTGGATTATCAATGTAGGCGACCTCAAACCAAAGGAAATGCCTATAGACTTCATTATGCATTATGCCTGGAATCCTGACGATTATCCTGCCGACAAGATAGACCAGTACATGGTAGATTGGGCACGAAGCATCTTTGGCGGCGAATATGCAAGAGAAATTGCAGACATCGTTACGGAATATTCAAATATGAATCTAGAGCGCAAGCCAGAGGTACAGCGTGTGGGTATCTACAGCGTTGAGACTGGTGAGGCACAGCGAATGTTCAACCGCTGGGATGAACTGGAGAAACGCGCCCTTTCACTCAGCAAGAAGATGCCAGCGGAAATGCAGGATGCCTTCTATCAATTGGTAGAATACCCAGCTGTGGCAAGTGCTGGAGTAGCGAAGATATATCTGGCGGCAACTTTGGGTGATTCGATTACAATGCAGACGCTTTTTGAGCGTGACAAGCAGATGACCGACAAATATAACAAGGTCATTGCTGGAGGCAAGTGGTATGGCATGATGCTTGACAAGCACATTGGCTACCGCATGTGGTCGATGCCAAAAGAAAATACCCTGCCTCAGGTGGCCCAGCCATTGGGCAAAACTGGCATAACCGCCAGCGAGACAGCCATCATGGCTCATGACTACACACGCCGAACAGCCACAGATGATGCCCATTGGGTGTTTCTGCCAGGACTGGGACGTGGCAAGGGCAATATGGGCATTGAACCCGTTACGGCAAAGAGCCGTCCTTTGGGTGATGGTGCAACATTGGAATATGACATCCACTTCTCACAATCAGGCAAACAGAAGCTGGCACTGGGAATCTTGCCCACCAACGATGTCAACCCTGCACGCGGACTCCGTATCGGTGTTCGTGTCGATGATGGCGAGATGCAGACCATTGATGCGCGACAAGGTTATGTGGACACTTTCAACGAATATACAAAAGAGAATATTGCACGTTCGAAGGTGCTGAAACCACTACCTCGACCTGCAAGCGACATCTATCTGTCTGGCTCACGTCAACGGATGCGTAGCGAGATTTTCGACAACATCCGATGGCTCAGCATCGATTTCGACATACCTACAGCAGGCAATCATACCGTTAAAGTTGTGATGATAGACCCGGAAATCGTAGTTGAAAAATTAGTCATTAATCCTGATAATGAACAACCATCCTATCACGGCAAAGAATAAACAATTATGAAGAAACTATTTATCACATTACAATTCGCGCTTGCACTAACTTGCGCTTATGCACAAAAAGTATATACCCTCCAAGATTGGAACATAAAGGATTATGAACCAGGCAAGGAGTTACGTCTGAATGTCAGCGAATACAAGATTGACGACAAGAATCCACTCTTCTATCAAGATATGCAGAAAGAGTGGCGATTGAAGGCGGAGGTGAAATGCGGAACTTTGGGCACGGAACAGGTCTTTGTCTGCAAAAAGGGGAAAGGCAGTTTTCTGATAGGCAAGAATTCACTAACAGGCGACATTTCCCTCGGTTTTGACAATACGGTTCAACGTTTCTTCGTGGAAGTTATTGACAAGAATGAGCAAGGCCATCGTCTCTGGGCTGGTAATAAGGTGGTCAAGGACCGCTGGTACACACTGGAAGCTAAGGCTACATACGATACGAAGAAAAAGCAATCGATACTTTCGCTGAACGTTGACGGACAAACAGAAACACTCACTTATCCTGGGAAGGCATTGCGGCATAATGCCTCAAATTGGGTTGTGGGCCACGGATTCCCTGGTGGTTTCCCAAATGCGCTACAGGTACGCGAAGGCGCTATCCGCAACCTTGAAATCTCAGGTTCTCCACTTGAACGTTTGGAAGGACAGAATCCCCTGTTTACAGACAGATTCACCGCCGATCCTGCTTTTACCATAGTAGGCAACACGGTCTATGCCTACGTAGGTGAAGATGCCACAGGAGTTGGAGGATGGTTCTATATGCCTCGTTGGTTCTGCTATTCAAGCACAGACATGATTCACTGGAAGTCACACGGTCCCGTCCTCTCTGCTGCTGATTTTCCCTATGCCCAGCCTGGTGGCTCGTGGGCTGGTCAGGTGGTAGAGGCAAATGGCAAGTTCTATTATTATGTGACACTTGACCGCAAGGATAATCGTCAGCACACAATTGACGTAGCAGTCAGCGATTTGCCAACAGGCCCTTTCAAACCGGCACGTGCGGATGGCACACCTCTTATCACCGATGATATGACGCCCGACTCACATCGTGGCAATGCAGATATTGACCCGACTGTTCTTATTGATGATGACGGAACTCCTTGGATGGCGTGGGGCAATGGTGACTGCTACATGGTTCGCCTGAAAAAGAACATGATTGAACTAGATGGAGAAATCAAGAAGGTGCCATTGCGCAACTATTCCGAAGGACTTTGGCTCTTCAAACGTGGCAATCTTTATTATAATGTATATGCAAGTGATGCACCAGGCGTACAGACAGAGCAGATGGCATATTCGTATGCCACAAGCATCGAAGGTCCTTGGACATACGGCGGGTTTGTAAGTACATCGGCCAATTATGGATTCACCATTCATCCTTCTGTCATTCAGTTCAAGAACCAGTGGTACTACATCTATCATGACGGTTCATACATGCAGAACGGGGAACCTGGTGGACAATGTCGTCGAAGTGTTTGTGCGGAATATCTTTATTTTGATAAGGATGGAAAGATTAAGTTCGTTCCTCTTACCCAAGAGGGTTTAAGTGAAAAGAAAGCAAGATGAATAAACTTTTATACTCGTTTTTTGCCATTTACATCACATGTACAGCAAAAGCCCAAGATGCTGTTGACATTTGGAATCTTCCGCCTCTTAATGTAGAGCAAGGGCGTTATACCACCGACTGGGACAATCTGAGCCGGCAATATAACACGCCTTCATGGTGGCGAGAGGCAAAACTGGGTGCATGGTCGCACTGGGACCCACAATCGATGGCGGAGGATGGTGACTGGTATTCGCGTGGTATGTATTTGGAAGGTCATCCCCAATCGAAGTTCCATCGTGAGCATTTCGGCCATCCTTCGGAGTATGGCTACAAAGAACTATGTCGTGACTGGAAAATAGACCTTTGGGACCCTGAGGACCTGATGCGGCTTTACCAAAAGATGGGAGCACGCTACTTCTTGGCATTAGGCAATCATCATGACAATTTTGACTGCTGGGACAGCAAATACCAACCTTGGAATGCGGTGAATATCGGTCCGCATCAGGATATCGTAGGCATTTGGGAGAAAGTGGCACGAAAGCACGATATGCCTTTCGGAATAGGTTTCCATAACACCCCTGCTCGAACTTGGGGACAGTTCATGCCTGTCAGATATACCAGCGATAAGCAGGGCGACAAGGCTGGAGTCCCCTACGATGCCATGCTGACAAAGGCAGATGGCTACAGGCCCAACGCTGATGGGACAGATAAATGGTGGAAGGGGATGGACCCGCAAGACCTATACGGTCCGGTTCATCACGACGGACGCAAGTCATTAGAGAGTCCGTTTGCCAACCAATTCATGTGGCGTGTGGACGATGCGATACGCAAATATCAGCCTGACATGATCTACTTTGATGACCATGCTGGCGATTCGCAAATAGATTTGGGCATAGACATGGGACTTGGGAAACTGGCACCTCAGATTATTGCTAATTTCTACAATATCGCAGACAAGCGGCCTTCAGGCCGCAAGGAAGTTGTGGCAACCTTCAAGGGCGTTGGTGGCCGCTACAACAGTTTTCAGCGGAACCCCGAAATGGTTGGCATCGTGGATCGCTCATTGGTCAAAAGTACAGAGCTCTACACTGAAGACGACATCATGGCTTTTCCTTTCCAGACAGAAGTAAGCCTGCAGGAATGGCATTATCAGCAAGGAGCCCCTTATCGCAGCGCAGAGGAAATCATCACCCGTCTGATGCAGAATGTGTCGCGTAATGGTTGTCTGCTACTCAATATCACACAACATGGACGTGGCAACATCGACGATGAGGCGCGGCAAATATGTCTGGACATCGGGCGTTGGATTGACATCAACAAGGAAGCTGTCTATAGCGCACGTCCATTTACTCAATGGGGTAATGACGACGTTATCTATACTCGTCAGGGCGGCCATATCTATGCCCTCATCCTGCACCCCTCATTCGTCCCCGTCGTTCTGCCAGCACTCTCAAGCCAATCCGCATCTGTAGGAAAAATCACAAAAGTGGAGTTGGTGGAGAATAATCGTGCCATTCCTTTCACACAGTCGGCAGAGGGATTGACCCTTCAAATGGGAGAGCCTTTGTGTTCGAGAGAAATCCAAGACACGAAGTTGGCAATGGGTTATAAAGTGGTGAGAATCAGCCATGATAAGGCATGGTTCAACGATGATGACCCTGGTGTGCGCACTCTCGGATGGGACCGCTGTTGCAACACCAACGAAGGCGACTTCAACAACGACCTGTCCTTCAGCAACCAAACAGGCGACACTTGGAGCGTAACTCTTGAAGCCCATAAATTCAGTATCATAGCACCGCAGGGAATGGGACAGGGCATCATGGAGGTTCTCATCGACGGCAAGCACGTGGGCGAAGTGTCTTTTGACGAACGTCAGGAAATAAAGCACCAATCCGTTGTCTTCACCTCAAACAAACTGAGCAAAGGCAAGCACGAAATACAACTGAAGAACAAAACCGGAATGGTTGCCATTGACGCAATCATCATTCAATAAACCAACATCATCATGAAACATCTAATTCTTTTCACGCTTTTCCCTGCCAGAAATACGATTCAGGCATTATTCATAATCTCTATCGCTATTATAGCGTCTTTGAACATTCTGGCTCAGGGCTATCGCAACCCTGTGCTTCCCGGCTTTCATGCCGACCCAAGTGTGTGCACAAACGGAAAGGACTTCTACCTCGTCAACAGCACATTCCAGTATTTTCCAGGAGTACCTGTGTTTCACAGCAAAGACCTGATACATTGGGAGCAGGTAGGTAATTGCCTCTCGCGCAAATCGCAGCTTGACCTCTCGGGGCTTTACACACAAAACCAGCCGGAACTGGGTTGGACTAATGCGGGCATATATGCTCCAACCATCCGCTATCATGAGGGGCGCTATTACATGGTGACCACCATTTTCCCATCACGTCGCCATTTCTACGTCTGGACAGACGACCCATCTAAAGAATGGTCCGACCCCATATTCATTGACTTTGCCCTCGGCAGTTGCGACCCTACCCTCTTTTGGGACGAAGGGAAGTGCTATTTCTTATGGAAAGCAGCAGCAGACGAAACACGCCCAGGAATCAAGCCGGGTGAAATCAACATCTGCGAGATTGACATTCATACTGGTCAGCGTATAGGCGATGTTCATCACTTGGGAACGGGACTCGGCGGACGTTATCCTGAAGGTCCACACATATACAAGAAAGACGGCTATTTTTACATGATGCTTGCCGAAGGGGGGACGGAACATGGCCACCACGTCAACATCTTACGAAGCCGTTCTCTGTTCGGGCCGTATGAATCGAATCCTGCCAACCCCATTCTCACGCATTTCAGCGTGAAGATGCAGAACAGCAATATTCAAGGGCTCGGACATGCAGACCTCATACAAGCACCCGACTCCTCATGGTGGATGATTTGCCTGGGTTATCGCACAAGCGGTTACCTCCTGCATGTGATGGGGCGCGAGACGATGCTTGCACCTGTACGTTGGGACAAGAATGCTTGGCCTGTGGTCAATGGTGACGGCACTTTGGCCATCAATATGAAATGTCAGACCTTACCTCAAGTTCCAATGCCTCTTGACCCTGTTCGCGAAGAGTTCAATTTCGTCAAGCGCGATGTACCAGCCGACAGCTACAGCAATATTGGATTGCCTTGGGGATGGATGAGTATCGGTAATCCCGATTATTCCCGCTACTCTCTTACTGAGCGGGAGGGCTGGTTGCGTCTGCGTCCCACTTCTACGCCTCTCGATGCAGCCACGTCGCCCACTTTCGTGGCAAGACGTCAGACTGAGCTACGTTTCAACGCCACCGCACTCATTGACGCATCCCATCTGGCAGAAGGCTCTCAGGCAGGAATCACGGCCTATGCAGCACCTCTGAACCATTATGATGTGATAATAGAACGAAAGGACGGAAAGCTTTTGGCTAAGTCAAATATCCGTGTGGGAGTACTCAGCCATGACGGCCAACCCGTTGAACTGAAAGCCTCCCAGGCTTACATACGCATCAGTTCCGACAAGGACTATTACTACGTGCAAGTTTCCGCCGATGGCAATTCATTCACCACACTCAGCAAGATGGACTACCGCTACCTATCCACCGAGGTGATAGGCGGGTTCACAGGCGTGATGCTTGGCTTGTTTGCCCAGGGTGATGATGGATATGCAGATTTTGATTGGTTTGAATATACAACAGAGTAAAGAAAAGAGCATCATGTAGATAGGGGTTAATTGTTATCTACATGATGCTCTGTAGAATGTTATTATGAGTTTCACGATTCCGTATAGCATTTGATTTGTGTGCCGTCCAAAAAAGAAAGGAGCAGATAGGATTATATTTGGTGCAGTTTAGTTTATACCCATATTAAATATCCATAACCTAAACTAAACCTTTTATCTTCCGACAATGAAATCTCTTCATCAAACGCGTTACTAAAGAGTCAAGCCTTAAAAAGTTTGCGTATGTGCGTACATGAGACTTGCTGAGTCCTCAACGAAGCTTACGGCATGAAGATAGTTATCTTACGGTGTGAAGATAGTTATCTTTCAGACACAGCGTCCGTTCGAGTGTGAACCAACGACCGTTGTTTATTGACTGACAGTGCGTTCGAGGTAGATGTGCTGACCGCAGAATAAGGGCAGAAAGTGCGGTTTACATGCAAATCCTTAGAGCTTGTGAAATCACTACTACTTTTGCTGTCGGGACAGGCTTGTAGTTGAAGGCATAAATAGCGGGACTCTAAATGGGTGAAATGTTAAATATCGTTTCATCTGACATGGAATTACATATTAATTTGGTAATTACATAGTAATTTAGTAACTTTGCAGTCATGGAATTGTTAATGTTCGAAAAGATGCAGTCGCTGCCTCTGATACAGGGGGTGGGACTAAGAGAGTTCTCGGAAATGATCCAGTCGATAAAGCTGGACTTCGAGCAGTACGACGAGGGGGATACCATCGTCCATCAGGGTGAGACGTGTACGAGGCTTATCTACATTATGGACGGCACCTTCGACATTGATTTCCGATGCAGTCAGCCTAAGATGATGCTGACAGAGACCTGCGACTCTACTCCTTTCCTTATCGAGCCACATAACCTGTTCAGCGTAAAACGGACCTTCGAGCGCACGTACACTTTCAGGACAAAGGGTTCCACGTTCAGCATTGACAAGAGCACATTCACAGGCCGCATGCTCAGGAACGACATAGTGAAGAGCAATCTCATCAACATGACCTGCAACGAACTCCGGAAGCTCTATGATGCCAAGTCGGAGACAGTGCCTATGGGTGTGGACGGGAAGATATGCAAGCTGGTACGGGACATGTGTAAGGTTCCTTACGGGCAGAAGACCATCAAAATGAAGATGGAGGACCTGGCTGAGTGCATACAGGAGACAAGACTGAACGTGTCGAAAGTGCTCAATGTATGGAGTGACAAGGGACTTATAGAACTGAAGAGAAGTGGATGGAGCATTGATGACATCAGGGAACTGGCTACGCCAGAGTGAAAAGTGAATAGTGAAAAGTGAATAGTAAAGAATGAAGAATGAAAAATGAAGAATGAAAAAAGCCAACGGCTAATGGCTGAATTATGAATTATGAATATATTCTTTTCTAAATATAGCACACCGTTTGAGGCGATTCCGTTCGACAGGATTTCCCTGAATGACTACGAAGAGGCTATCATGAAGGGTATCGAGGAGGAGGACAAGGAGGTGGATGCCATAGTGAACAATCCTGACGCTCCCACTTTCGAGAACACCATCGTGGCATTCGAGAGGGCGGGAGAACTGATGGGCAAGGCCTGTGACGTGTTCTTCAACCTGCTGAGCTGTGCCACGACGGACGAGATGGACGAACTGTCGGAGAAACTCTCCCCTATCCTCTCGGACCATGCAACGGACATTGCATTCAACAAGGGACTGTTCAAGAGAGTGGAACAGGTGTGGAAAGACTACGAAGGCGAACGGCGCAGAGAACTGACTGCCGAGGAATGGACCTTGCTCGACGACTCATACAAGGGGTTCACGAGGAGTGGTGTGAATCTGCCCGAGGACAGGCAGAAGCGACTGAGGGAAATCTCGAACGAGATGAGCCTGCTCGACCTGAAGTTCTCGCAGAACAAGCTGAAGGAGACAAATGCCTTCACCCTTCACCTGACTGACGAATCGGACCTGGAAGGTCTGCCGGACAGTGCCATCGAGGCAGCACGGGCTACCGCGAAGGAGAAGAATAAAGAAGGATGGATGTTCACGCTCCACTCACCATCCATGTCGCCATTCATGACCTACAGCACGAAGCGTGAACTGAGGAAGAAGATGTACATGGCCTACAACACCATCTGTACTCACGACAACAAGAGGAACAACACAGAGGTGGTGAAGAAGATTGTCAACCTCTGCAGGGAGGAAGCCCAGATACTCGGATACAGGAACTATGCCGACTTTGTGCTCGAAGAGAGAATGGCAGAGAACAAGGAGAATGTGTACAGGCTCCTCAATCAGCTCACAACTGCATACATGCCTACTGCAAAGAAGGAACTGGAAGCCGTAAAGGTCCTGGCAAGAGAAATGGAGGGAGATGACTTCGAACTGATGCCATGGGACATGGGATTCTATTCCAACAAGCTGCAGGAGAAGGAATATAACATCAACTCCGAAATGCTGAGGCCATATCTCGAACTCGGCAGGGTGAAGAAAGGTGTGTTCGGACTTGCAACCCGACTCTATGGAATCACATTCAAGGAGAGAAACGACATACCGGTTTATAACAAGGACATAGACGTATACGAGGTAGATGACGAAGACGGCACGTACCTGGCACTTCTCTACTGCGACTTCTATCCACGGGAGGACAAGAAATCGGGTGCATGGATGACGACCTTCAAGGGTCAGTGGAAGGAGGCGGACGGAACTGATTCGAGACCTCACGTCTCGCTGGTGATGAACTTCACAAAACCAACGGAAGAGAAACCGGCATTGCTGACACTGGGTGAGGTGGAGACCTTCCTGCACGAATTCGGACATGCACTTCACGAGATATTTGCAGACGGCACATACGAGGAACTGTCGGGCAGCAATGTCGACTGGGACTTCGTGGAACTGCCGTCTCAGTTCATGGAGAACTACAGTGTGGAAAAGGAATTCCTCTCGACCTTTGCATCCCACTACAAGACCGGGGAGATGATTCCGGACGAGCTGATAGACCGCATCGTGGAGAGCCGGAACTTCAACGTGGCACTTGGATGCCTGCGACAAGTAAGTTTCGGACTACTCGACATGGCGTTCTATACTCAGGAAGAAGAATTCGACAGGGACCTCAAGACATTCGAGAAAGAGGTGTGGAAAGACGTGGTGATTACTCCAAGATGCGAGGACGCATGTATGTCTGTGCAGTTCTCACATATCATGGCAGGTGGGTATGCAGCAGGTTACTACAGCTACAAATGGGCCGAGGTGCTCGATGCCGATGCCTTCGCC
>CALELI010000072.1 GCA_937902455.1 uncultured Prevotellaceae bacterium | reverse complement strand
ATACCGTAAGAAGCTGGACCTGCTGCCATGTTGTCTGGGTGAAGTGTACGACCTGTACCGCCACCTGATGCTACTGAGAAGTATGGCTTACCTGCGAGGATACGTTCCTTCTTGTATGTTCCTGCAACTGGGTGCTGGAAACGTGTAGGGTTTGTAGAGTTACCTGTGATGCTGACATCTACGTCCTCGAGCCAGAGGATTGCCACACCTTCGCGTACGTCGTCGGCTCCGTAGCAGTTAACCTTTGCACGTGGTCCGTCAGAATAAGGGGTGCGCTTTACTACTTCTACCTTGCCTGTGAAGTAATCAAACTTTGTCTGGCAGTAAGTGAATCCGTTGATTCGGCTGATAATCATGGCTGCATCCTTGCCAAGTCCGTTAAGGATGACACGGAGAGGATTCTTACGAACCTTGTTTGCCATTTCTGCAATCTTGATTGCTCCTTCTGCTGCTGCGAATGACTCGTGTCCTGCGAGGAATGCGAAGCACTGTGTCTCTTCGCGGAGAAGTCTTGCTGCGAGATTTCCGTGTCCGAGTCCGACCTTACGGTCATCGGCTACTGAACCTGGAATACAGAAACTCTGGAGTCCGATTCCGATTGCCTCGGCTGCGTCGGCTGCGTTCTTGCATCCTTTCTTGATTGCGATGGCGCATCCACAGACGTATGCCCACTTTGCGTTCTCGAAGCAGATCATCTGGGTTTCCTCACATGTCTTGTAAGGGTCGATGCCTGCCTTGTCACATATTTCGTTTGCTTCTTCAATGGAAGCGATGCCGTTGGCATTGAGAGCAGCGAGTACCTGCTTCATGCGACGGTCTTGTTATTCAAATTTCACTTCGCGTATCATAGTCTTACTCTTTTCTTGGGTCGATTGATTTAACTGCTCCTTGTTCTGGTTTCGTACGGCCGTATGTGCCTGTTACGCTCTTGAGTGCTTCGTCAGCTGGCATGCCCTTCTTGATGGCATCCATGAACTTGCCCATGTGTACGAATTCATATCCGCATACCTGGTTGTCGCTGTCGAGGAACATCTTGGTGATGTAGCCTTCTGTGAGCTGGAGGTAACGAGTACCCTTTGCCTTTGTGCCATAGAGTGTACCTACCTGTGATACGAGTCCCTTACCGAGGTCTTCGAGTCCTGAACCGATTACGAGTCCACCTTCAGAGAATGCGCTCTGAGTGCGGCCATAGACAATCTGGAGGAAGAGTTCGCGCATTGCTGTATTGATAGCATCGCATACGAGGTCTGTGTTGAGTGCTTCGAGGATAGTCTTGCCTGGGAGGATTTCACTTGCCATTGCGGCAGAGTGGGTCATTCCTGAGCATCCGATTGTCTCGACGAGACATTCTTCGATTACACCTTCCTTTACGTTGAGACTGAGCTTGCATGCGCCCTGCTGTGGTGCACACCAGCCAATTCCGTGTGTCATGCCTGAGATGTCTTTAATCTCCTTTGCCTGAATCCATTTTCCTTCTTCTGGAATTGGAGCTGGTCCGTGGTTAGGACCCTTGGCAATGCAGCACATTTCCTGTACTTCTTTTGAATAAACCATAATATTTTAATTTAAAAAATTAATTACTGAATCCGTATTTCGAATTACCAAAGTGCAAAGTTAGTAAAAAAAATGAACAAAGAAAAATGAAAGATAAAATTATTTGTCTTTACTCGTATCGGATGGCCTCGATAGGGTCGAGGGATGCGGCTTTCTTTGCCGGGAAGTATCCGAATCCGACTCCTATGACCGTGCAGACTGCAAAGCTGACGAATATACTCCATGCAGGGATGGATGCAGGCAGTCCGAAACTACTGAGCGCCAGTGTTCCGAGCCATCCGAGGAGTATGCCGAGCAGTCCTCCTGTGAGGGCTATCATGACGGACTCTATGAGGAACTGGTTGCTGATGTCGATGCCTCGGGCACCGACTGACATGCGGAGTCCGATTTCCTTTGTGCGCTCTGTGACGCTGACGAGCATTATATTCATGATTCCAATTCCTGCTACGAGGAGTGAGAATGCAGCTGCCACAACGAGGATGAGGGTGATGGTGTCCATGGTGGTCGACATGGTGTCCATCATTTCAGCCTGTGAATTGATGCGGAAGTCGTCTTCCACTCCGTCGGCCAGGTGGTGGTTGCGTCGGAGTATCTCTGCGAGTTCGTCGATGGCGTTGTCCGTGAGTTCCTCGGTGATGGCGGAGCAGGTGATGTTGGAGAAATAGGTCTGGGCATTGAGGCGTTTCATGACTGTGGTGAATGGTGACACGAGGAGGTTGTCCTGATCCATTCCCCAGCTGTTCTCGCCTTTTGACTTGAGTACGCCGATGACCTTAAACGGTATGGACTTGAAGCGGACGTTCTTGCCCACTGGGTCGATTCCGTTGAAGAGTTCATTGACTATGGTCTTTCCTATGACGCAGACCTTGCTGCCTTTCTTCACGTCGTCATCGGTGAAGAACTCACCGCTCTCGAGTTCCCACTGCCGGATGTCGAGGTATTCGATGCTCTCGCCGTACATGGTGGTGGAGGTGTTCTGTGCTCCGAAGATGCACTGGCCGCTGGCGGTGACCTCGGGACTGACATGAGTGACGTATTTCTTCTCACGTACGATTGCCTCGTAGTCGTTCATCTTGAGGGTCTGCATGGCAGACGGGTCGAGACGTACTCCGCCACGGAGTTCTGCTCCAGGACGGATGCTGATGATGTTGGTACCCATCTTGGATATTTCTGCACGGATGCTTTCCTTGGAACCCTGACCGATGGCCATCATGATGATAACGGCTGCCACTCCGATGATGATTCCGAGCATGGAAAGGAATGAACGGAACGCATTGCTTGCGATGGCCGTCATTGCTACCTTGAAGAGATTTATGATATTCATTTACTATTTAGCTATTTACTTTTTTTGACTATAAACTATCAAAGAGTTTTAAACTCTAAACTCTCTTTCGGTCTAATCATCATTATTTGCAGGTAGGGCTGCGAGCGCTTCGGCTGCCGATTGGATGTCGTTATTAATGGTGTCCTCGCGTATTTTGCCATCGCGGAGCATGATGTTGCGACTGCTGTACCTGGCAATCTCGGGATTGTGGGTCACGAAGACTATGGTTCGCCCCTGCTGATGAAGTTTCTGGAAGAGCACGAGCATCTCGAATGATGTACGTGTGTCGAGGTTTCCTGTCGCTTCGTCGGCAAGTACTACGGCCGGGTCGTTGACCAGTGCGCGGGCAATAGCCACTCGCTGCATCTGTCCTCCCGACATCTGGTTGCTCTTGTGTTCGAGACGGTCGGCGAGACCTACGGACGTGAGGGCTTCGACGGCTGCTTCACGGCGCTGACGGGCATTGTACTTGCTGTTGTACATGAGCGGCAATTCAACGTTCTCGACTGCCGTGGTCTTGGAGAGGAGGTTGTAGCTCTGGAAGACGAATCCAATCTTCCGGTTACGGAGACGTGCCCTCTGGTTCTTGCTCATCTTGCGGACAGAGGTCCCGTCAAGGTAGTATTCTCCGCTCGTGGGTGTGTCGAGGCATCCGAGCTGGTTGAGGAGTGTTGACTTTCCCGAACCGGACGTTCCCATGATGGTGACGAACTCTCCTTCATAGATCTTGAAGGAAATGCCGCGTAGGGCATGGACGGTCTCGCTTCCGACCTGAAAGTCGCGGCGGACGTCCTGGAGTTCGATAATGACTTTTCTATTGTCGTCCATATCAGATTATCTTGGTGATGGTCCGCCTGCCTTGTTTGCTCCACCTGGTGCACCTGCACCACCTGTAGTACTACGCTGGTTCCTGCGCGGACCTGGCATAAACGGATTGTTCTGCTGCTCGTTTTCTTCCGGGAACGGATTTTCTATCTCGAACTCGGTCACTATGACTTCGCCTCCCTTGAGTCCTGAGGTGATTTCCGTAAGCATACCATTGCTGACTCCTACAGTGACAGGAATGGCCTTGAACACATCGCCTTCCTTCTGCCATACCTTTGCAGGTGCGTTGCAGTCCTTGATACTCTCGTTGTCCTTGAGAAGGAGTTCGTTAGGTGTGAAACGGAGAGCCTTGGCTGGGACGGTGAGGACATTCTTCTTCTCCATTGTGTAGATGGTTACATTGGCTGTGAGTCCAGGCTTGAGCTTGAGGTCGTCGTTCGGTGCGGCAATGACAACCTGATAGGTCACTACGTTACTTTCCGTAGTGGCCTGCTGACGTACCTGAGTGACACTTCCCTCAAACACGTCTTCTGGATAGGCATCAACGGCGAATGACACTCTCTGGCCTTCCTTCACACCACCTATGTCGGCTTCATCGATGTCGGCAATTACTCGCATGTCGGTGAGGTCCTTTGCGATGATGAAGAGGGTAGGAGTAGTCATGGCACTGGCTACAGTCTGTCCTTCTTCCACTTCCTTGCTTAGGACGATTCCGTCGATAGGAGCAGTGATGGTTGCATAGCCGAGGTTTGTCTGAGCCTTCTGTACGTTCTGTTCCTGTACGGATATCTGCTGCTTTGCCTGAGCCATGGAGAGGCGTGCGTTCTCGTATGACATCCTGGCGTTCTCGTAATCGTCGGCACTGACGAGTCCCTTCTTGTAGAGTGTCTCATAACGTTTGAAATTGGCCTGCTGGTAGTTGAAGGTTGCTGCCGTACTCTGGTAGTTGCTTTGTGCTGATGCCAGACTGCTACGGGTGGACTGGAGCTCGCTGAGGAGGTTGGTCTTGTCGAGTTCTGCGATGATGTCACCTTTGTGGACAACGCTGTTGTAGTCAACATAAATCTTGTCGATGATACCGCTGACCTGTGTTCCTACCTCCACCTTCGTCACAGGCTCTATGGTTCCCGTGGCCGTGATAGTCGTGGCTATATCCTGAAACTCGGCCTTTTCGGTCTTGTAATTGACTTTCAATTCTTTCTTGCATGAGGTCATGCACGATAGCGTGCATGCTGCAATGAGCAATAAACTGATTTTACTGATGACTTTCATATTCTGTGTTTTTATTATTTCATTTTTCATTCTTCATTTTTCATTCTTCATTTTTCATTCTTCATTTTTCATTGTTAACCGATAACTGTTAACTGTTAACTATAATGCTATTATCTCGCCCTGATAGAAGCGGAGCATTGCTATATTATATAAGGTGGTGTATTTTGCTTCGAGATATTGCTGCTCCGCCTTGAGTAGGTTGTTCTTGCCGGTGTTGAGTTCCACGATGTTGAGCATTCCGAGGCTGAACTTCTCGGAGAGTAGTTCGTAGTTTTCCCGGGCGCTCTTGACGCTTGCCTCGGCGTAGATGTACTGCTGTTGTGAGTTAGTGGCGTTGAGCCAGTAGCTTTCAATCGACTTGTAGAGGTCTTTCTCGGTTTCCTGCAGGGATAGTTGGCTGCTGAGATGTTGCAGACGTGCCTTGCTCACTGCCGTCTTGTTCTGTTTCTGGTCGAAGATTGGAACCTGAAGGGAGAGCCCGAGGGAGTTGTTGACATTTGTCTTTATCTGCTTGAAGAACACATTGTCATTGGCCGACGAGTTGCTGGTTCCTATGCCTGCTGTGAGGCTGACGGAAGGGTAGTAGCCTGATTTTGCAATCCTGACTGCCAGTTCACTGGACTCTACATTGAGTTTACCGCTCTGTATCTCCGGACGGATGTTGAGTGCTGTGGCATAGACTTCTGACTTAGGTGGTACGGGTGCGAGGACGCTGTTCTCTGTGACGTTCTCTGTCTTCACGCGAAACTCTTCGTCACCGGTAATCTCGAGGAGTTGCTTGAGCTGGAAGGTGTAGTTGTCAAGCTGCGAGCGTGAAGTCACGAGGTTATAGTTGTCCTGTGCCACCTGTGATTCCAGCTGAATATAGTCAGACTTGGCAATGCTTCCGAGCTGGTACATGGTCTTGCCTCTTTCGCAAGCCACCTGTGAGGATTTGAGAACCGATTCGTTGACCTTTATTGCTTCTGCCTGATAGAGAATCTGGACGTAGAGCTGAGTGATCTGCTCCTGAATGGAGTTGGCCGTCTGCTCCGTACTGAGTTCGTTGATTTCCTCGGAATATTCGTTCTGCTTGATGTTCATGCGGTTCTTACCGCCGTTCCATACCGTCCAGTTGGCATTGAGACCATAGCTGCCGTTGTAGCTTACCTGCGACTGGGTAGTCGTCATTGTACCTCCTGTGAGGTTGATGGTCGACTGGCTCCATGGACGCCACGACATGTTCTGGTTCGTACTTGCGGACAACGATGGCAGGAGTGCAGCCTTCGATTGTTCAAGGTCGAGCTTGCTCTGTTCGGCTGAAATCTGTTTCTGCTTGAGCTGGATGTTGTTCTTGAGAGCATAGTCGATGCATTGCCTGAGTGTCCATTCCTGGGCATGCACCACTGAATTTGTCAGAACCATTACCGTACATATAGTAATGGCGATACATCTTTTCATCATATTGAGTTAATTAATAGCCTATAAAATAAGCAGTCGGCCTGTAAGCCGGGTTCTGTGCTATTTGCATAGCGTCTGTCATTTATCTACGCTGGATGTCACCATCCAGCTCTAGCGTTCTACCCTCTGGCTCGGACGAGCAACCCTCAGGCGCCAGTTTACATGAACTTGCAGCTTCCAAGATGCACAGCCAGATGTGTCACCACACTGCTGGTGGGCTCTTACCCCGCCTTCTCACCATCACTGACAACGCAGGCGCCATCAGCTGTTGTTTTCTTCTGCATTACTCAGCCCTCACGGACTCCTTCTACTTTAGGAAGTGGAATGCTCTGTGCTGCCCGGACTTTCCTCCCGAGAACGTAGTAAACCGAGATTTTCACCACGGCTCTTGCGATCTCCAGCGACAGACCGTCCGACTGCTTTTTGTTTCCAAGGGGCAAAGTTAATTGTTTTTTTTGTAAATTTTATAGTATGAAGTGTAGAATTTTGTTAAAGACTGCCAAATATTGTGTCAAATAATGTGAATTTATTTTGTCAGAACTAAACCTTATTATAATTTTGGCATCAGTTTTGTGAAAAAGAAACGTTAGAGAGATTATTAGAACTATTAAAATAACATTAAAATTATGAAACAGACAATGAAGAGAATTTCGGGAACACTTGTTGCAATCGCCCTGCTCTCAGGAGTGACGGGTGCATTTGCATTCAACTTTGCCTCAAAGGCAATTAATGGCATGTCAGCAGACAATGGTCTGACTGTTGATTCCGAAAGCAGTCAGCAGGAGAGTCAGATGACGTTTGCAAAGGACAACACGATGCCCGCTCAGCACATTGACCTTACGGGTGCTGCAGAGAAGGCCTGTGCCGCTGTAGTATATATTAAGGTGACAATTGCAGGACAGACTCGTACCATTGAGTATCAGGATCCGTTCAGCGACTTCGATGATTTCTTCGGAGAATTCTTCGGACGTAGAGGCAACGGAGGCGGAAACCAGCGCAGACAGGTTGAGACTCCAAAGCGTCAGGGTGCCGGTTCTGGCGTGCTCATCACTGCCGACGGATACATTGTCACAAACAACCATGTAGTTCAGGACGCTACCGAGATAACTGTCACTCTCAACGACAGCCGTGAGTTCACAGCCCGTGTAATCGGTCTTGATCCCGACACCGATCTCGCACTCCTGAAGATTGACGGGACAGACTTCCCTACACTCACTATTGGCGACAGCGATGCCCTCAAGGTCGGAGAGTGGGTTCTGGCAGTAGGTAATCCGTTCAATCTCACAAGCACTGTCACAGCCGGAATCGTAAGTGCCAAGGCAAGAGGCATGGGTGCAAACAAGAACGGCATTGAGTCATTCATCCAGACAGATGCTGCTATCAATGCAGGAAACAGCGGTGGTGCACTCGTCAATGCCCGTGGCGAGCTGGTCGGCATCAATGCCATGCTCTATAGCCAGACAGGTTCCTTCACTGGCTACGGATTCGCAATCCCTACTACTATTGTCAAGAAGGTTGTAAGCGACCTCCAGCAGTACGGAAAGGTACAGCGTGCAATGTTCGGTGTCAGCGGAATGACCCTTCACGACTATATCGAGGCAAAGAAGGCCGACGACGAGAAGAACAACGTAAAGGACAAGGATAAGTTCAAGGCCGACTTTGGAACCAACGAGGGTGTCTATGTTGCAGAAGTGACTCCTGATGGTGCTGCAGCAGAGGCAGGACTTAAGGAAGGTGACGTCATCGTAAGCGTAGACGGCAAGAAGATCACAAAGATGTCCGAACTCCAGGAGTCAACTACTAAGTATCATCCTGGCGACCAGGCAGAGGTAGGATTTATCCGCGACAAGAAGGAAAGAACTGCTACAGTCACCTTCAAGAACTCACAGGGCGGTACAAAGGTAGTGAAGCCACAGAACTTCGAAACCCTCGGAGCCGAGTTCAAGGAACTTACCGAAGGACAGAAGAAAGACCTGAAGATGACTTACGGAGTCCAGGTAGAGAAACTCAGCGAAGGCCCGCTCAAGAGTGCCGGAATCGAGAAGGACTTCATCATCATGAAGGTGAACAACCAGAACATTAAGTCCGTCAGTGATCTCGAGGCTGCATTCAAGGCCGCACAGAACAGCGAGACACAGACCCTCTTCATCTGGGGTAAGTATCCATCTGGCAAGACTGGAAGCTATGCCGTAGCTCTCGGAGAAGACTGATAAGTCTCTCATGACCTTCCCTAATGGGGGAGAGATGCAGAAATAAAGGAAATCCCTACACACCGTAGGGATTTTCCTTTTTATAATAGGGATTTCCTTTTGCCAACATCAAAATTTGTTCCTACCTTTGCACCGTGAGATTAGAAGAGGAGGCACAAAGGATGAATTCAGTGAGAACATAAGAGGAGGCACAAATGAATTTAGATTAGTTTGTAAAGAGAGTAAACGGAGTTAAGGAAAGGTTAGGAAAGGAGGCACAAATATGAGGCTAATAAAATTATTCAGAACAAGCGCAGCCGGTTTTTATTCTGTTTTAGGGTTTGCGATTACTTCCATGTTCTTTAACTCCACTCTTACTCTCGCACAGGACGAGCAGCCCATCGATCTCTGGACCTACAACAACGGCGGTACATCTCTCGGAATTGGATTTGGATATGTCTCAAAGCAGTGGGTGACGGACTTGAAGGACGGAGGTGACAAACTTCACGAAGATATCTTCGGACGCGAAGACCGTCGTCTCCACGGACTACAGATTGGTGTCGGCTATAAGCCACTCACCCGATACGGTCTCGGAGCCAGCACCGGCCTTTTCTATGAAGCATATTTCGCCTCGGGTAGAGACTACGGATATGACCGCTTCGTAGAGCACAACCTTTATCTCCCACTGCATGCACTCTTCCAGATACCATTCTCCTATGATTTCTCCATGTCGTTAGAGTGCGGACTCGGACTCAGCTATGTGCTCAGTGGCGATTTCATGAACGATGACGACTATTACTACAACGAATACGGAGAAAGATATCATCCCGTAGTCGACCATCTTGACTACAGCCGTTTCGGCAACCCGAAACATTTTAATGCAGCTTTGGAATTCGGGATTGGTCTCAAGATTGATAAGGTTTCACTCAGGGCCATCTATTCCCTCGGTATAACCGATCATCATCTCTACACCAACTATCCACGCTCCACAACCTACCAGAACAAGATCAACGTCTCCCTCATCCTGAACATCGACAACGAAGATTAAGCTGCTATCCAATATGCCATCCTGCGGAGAATGAAAAACTGATGGGTGCAGGAGAACTCCATCATGAGCACATGAAAACTCCATTGAAAGCTGAGAAAAACTATCAGTTGAACTGAGACGTACTCATTCACGTTACAACGTGACAGCTCTCACATTATAGGGGTGTTCTATTAATTACATTTTAGGTGATTTTGGAATTTTTCTTTAGCAGGTTGCTGTTCTGAGTGAAGGAGCGATGCGGGCATCGTGACTGAATGAAGGACAGCAAGATGCAAAGAAAAAGCCAAAAGCATCAAAATAGCAATAACACCAATAGTTTGTTAATTTTTTATTTTTGCGGGGAATTATTAGAACACCCCTATACATATCTCATACGCGCATGTACTCATAACTTGTGTGCGATGGATTATTTTAGCAGATTTTTTTTTGTATTGTCGAAAAAAAGTGCTACCTTTGCCTTCGCTAAAAAGAAATTAAGAATTGAATGGAACTTACTACGAAATTTAAGAAGGCAGTAGCCATGGGTAAGTCGTATATGCAGAATACGACTGGCAAAGCAATGGGAAATCAGCAGTTGAAGTCGTTGACAGACAAATCAGTAGGGTGGTATACTAGCGTAGTAACAAGCGCAAGAAATATGGTTGATACCATCAATAAGGAACTGAATACTCCTGTCTATGAAACTGAGTCGGAAACTACCACGGCAAAAGAACTGCCGGTTATGCCGGCCATGCCGAAGACAAAGGATCTGACAGCAACTAAGCATGACGAAGTAACTAACGTACATAAGGCTGTAGAAAACAACGTAGTACGTATTTCGGAACGTCAGAGAAAGATTGTAAAGTATATTGACAAGGTAGAAAAGCAGAGAAGCCAGATCAGTAGTGCTGCAAGTATCCTCTCCGGCAAGTACAAGGAAGTGAATGTGACAGCTCAGCTCCTGGCTAAGAAGTTCAAGGTGCATCCAAGAACTGTCCAGCGCGACCTCTCCTTGCTCCTGGAAATGAATATCATACGCCGAATCGGTCCGGACAAGGGGGGCTACTGGGAAATAAACTATTAAGGTTTTCTGCTTTACAGGTTAGGTGAACCACTAAAATAAAAAAAAGGATGCGTCATGATGATGCATCCTTTTTTATGGGGTGGGTAAGCTGGCTATATCGCGCCGCTACAACCTGCTGCCTTTGCTGCGGTCAAGCCCTGGAGGATTCACAAGGAGCTGGCCGTATAGGACTTACCCGAGTGCAAAGGTAAGCATTTTTTTTGACATAAGTGGCTGTAAGGTGAAAAAAATGTGTCTTGGGGCTCATTTTTCCTGTGTGGACGCCTTTGCAATGGTGTCGGCGTACTGCATGAGGGCTATGTCGTAGCGCAGCGGGTCGTCAGGATTCCACGAGCGGAATATGTCGGTAAGCATCTCACAGGTGCTCCATGACGGTTTTCTTCCTCCAAGGAGTTCGTGGGTGAGCTGACAGACATGGGTATCCATTACTGCGTAGAGGTCTTTCTGGTCGCGGCTCTTCCAGATGTGGAGGTCGGGTGAGTCGTGCCTGACCATCCAGCGGGTGAACATGCAGACGCGCTTGCAGGCACTCTTGTTCATGGTTCCTATCCTTGCCGGCTCAAGCCAGCGGCAAATCTCTCCTATGGCTTCTTTGGTAGTCAGGCCGGACAGGCGTGATTCCATGGTGGGGTAAGCGGAGAGTTCCTGCTGAAGGTTTCTGCATATCTGCCTGAAGGTGGGTACGTTGAGCGTGCGGTAGACGCATTGGTTCTTGGCATTGGGGTAGGAGTTTTCGAAAAGTCCTTCGCGGATGAATGTAGCTGGATGCCACTGCATCTCGTTGCTCAGCATATTGAGTGCGGTGGGGACTATAACTTTCCTTGAGCCCCAGCTTATCATTGCGACGAGAAGAGCTCCAATCTCGATGTCGAGCTGGTCGGACGTATGGTTCATCAGTTCATAGACTGTTCCGCAGGGGTCTACTTTCTTGAATTTCTCAATGTCGAACTGAGAATAAAGTTTGTCGAGAAGTTCCTTCATGGTTCGAAGACTGGCATCAGCTGGAGTTTGAATAGGTTGGCCTTGTGCTTGCGGTCGATGAGTTCCTTGTGCTCGAGGTTGTCGATTTCTCCTGTACGAATGTATCTGTCGAGTTCTGCGTATGTGAAGCCGAGGTTATCTTCGTCGGTCTTCCCGACCAGACCATCGATTGGGGTCTTTTCCACAAGTTCGTAAGGGAGTTTCAGTTCATGACCTATAGCCTTTACTTCCTGTACGGTAAAGCGTGAAAGGGGGGAGAAATCACCTACGGAGTCACCGTATCGTGTACTGTAGCCAACCCAGTCCTCGGAGAGGTTGCAGGTGTTTGCCACACGTCCGTTGAGTGACTGCGACACGGCATAGAGTGCTGACATACGGATTCTTGGTGCAAGGTTGGTCATGGTCTGGTCGGAAGGGTCGAGTCCGACAGACTTCATCTGAGCAACCATTGCCTCGAATGCGTCGTGGACATTTATGGTGTAGTTGCGTATGCCGAGGTGTGAGCAGAGCAGTTGCGAGCAGTTGATGTCAGGTTGAATTCCATTGGGCATCATCACTCCGATAACACGTTCTTTCCCAAGGGCCTCACAGCATAGTGCGGCAACTACTGAGGAGTCCTTGCCTCCGCTGATTCCTACTACTGCGTTACAGCCTTTGCCGTTCTCTTCGAACCAGTTGCGAATCCATTCCACAATCCGTGGAGTCATTGTCTTTGCGTCGAATTCCATATATCTATGCTTTATTTGTTACTGATGGTATCTACAGGGGTATCGGTGATAGTTGTTCTCTTTTTCTTTCTGAACAGGTTCTTCCAGTTGTCGAACTCTTTCTGGTAGCTGATACCGATTCCCTGTGTGTTGAGGGTTGACTTGGTGAAGTATTTGTCGTTTGTCTGATTGTATGCCTTCAGATAGATGTTTCCTGTCGGGAAGAGACGATACCTGACGTCGAAGTCTCCGACGAAGTTCGCTTTGTTGGTGAGTGAGTTATCCCTGTAGCCGAAGTTTCCGTTGATGAGGAGACGGTCGTTGAGAAGGCTTCCGGAGAGTGTCCCTTCTACGTCCAGGTCGTCCCAGCCCTTCTCTCCGGTGGTGAGACCGGTACCGAAACTCCACTTGCTGTTCGTTCCTATTACGTTATCGAGGATGTTGTTGAGTTGTCCACTTATGGTGGAGGAGACGAGGGAGGACACTTCTGTTCCGGAACTTGTCTTTCCCTGAGCACGTGCTATCTCATTGGTGTAGAAGCGTCCGAGACCTAAAAGGTAAATCATCTGCATGTTCATTTCCTCTTCGGTACTGATGAGACTCTTCACGAGTTGTCGTGTCTCGTCGCTGACATTTGGCAACTGTACATCGA
>CALELI010000071.1 GCA_937902455.1 uncultured Prevotellaceae bacterium | reverse complement strand
GTATTGAGACTTGTCCTCACACTTCGCAAGGAGTCAATGCAGTCCATTATCTGTGACGCAATTATCAACCTGTTCCTTTCGCTTGTCTTGCCTTTCAGTTTGCTCGGGAGATGGACGGCAAAGACATCAAGCGTATCGCCTCCGGCAATCCAGCCTGTGACGTGGAGGACATCACGGGTGAATCCGTCGATACGGGGACGTATGATATGGCTTGAAATGAGGTGGAATGTGAATGGTGAATATAGAATGGCAACGTCGATACCTCTCTCGTCGAGGGAACTGGTCATGACGTATCGGTAGCCAATACGGGCAAGTGAGGTGTTGCAAGTGAGATAAGTGAGGACTGTATCATTCTCTACCTCCTCGAGACAGATGATGTCTGCAGGCTTGACGGAATCAATGGAAAGAATGACCTTTCCAATATTCTTCAGTTTATTGAACATCCGCTTTCTCGACCAGTGACGATTTCCCTGGGGAAGGAATTCATAATCGTCCTTGCCTTCATCATGGATGGTATCGAATGCGTTTTCGCAGTTATAGCTTGCCAGGACAAAGTCTTGGGAGAAAAGTGATGTGGAAATGGTAAGAGCAAGTAAAAAGGTAATGAGCCGCTTCATTTCACTTCCTTTTCGAACAACGGGACATGACGCATCTGGCGCTTAATCCAGGACTGCCTCTTATACATATAAGGTGTAGGAGCGGAACTGTTCATCCTTAGTGGATTGGGGAGTGATGCCGCTATCATGGCACACTGGTCGCGTGTGAGCAGGTGGGCTGTAGTTCCGAAATGGTTTTCTGCCACACTCTCGGCACCATAGATTCCATCGCCCATCTCGATGACATTGAGATAGACTTCCATAATCCTGTGCTTGCTCCAGAATGTCTCGATGAGTACGGTGAAATAGGCCTCGAATCCTTTCCTCACCCACGATGACGTAGGCCAAAGAAACACATTCTTAGCAGTCTGCTGCGAGATGGTGCTTCCTCCTCGCATCTTGCCATTGCGGACTCCATCAAGACCTCCCTGCTCATATTGTTTCTTCAGTATGCTCTCGATGGCCTCGAGGTCGAAACCATTGTGGGAAAGGAAATTCTGGTCTTCGCTCGAGATGACAGCTACAGGCATGTAGCACGACATGGAATCAAGCGGGACCCACTTGTGGTCAGCACGGGGTGTTCTCCCGTCGCGGACCTGTTGTATCATCCTTATTCCCATAAGAGGAGTAAAAGGCACTTCCACGTACCTGTACAGTATGACTGCAAGTACGGAAGTGCCTATGAACAGAAAAAGGATTGATACTATGGTTCTCAGTATCGTCTTGAATATTTTCCGGACAAGCATTATTTGCCAGCTTCCTTATTTGCTGCTTCGATCATCTCCTGACTTGCATAGAGATAAACTTCTACACGGCGGTTCTGCTGCTTACCAGCCTCTGTTGAGTTGTCAGCAACAGGATTTGCCTCACCGTAACCAGTAGAAGACTTAACCTGCTTGCTCTGAACGCCCTGTCCGAGGAGATAAGTCTTTACTGCATCTGCACGCTGCCGAGAAAGGGCAAGATTCTTCTCTGCACTCTGCTCTGCTGTGCTGTTCTTGAATGGAGCATTGTCTGTGTAGCCCTGGATTGCGATTTCAAGGTCTGGATTAGCCTTGAGCACGTTGTTTGCAAACTGGTTGAGTGAAGACTTTGCTGTAGCGCTGAGAGTAGAGCTACCAGTTGTGAAGAGGATGCCAGAGTCAAAAGTAACCTTAACTGCCTTAAGACCGTTTGCGTCTGTGATAGTCTCAACCTGGGCATTCTTAACCTGTTCTGCCTGCTGCTTTACCTTGTCCATCTTCTTGCCGATGAGAACACCAGCACCAGTACCTACGACACCACCGATTGCTGCACCGATAGCAGTACCGCCACCGACACCACCGCCGATGAGTGAACCTACGAGTGCACCGAGAGCAGCACCACCGCCGCCACCGATAAGACCACCCTTAGTTGTATTGTTCATTCCGCATGAACTGAAAACGAGTGCTACGCTGAGCACGATTGCAACGAATTTTGAATGTTTCATAATCTGTCTGTTTTTTATTGATGAGACTGAAATACAATTATCTATACGACTTCATGTCGCAATTGACTCGCAAAGTTACAAAAAAAATGTTACATGCATGCGATTTTGTCAGTATTTTCTGTCTGTCAAGAAATTTCTTCTAATTATACGTGAATTTTGAATAATTTAATATGTGTTTCACATTTTTTTACTAAATTTGCACGATAATTTGAATTTAACGAAAGAAACATATGATAAAGATTACATTCCCTGACGGCAGCATTCGCGAATACGAAGCCGGAATCAACGCTCTGCAGGTTGCAGAAAGCATCAGTCCACGACTTGCAAAGGAAATCCTTGCATGTGGCATAAACGGTGAGACAAAAGAACTGAATTTCCCTATCAACGAGGACGCATCACTGGTACTCTACAAATGGGAAGACGAGGAAGGTAAGCATGCCTTCTGGCACACATCTGCCCACCTCATGGCAGAGGCACTTCAGGAACTCTACCCTGGAATCCAGTTCGGAATCGGTCCGGCTATCGAGAATGGTTTCTACTATGACGTAATGCCACCAGAGGGAGTGAAGCTTTCTGACGCCAACTTCCCTGAAATCGAGAAGAAGATGCAGGAACTCCAGCAGAAGAAAGAAGAACTCGTAAAGAGAGATATCACAAAGGCTGACGCCCTGAAATTCTTCGGCGACAAGGGTCAGACATACAAGTGCGAACTCATCAACGACCTCGAAGACGGCCAGATTACCACATACACACAGGGAGCTTTCACAGACCTCTGTCGTGGTCCGCACCTCGTGAACACAGCAGAAATCAAGGCAGCAAAGGTGCTTTCACTCGCAGCCGCTTACTGGCGTGGCGACGAGAAGCGTCCGATGATGACACGTATCTACGGTATCACCTTCCCTAAGCAGAAGATGCTCGCTGAATATCTCGAGAAACTCGAAGAGGCAAAGAAGCGCGATCACCGTAAAATCGGCAAGGAAATGGAACTCTTCTTCTTTTCAGAGAAGGTTGGTAAGGGTCTGCCAATGTGGCTTCCAAAGGGAACAGCACTCCGTCTTCGCCTCCAGGAATTCCTCCGCAAAATCCAGAAGAAATACGGTTACCTCGAAGTAATCACTCCACATATCGGTAGCAAGAGTCTCTACGTTACTTCTGGCCACTGGGACCACTATGGTCAGGACAGTTTCCGTCCTATTACCACCCCGGAAGAAGGCGAAGAATACCTGCTCAAGCCAATGAACTGCCCTCATCACTGTATGATCTACGCCAACACACCTCGTTCCTACAAGGACCTCCCTGTAAGAATAGCAGAGTTCGGTACAGTCTACAGATACGAGCAGAGCGGCGAACTTCACGGACTGACACGAGTTCGCTCATTCACTCAGGACGACGCACACATCTTCTGCCGTGCCGACCAGGTGAAGGACGAGTTCCTCCGCGTGATGGACATTATCAATATCATCTTCAAGGCCCTCGACTTCAAGGACTATGAGGCACAGATAAGTCTCCGTGACCCTAACAACAAGGAAAAGTACATCGGAAGCGACGAAGTATGGGAACAGGCACAGAATGCCATCATCGAGGCATGCAAGGAAAAAGGTCTGCCTGCACACGAAGAGACAGGCGAGGCTGCATTCTATGGTCCTAAGCTCGACTTCATGATTAAGGACGCACTCGGACGCCGCTGGCAGCTCGGTACCATCCAGGTTGACTATAATCTTCCTGAGCGGTTCAAACTCGAATACACAGGCAGCGACAATGAGAAACACCGTCCAGTGATGATTCACCGTGCTCCTTTCGGAAGTATGGAACGTTTCATCGCAGTGCTCATTGAGCACACAGCAGGTCACTTCCCACTCTGGCTCACACCAGACCAGGTTGTAATCCTTCCTATCTCAGAGAAATTCAATGACTATGCTCATCAGGTGGCAGACTATCTCAACGAAAACGACGTACGAACCATTATCGACGAACGTAACGAGAAAATCGGCCGCAAGATTCGTGATAACGAGATGAAACACATCCCTTACCTCATTATCGTAGGTGAAAAGGAAGCAGCAGAAGGTCTCGTAAACGTACGCAAGCGTGGTGGACAAGGTGAACAGGAATCAATGACAATGCAGCAATTCGCCCAGAAAATTCAGGACGAAGTAAGGCAAATGACAGAGGAATTCTGATTACGAGCAAGATAAATGCAAAAAAAATTGTAAATCTTATCGCTTAATTCGTAATTATTTACTATCTTTGCAGCCGCAAAAAATATAATGAAAGGAGACAATAAGAAATTCCAGTACAGGGTAAACGAACAAATTCGCATCCCGGAAGTACGAATCGTGGGCGACGGAGTTGAACCAAAAGTCGTCCCAACCCGCGAAGCACTGCAACTCGCAGAAAACATGGGCGTAGACCTCGTAGAAATCTCCCCAACGGCCACACCTCCTGTATGCAGACTCATAGAGTACTCTAAGTTTCTGTACCAGATAAAGAAAAAGGCCAAGGAAATGAAGGCTAAGCAGCAGAAGATAGAAATAAAGGAAATCCGATTCGGACCACAGACTGCAGAAGCCGACTACGCATTCAAGCTCAAGCACGCGAGGGAGTTCCTCAGCGAGGGCAATAAGGTGAAAGCCTATGTATTCTTCAAGGGACGTTCAATCGTCTTTAAGGAACAAGGTGAAGTTCTCCTTCTCCGTTTTGCCAATGATCTCGAGGAAATCGCAAAGGTAGAAAGCCTGCCAAGCCTTGAAGGAAAGAAGATGATTATCATGCTTGCGCCGAAGAAACCAGGCAGCAGCAAGAAGAAAGAAGAGAAAAAAGAGGAAACGAAAGAACAATAAGGTGCGTAACGCTTGGTATGCGTTGCCACACATAATTAATAATAATTTAAAATTACAAAAAAATGCCAAAAGTAAAAACTAATTCTGCAGCCAAGAAGCGTTTCAAGCTCACTGGCACTGGAAAGATTAAGCGTCAGCACGCTTATCACAGTCACATTCTTACAAAGAAGACTAAGAAGCAAAAGAGAAGACTTGACCACAGCGCAATCGTCGTTTCTGCAAACGTAAAGCAGGTTCGTGATTTGCTCAATCTCCGTTAATCTTATCCAGAGAGAATTATCAAACAATGTTTAATCGAATGTTTAGCCAGCAAGAGTCGCAAGACCGCTAACTTTCACAAAAAATCAAAATTATGCCAAGATCAGTAAATCATGTTGCTTCAAGAGCAAGAAGAAAGAAGATTTTAAAGCGTGTCAAAGGTCAGTTCGGTGCACGCAAGAACGTCTGGACAGTAGCAAAGAACGCTTACGAGAAGGGACTTCAGTATGCATACGTAGGCCGTAAGAATAAGAAACGTGAATTCCGTGCTCTCTGGATTCAGCGTATCAACGCAGCAGCTCGTCTTGAAGGAATGTCATATTCTCAGCTCATGGGAGCTCTCCACAAGACTGGAATTGAAATCAACCGCAAGACACTCGCTAACCTCGCTCTCAACAACCCACAGGCATTCAAGGCCGTTGTTGAAAAGGTAAAATAAGTATAAGACCAATCTCTTATATATGTTATAAGGTGTATTCCGAAAGGGATGCACCTTTTTATTGGTTCAAGCCGTAGCGTGGACCTTATTTATTAATTATCAGTCGTTCTCACCAAGATTATTTGGATATTTGGAAAAAAAGTATTATTTTTGCACTAATTATGCAATAAATACAAATCATTAAAACAATAACTGACAATGAATGCATTCGTATTTCCAGGACAAGGTTCTCAGTTCTCAGGAATGGGAAAGGACTTATATGAAACACAGCCGCTTGCAAAGGAACTCTTTGACAAGGCAAATGATATACTCGGTTTCAAAATAACTGACATCATGTTCGATGGCTCAGATGATGACCTCCGACAGACAAAGGTGACTCAGCCCGCAGTATTCCTTCACTCCGTAGTGACAGCGCTCTGTTACTCTGAGGCAACAGGAATCCTGCCCGAAATGGTTGCAGGTCACTCTCTCGGAGAATTCTCAGCCTTGGTTGCAGCAGGTGCGCTGACATTCGAAGACGGGCTCCGTCTTGTCTATGCCAGGGCAATGGCCATGCAGAAAGCCTGTGAACTCAAGCCATCAACCATGGCCGCCATCATTGCACTCCCTGACGAGACAATTGAACAGATTTGCCAGGAAGTCAGTACAGACGACAATATAGTAGTGGCAGCAAACTATAATAGTCCGGGACAGGTAGTTATCTCCGGTGATATTGAAGCTGTAAATACAGCATGTGCAAAACTGAAAGAAGCAGGTGCAAAGCGTGCCCTTCCTCTCAAGGTTGGCGGTGCCTTCCATTCACCACTCATGTCACCAGCACAGGAAGAGTTGCGTGCTGCAATAGAAGCCACGGAATTCCACGCACCAAAATATCCAGTTTACCAAAATGTAGATGCTCAAGGTCATACTGAACCTGAGGAAATAAAGAAGAACCTTGTACTCCAACTCACATCTCCTGTACGCTGGACTAATGAAGTTCAGAACATGATTGCAGACGGTGCTACCGATTTCACAGAATGTGGACCAGGCAAGGCCCTCCGTGGCATGATTGTCAAAATAAACAACGAAGTAACTGCTCACGGCACAGAACAGTAACAACATGAAAGAGCGACTGGTTATATATCAAGTTCTTCCACGCCTGTTTGGAGCCAGTTCAAAGAACTGTGTCCCGAACGGAAGCAAATCCACGAATGGCTGTGGACGAATGGCAGATTTCACAAAGAAGGCACTGGCCGAAATCCATTCAATGGGTGTCAACTGTATTTGGTATACCGGTATGCTCTCACATGCGTCAAAGACCGATTATGCCACCTACGGCATTCCATCCTCCAACCCTGAACTCGTCAAAGGAAATGCAGGCAGTCCATATGCTGTGAAAGACTACTACGACGTAAATCCGGATCTGGCTACAAATATCAGCAAGAGGATGGACGAGTTTACAAATCTCGTACGCCGAACACATGACGAAGGAATGAAGTTTATCATGGACTTTATTCCAAATCATGTTGCTGCAGAGTATGTAGGTACCATAAATCCATTCACCGACGAGAACTACTATCCAGGTCATCTACATGATGGAGATTGGACGGATACGGCAAAACTCAACTATTCATGCCATTCCACATGGGAGAAGATGCTTGCCATTCTACTCTTCTGGGCAGAAAAGGGCGTTGACGGTTTCCGTTGCGATATGGCAGAACTGGTCCCATGTATTTTCTGGCAATGGGCAATACCTCAGGTCAAGGCACGTCACAAAGGAATCATCTTCATTGCAGAAGTCTACAACCCATGGGAATATCGTAATTACCTCTTTAATGGTCATTTTGATTATCTGTACGACAAAGTCGGACTCTACGACACACTGAAAGACGTGGTTAGAGGTCAGTCGGCATCACTGATAACCCAGTGTTGGCAGAATGTGGATGACATCCGTCATCACATGGTAAACTTCCTTGAGAATCATGACGAGCAGCGTCTTGCCTCACAATGGTTTGCAAGCGATCCGATAAAAGGACGCCCTGCCCTACTCGTCTCTGCACTTATGGGTACAAATCCCTTCATGCTCTATTTCGGACAGGAACTGGGAGAAGCAGCATCAGATGCAGAAGGGTTCAGCGGCCTTGACGGCAGGACGTCGATATTCGACTACTGGACAATTGATTCGATTTCACGCTGGACGAACAAGGGACGGTTTGACGGTAAGCGACTCACAGAAGCAGAAAAATCACTCAAGGCATATTACAGCAAGGTACTCGGACTTATCAACAACGAAAAGGCCATACGCGAGGGAAGTTTCTTCGACGTCATGTATGCCAATTACGAGAATATGGACATGGATACCAACAAAGTATACGCTTTCCTGCGTCACAAGGACAACGACCTGATTCTCGTAACGGCAAACTTCTCCGGAGAAGAACAATATGCCAAGGTTGTCATTCCTAAGCATGCCTTTGACTGTCTCAACCTGAACAGCCAGACAGAGACATCTGCCACCGAACTCCTCACCTCTGCAAGATATAGATATCCATTGTTGCCTGACGAACCTATCCAGATAACCATACCTGCATTGGGAGGTACAGTACTAAAATTCTCGACAAAACAATAAAATGAAAATCAAAGTCCTCATAATAATGATGTTTATGTCTGTCACGGCCTTCTCACAGACCGACAGTATTCTCACCTTGTCGAATGCCGTGCTGCAGACAATCACCCACGAGCCTTCTCATATCCAACGTACTGATACAAATTACATCGATTCGCTTCATGCCATAAAAGACAATATCTTCACGTCCTCAAACCAAAAGGTTGACATACTGAACCCATATCTCTACCAGTTATTTGGTCCTGGGACCTACTACAAAGGAGTGACCAGGGACATATTTTCGATTGACACTCCGTCCGATTCTCTCATGGCAGACAAGAATAGCCGTCTGATGGATTGGTACATGTCGTTCCCCAAAAACTTTGCATACCACGATGACCAGTTTGACAAAGAGGAACTGATACCGAATGCAGATGAGACCAAACTCGAAAAGGAAGATATCAAGGAAGTAATAAAGGAAGTCAAGCAGCCGGAAACTATTCCGACAGTGGTGGAGCCTATGGACATTAATCTCAAAATCACAAAGCCGAACTTCTGGAAGACATACGGAAAGTTCTCTCTCCAGTTCACTCAGAACTACATTTCCGACAACTGGCACAAAGGAGGCAACAACAACGGAACGATGCTGGCATCCTTGTATCTTGAGGCAAAATACGATGACACGAAAAAGTGGACATGGGAGAATAAGCTCGACACAAGACTGGGATTCGTTACCACGTCGGCAGATACATGCCATACATTCATCACAAACAACGACCGTCTGAACCTTTATTCCAAGCTGGGACTGAAAAGCACCAAGTCATGGAAATACACACTCACGGCAGAAGGCACATCACAGTTTATGCCAGGCTACAAGACTAACAGGAAGGATGTATTCTCACAGTTCCTCGCACCACTTGACGGTAACGTTTCGCTCGGTTTCGATTTCAATCCGTCGCTCAAGAATGGTAACACCCTGTCGCTTACACTGCTTCCTCTTTCCTATAAGTTCAGGTACATCAAGACTGACGAACAGAATATCCACAACACATACGGTCAGCAATCCGATTTCAAGCAGGACTGGGGTTCGAAGGTAGAATTCAATACGAGGTTCACCCTTGTCAAGAACCTCTCCTGGAGATGCCGGTTCTACTGCTTCACATCATATAAGTACGTCGAGAGCGAACTCGAAAACGTGTTCTCATACCAGCTGTCGAAGTACATCAGCACCGAACTGTATACTCTGTGGAGATTTGATGATAACAGAAATCGAAGCAACCCCGACTTCTATGACCGAAAGACAGGATACTTCCAGTTTAAGGAATACCTCACGTTCGGACTTGCATACTCTTTCTAAACACACTATTTAATAGGAAATATAGCCTCCATTGTAAGCAAATGATGGTTTATGTGCAGAAAGGTAGCATTTTGGAGCAACTTTTTTTCAAAAAAATTTTTATGTTTGAATAATAATGATTACCTTTGCACCTCGAATGCTGAAAATCAAAATTATACATATAACATATTATTAATAATAAAAAATTAAACGAACAAAGCAATGACAAAAGCAGAAATCGTAAAGCAGATTGCAGAGACAACAGGCACAGACAAGGCCACAGTTCTCAACGTAGTAGAAGCCTTTATGGCAACAGTGAAGGAAGACATGATTAATGGTGAGGATGTATATCTCCGTGGATTCGGTTCTTTCATCCTTAAGAAGCGTGCTAAGAAGACTGCTCGCAACATTTCAAAGAACACTACTCTCATCATCCCAGAGCATAACATTCCAGCATTCAAGCCTGCAAAGACTTTCCTCAACGCAGTTGCTGAAGCAAAGTAAATCCAGTTAACAATACAATTCGTAATAGTTAACAAAACATACAACTTTAAAAATCAATTAACAATGCCTAACGGAAAAAAGAAAAAAAGACACAAGATCTCGACTCACAAGCGCAAGAAGAGACTGAGAAAGGATCGTCATAAGAGCAAATAGACTCCAACATAAATAGGTAATGAAAAGCGAACTTATTATTGACGCGCAACCACAGGAGGTGACCATTGCCTTATTGGAAGACCAGCGACTGGTAGAATTCCAAAAGGAAGGTTTAAACACTGCATATTCTGTGGGCAACATCTATGCAGCCAGAGTCAAGAAAATCATGCCTGGTTTGAACGCATGCTTTGTTGAGGTCGGTCATGAGCGTGAAGCATTTCTACATTACCAAGATTTAGGGGTACAGTTCTTATCAATTGAGAAGTACATAAAACAGGTTTCAAGCGACAGAAAGAAACTTGTCCCTCTTGAAAAAGCTGGGCGACAGCCAGACCTAAAAAAAGATGGCACTATAGATTCTGTACTAGAACTCGGACAAGAGATTCTGGTACAGATTACTAAAGAGCCAATCAACACCAAGGGACCGAGACTTTCTGGAGAGATATCTATTGCAGGCCGTTATCTTGTACTCATTCCATTTACTGATAAAGTAAGCGTCTCAAGTAAAATCAAGAGTTCGGAAGAGCGTGCCAGACTGAAGCAACTTATTCAAAGCGTCAAGCCTAAGAATGTGGGTGTAATCGTACGTACAGTTGCTGAAGGGAAAAAAGTGGCAGAACTCGACAACGAACTTAACTGGTTACTCGACGAATGGAATGAATGCATGAGGAGGGTTCAGCAAGCCCCAGATCTTCCAGTCCTCGCTCCCGAGGAAACCAGTCGTACTGTTTCGGTATTGCGCGATTTGTTCAATCCTTCCTACGAGAGTATCTATGTCAACGACGAGACAGTCTTCAAGGAAGTGAAAAGTTATGTATCGCTCATAGCCCCAGAATGCAGTAAGATAGTAAAACTCTACAAGGGTTCAGTACCGATCTTTGATAATTATGATGTAACCAAGCAGATTAAGTCGGGATTCGGGCGCACCGTAAGTTACAACAAAGGTGCATATCTCATCATTGAACACACAGAAGCCCTTACGGTCATTGACGTCAACAGCGGAAACAGAAAACGCGACGTCGAAGGCCAGGAAGGCAATGCGTTCGAAGTCAACATGGGTGCAGCAGACGAAATTGCACGCCAGTTACGACTAAGGGATATCGGAGGTATCATTGTCATTGACTTCATTGACATGGACAAATCCGAACACCGACAGAAGCTCTACGAACACATGAATGACTTATTGCGTCCGGATAGAGCAAAGCACAATGTCTTGCCGCTTAGTAAATTCGGGCTGATGCAGATCACCCGACAGAGAGTACGTCCTGCAATGGATGTAAAAGTAGAAGAAGTATGTCCAACTTGCTTCGGCAAGGGAACAATCAGATCCTCTTATATCTTCACAGACACTCTCGACAGCAAGGTACACTACATGGCAAAAAGTCTTGGCAAGAAGAATTTCACACTCTATTGCCACCCGTATGTCCACGCATATCTTAATCAAGGATTCCCATCACAGATTCTGAAGTGGAAGATGAAATACGGATTTGGAGTCAAAGTTGTTCCAGACCAGTCACTTGCCTTTCTTCAGTACAAATTCAAGAACAGGAAAGGGGAAGAGATTAACATGGAACAAGACATCGATTCAAAGGCCTGACAAGCAGACACACTAAAAAGAGGGGCACAAATCATGTAGCCCTCTTTTTTTATCCCCATATCACCATTGGATTATGATTCGATTTCACTCAGTTCCAGCCAGCGCATCGATTTAACATCCAGTTCCCCCTCTAACACAGGGAGACGTTTTGAGTATTGTATGATCCTGTCTGTAGAAATGTTGCCAGAACTAAGTTCCTTTTCCATCAGTTTCTTTTCCGCCTCAAGGTTGTCAATATCAATTGAGAGTTGCTCGTATTCCCGTTTTTCCTTGAACGTAAGTTTCCGACATTGCTGAGTGTTGCTAGAGTTTTTCTGCATCTTAGCAGAAGGGACATCCTTTGTTTTTTTATCAGAGTCAGCACTTGTCTGTGAACTCAGCACCTTTGACTCACGATATAATGAATAACCGCCAGGAAAGTCCTGAATGTCGCCATCACCATGAAAGACAAGTATGTGGTCAACAACCTTGTCCATGAAATACCTGTCATGACTCACTACAATGAGGCAGCCATGAAACTTGGCAAGGTAATCTTCGAGAATCTGCAATGTGACGATATCGAGGTCATTGGTCGGTTCGTCGAGAACGAGGAAATTTGGGTTACGCATCAACACAGTACACAGATAGAGACGTCGCCTCTCTCCCCCACTCAATTTGTAGATGTACGTATGCTGTTCCTGTGGAGTAAACAGGAAATGCTGAAGAAAAGAAAATAAGAATAGCACCTCTTCCTGATGATATCATTCCTTTGATACAACATTTTTATCAGTCTGAAAAAAGGGAAGAATATAATTTCTTATTCACTGATGAATATGGTCGTCCAATTGCACAAGAATTTGCTGAAAAGGTTTTTAAAAAGCAATTAAGAAAAACTGGAATTAGAATAAATAAAAGAAAACTAGTACCTCACTCTTTACGGTATACTTATATTACAAGAATGCGTAGAGATCTTCCTGTGGAGGTAGTCCAAAAGATTGCAGGTCATTCTGATGAACATATGACTGAATATTATACACGAAGTGGTATCCAGGAAATGATTTCTTCGATTCAGGATTATATTCCAGCTGTAAATGGATTATTTAAATAAACTTGACTTAACTTAAAATGCAAAGAGTCATCTATGATAATTTTGATGACTCTTTGTTTATCTTAAAATTTATGAGTTCGTGACAAAATGTCACGGATTGAAATTGCAGATCCAAAGGATTATGCAATTCTTACAAACGAATTCGCCATATTTACCGTTGCTCCAGCAA
>CALELI010000070.1 GCA_937902455.1 uncultured Prevotellaceae bacterium | reverse complement strand
TATTTTTTTAATTCTTTTATATTAGAAAAATAATTGTTCAATATCTCGTATTGCTATGGTATATTCACTATACCAAACTGCAGATATGAGCACCTCTACACAGTTGACAAAGTCACGATGCAATATTTCCCATAAATAATAAGAATACTATACTTGAAGGAACTGAACCAGCACTAACCACGCGCCTGAAACCACCCTCCGACAATTCGGTGTTCAAAGGTAGTGTAATTTTATTAACAAAGGAGAATAACATCTAAGCAAATGGAAGCAACACGACGCATCTGGCTACATCACACATAAATAAGGAAAAAATTGTATGGTCGATACAAAAAATTATGCACAACCTTTGTACCGTGTTCAGAAGGACATGACATTCTGATGCAACACGGGAGTTCTCTTGTCCGCTAGTCCTTGCATCACCCATTTATGCTTCTTTCCTGTGACTTTGCAACTTCTCAGTTAGATCGCTGAGAAACAACGAAGAGTCATCGAAGGATGATACGAGAAAGAAAAGAACTTTAACCTAAAACAAGTTAACAAGCATCAAGGACGCTAAGAGACGAGGAGACGGCACTGTAAATATTGCCTTTCTATATAGATTGAGAGTATAAATTCCGTATCCAATTATTTTTTGAAGGCAATTAAACCTTTTGGGGATGTGGGAGTCTTAGTAGCAGAAACAAATGTAACTCAATAATTTTAATAAAAAAAGTAACATGAAAAAACTACTCACTTTTGCTTTGATCGCTCTCATCACAGTGAGCGCATCTGCTCAGAGAAATTCCCGTCGTGACCGTCAGAACAGTGTCAACATGACTGAACTCTTAAACACTCAGGCTGAGGATCTGGCTAAGACTCTTAAACTGAAGAAAGAACAGAAAACTAAGTTTACTGCTATGTTCCTCGACTGGCAGACTGCTCGTTTCAACGCTATCAACCCTACTGGTGGTAATGCTGAATCTGAAGAGGCTGCTCTCGACTTCAAGAACATGACTGACGAACAGGCTGAAGAAAATGTTCAGAAGAATTTTGACCGTATGCTCAAGCAGATGGATGTGGACAAGGAATATTTTGCTAAGTTCAAGGAATTCCTTACTCCTGTTCAGGCTGCTCAGGTTTTGCTTAGTTCACGTGCTACTGGTGGCATGGGTGCTGCAGCTGCTATGATGGGCCGTATGGGCGGCATGGGTGGATTCCCTATGGGTGGCTTCGGCGGCGGTATGCCTATGGGCGGTGGTATGCCTATGGGTGGCGGCTTCGGCGGCGGTATGCCTATGTTCTAAAAAATAGTCAACGAGTAGACGAGTCTACGAGTCTACGAGTCAACAAGTCAACGAGTCAACAAGTCTACAAGACTACGAGGATTCGAGACTTTAGAAAAACGCTAACGCAAATATAAAGCAAGGTGGTCGAATGACTGCCTTGCTTTGGTTTTTATAGGGATTATAGAGATTATAGGGATTATAGAAACTATAACAACTATAACTGCTATAACTGCTATAACTGCTATAACTGCTATAACTGCTATAAAGACTATAAAACTATTACGACTATAGAAAAACAAAAAAAGCTGCGGGTTCGCAGCTTTTATGGGGTTGGAATGTAGCGCCTACGAGAATCGAACTCGTGTTCCATGCGTGAGAGGCATGTGTCCTAGCCGCTAGACGAAAGCGCCATGATAGAATTCTGTCCTTCGCGGAAGGAGGGGGATTCGAACCCCCGGTACGGTTACCCGCACGGCAGTTTAGCAAACTGCTGGTTTCAGCCACTCACCCATCCTTCCAAGATAAGCCTCTGAAAAATTTGCGAGTGCAAAATTAGTTTAATTTTCTTAATTGACCAAACAAAATTCAAAAAAAAGTTATAACTTTGCAGAAAATAATAAAAAATCCATACGATATGAACAGATTTAAGTCGATTTTCGCAGTTTTAGCAGCAGTGATGACTCTCGCAAGTGTAGAGTGTAGTGCACAGACAATGGTGGCTCCTCGCGTAGGTAGCGCGGGCTCGGGCCTGTATTATCTTAACGGAAAGAAGGGTGCCGTATGTCATCTTAATCCTGCCGAGTACCTGAAAGCAGGTGTGGTTCCAGAGGTGAACGGCAAGGTGGTGTTCTCAAAGACTATCCAGGTTGCCGGCAAGACAAAGGCGGACATAGGCAAGGCACTTGCAGGATGGGCATCGGTGAGATACATGGCTAACACGGAGAGTGGTTACTGGAGTGACGCTGCATACTACAAGAACTGTGAGTTTGCCAAGGTGACAAGCCATGATGCCACTGCCGGCAAGATGACCTGCCAGGGTGAAGAGGAACAGGTATTCTCAAACCGTACCCTCGCAAAAGACTATGCACGCTTCCAGTACAAGCTGAACGTGCAGTATTCCGACGGGACTATTACAGCCACTGTGTCTGAGATTTCATACAAGTACGACGTGGCAGAGATGATGACAGCCGAGGAATATATCACCGACAAGGAGGCTATCACAAAGAAAGGTACACTGAACCGCATGTACGGCAAGTTCCGTGCAAAGACCGTTGACCTGGTGAATGAGCTGTTTGCAGAACTGGCATCACTGCCAGAGTGAATAGTGAATAGTGAAAAGTGAATAGTGGCCAATAAATAACAGCTGATGAACAGCGAAGAGGTTGACAAGATAATTGAGGAGGCTCTTGCCGAGAGCAAGGGGCACGGGAAGCACAGGAAGGGAAAGTCTCTGAACCTGTACAAGATAAAGACTATAAGGAAGGTTCTTAACACAATCTTCATCATAGGCTTCATCGTGACCGTAGTGGTGTATTTCGCTTTTCCGGAGAACAAGGCTCTGTTCTTCGGACTTGGATTCGGTTCGCTCATGGTGAAGGTGATCGAGTTCTTTATCCGTTTCATGATGTGATGAAGGGAAAGAGATTCATATTGTTCCTGATGACTGGTTGCATGGCGAGTGTGGCCTGGGGACAGCGTATCATCGGCGAACTGGAGTCGAACTCTGACATGATGAGCCTGCCTACTGCGGGACTGAACGACTCGACATCATCGAAGAAAGAAAAGGAAGTGCCGGTGGAACTGAGAGCATGGACTATCGACAAAATCTATGGCAACATCACCCCGACGGTGATTGACACCATGATGCACCAGTTTCAGAACAAAGCTCTCGGGGAAGGTCTGAACGGACACTACAACACTCTGTCGAACCTCGGTTCTCCACGCATCAACAGGATTTTCATGGAGAGGAACGAGCACGACGACTTCGTGTTTCTCGACCCGTTCGACTTCTTCTATGTCCCTTCCGACAAGTTCCTTTACTATAATACAAAATGTCCGTACGTGAACGCGGAATATAAGGTGTGCGGTTCGAAGACTACAGGCTTTGACGACTTCACGGTACTCTTCACGAACAATGCCGGCAAGCGCGTGAACTTCGGTGGCAAGTTCAAGTACCTGTACGGCAACGGATACTACGACAACCAGGAGACAGCCTTCATGGAAGGTTCGGGATGGGTATCCTATCTTGGCGACAAGTACGACCTGCACCTGCAGTACACTCACGACTACATGAAGATGGCAGAGAACGGAGGAATAGAGGACGAGACTTACATCACTCACCCGGAGGAGATAGCACGCAGCTTCACCTCGAACGACATCCCTACCCGACTCTCACAGACATGGATGCGCCAGGAACATAACATCGTCCACCTGAACCACAGATATAATGTGGGATTCTACAGGACGGAAGGCGAGGATTCAGCCAGCATGAAGGACGTGTTCGTGCCGATTGCCAGCCTGTTCCATACCTTGCATTTCAACACTGCAAGACGTATATACAAGAGCAATATCGATACACCGAACTTCCACACATTCCAGTATCTGCCAGGTGACACTACCAACGACAAGACAAAGGCGACTTACATAAAGAACATCGTGGGCCTCTCACTCAGGGAGGGCTTCAACAAATGGGCAGCCGCAGGGCTGAACGTCTACATCGGCATGGAGAACAGGAAGTACGAACTTCCCGACACGGCAGACGGCGGAAGCCAGTTCGTAAGTTCCTACAAGGAGCATGACGTGATGATTGGCGGACAGATTATCCGCACACAGGGTTCACTCCTCCACCTGAACATTAACGGAGAGATGACACTCACGGGTGACCACAGCGGTGACTTCTTCGTGAAAGGTACGGGCGAACTGAATGTCCCATTCAGAATGTTCAATGCTGCGGACACCATGCAGGTACAGGTGAATGCCTACGTGAAGGACGCGACTCCCGGATTCTATTTCCGTCATTTCCACAGCCGCAATGCATGGTGGGACAACAATCTGGACAAGGAATTCCGCACAAGGATAGAGGGTGTGTTCTCGCTGCCTCACACAGGGACGACTATCACAGCCGGAGTGGAGAACCTGAAAAACTACACTTATTTCCAGAACTGTGGACTCCCATACATTGCAGACAGCAAGCAGGGATTCAGCAATAATGCCATGGCGATGCAGTGTGACGAGAACGTGCAGGTATTCAGCGTGAACCTCCGTCAGAACTTCAAGTGGAAGATTCTGCATTTCGACAACGACATCACTTTCCAGAAGTCATCGAACGACAAGGTAATTCCGCTGCCGACTCTCTCGACGTACCACAACCTGTATATCACAGGTCAGCTGGTGAAGAACGTGTTGAAAGCCGAACTGGGTGCCGACGTGAAGTTCTTCACAAAATACAACGCTCCCGACTATTCTCCAGCCATCACCCAGTACGTGAACCAGAATCCGGACAATCTGAGGGAAATCGGTGCCTACCCACTCATAAGCGTGTATGCCGCCTTCGACCTGAAGCAGCTGAGAGCCTACATCCAGTATTACCACCTGAACCAGAAAGACGGAGAGTATTTCTGGGCGCCGGGATACCCTATGGACCCTTCCTCAATCAGGTTCGGACTCAGCTGGAATTTTTATGACTAATACACATTATTATATATATAAGGTTAGAGATTAAATTATGAGAGGTGATCCAATACAAGACATAAAACAGAAATACAAGGTTGTGGGCAATTCTGCCGGTCTCAACCACGCCTTAGACACCGCCATACAGGTGGCTCCGACTAACCTGTCGGTGCTTATCGTCGGTGAGAGCGGTGTGGGAAAGGAAGTGATACCGAGAATCATCCACGACAACTCGCCACGGAAACATCAGAAGTACTTCGCCATCAACTGTGGTTCCATACCTGAGGGAACCATTGACTCGGAACTGTTCGGACACGAGAAAGGTGCGTTCACAGGTGCCATAGGCGAACGCGAAGGCTATTTTGGCGCGGCCAACAACGGCACCCTCTTCCTCGACGAGGTGGGTGAACTCCCGCTTGCCACACAGGCACGACTGCTCAGGGTGCTCGAGACAGGAGAATATATCAGGGTCGGTTCGAGCGAAGTCAGAAAGACGGACGTGAGAATCGTTGCTGCCACCAACGTGAACCTGCAGAACGCCATCAAGGAAGGCAAGTTCCGCAGCGACCTCTATTACCGTCTCGCCACCATCCCTATCCAGATTCCACCTCTGAGGGAACGAGGCAGGGACATAGAACTGCTCTTCCGCAAGTTCGCAAACGACTTTGCCGAAAAATACAATGTCGAGCCTGTGATGCTGACAGATGATGCCAAGGAACTGCTGATGAACTACCAGTGGCCTGGAAACATCCGACAGTTGAAGAACGTAGCCGAACAGCTCAGCGTGATGTGCCACGAACGTATAGTCTCAGCCGAAGAACTCAGCCAGCATGGCATCACCAACGACAAGGAGGCAGGGACAGGACTCATGGTGACAAGCCACAAGTCGGATTACTCGCACCTGTACGAGAACGAACGCGAGCTGCTCTTCCAGATTCTCTCCCGACTCAGCAACGAGGTGAAGGAGATAAAGGAAATGCTCGTCAGTCCTCAGTCATCAATCTATCCTATCCACCAGCAGGAATTCCTCTCGGCAGAGGAAATCACCCCTCTCGACGAATCAGGCAACCGCAGCGACGTGAAGGAGATGGAGATAATAGTGACGGCACTGGAACGCAATAACGGCAACAGGAACAAGGCCGCTCAGGAGCTGGGCATAAGCGAAAGGACATTGTACAGAAAACTCAAGAGCTATGGCAAGAACTAAACGGACAAAGGGATTTCTCGCCACTCTGGTAATCAGCGTCTGCATAGCATTGATCACGGCATGTAAGGTCAGCTACTCGTTCAACGGATCGAGCATCAACTATGACGTCACTAAGACCATCTCGTTCGATAAGTTCCCGATAAGAAGCGCTTATGTCTGGGCACCGATGGAGAGCATGTTCTACAACGCAATGACTGAGGCCTACTCCCAGAAGACAAAGCTGAAAGTCCAGAAGAAGAACGGTGACCTGCAACTCGCCGGAGAAATCACAGAATACTCTCAGACCAACAAGAGTGTCTCTGCCGACGGATATTCGGCACAGACGCAGTTGAAGGTGACTGTCAACGTGAGGTTCATAAACACAAAGAACCACGAGCAGGACTTTGAGAGGACATTCAGTTCGACTGCCGACTACGATTCGAAACTCCAGTTGTCTGCCGTGCAGGACGAACTCGTGACCCAGATTTTCAAGGACATCGTAGACCAGATATACAACGCGACAGTGGCAAATTGGTGACAAATTGAATACAGAATTGCAAAATTGGACTGATTTGTTTGGTCAAGACGATAAATTTTTGTAATTTTGCACGAATTTATACGAATAATAGTTAAACAAAAATAAAACGTATGTACACATTAATTATCATTTTGATTATTCTTGCATCACTTTTGATGGTAGGAATCGTTCTCATTCAGGAATCTAAGGGTGGTGGTCTTGCATCAGGTTTCTCATCTTCAAACCAGATTATGGGTGTCCGCAAGACAACAGACTTCCTTGAAAAAGCAACTTGGGGCCTTGCAATTGCAATGGTAGTACTGAGCGTTCTCTCTGTTGCATTCATTCCAAAGACTACAACAAAGGAAGCTCCACTTAACATCGTTGCTCCAGCACTTCCTGCAGCAGAATCTCAACAACAGGCAGCACCTGCTCCAGCAGCTCCAGCCACTCCTGCAGCACCTGCAGAAACTCCGGCTGAATAACTGAGACATGAGATTAATTCCAACCTACAAAGTAGCAAAGGGAGTTAGATTCTCAAATAACTCATGGAAAAATTTCACCGAACAGCCTTGGGCTGCCGGTGGAATTCTTTTATTATGCGTAGTCATCGCAATGCTGCTCGCAAATCTTCCGGCAACAAGAGACATTTATCACAACTTCCTCAATACCAATCTCACAGCCACCATCCAGAGTCCCCTCAGACCTGACGGCACAAGGGTGATTGACTGGACATTCCCTAAGGACATGAACATCGAGAAGTTCATCAACGACTTTCTCATGGTCATATTCTTCTTCTCCGTAGGACTGGAGATAAAGCGAGAGATTGCCTGCGGTGAACTTTCCTCACCAAAGAAGGCCATGCTCCCAGTAATAGCCGCAGCAGGAGGAATGGCAATGCCAGCCCTCATATTCGCAGCATTCAATAACGGTTCCATGGCTGCAAGCGGATGGGGAATCCCTACCGCCACAGACATTGCCTTTGCTGTCGGAATAATGTCGATACTCGGAAACAAGGTCCCGGTATCGCTGAAGATATTCCTCACGGCTCTGGCTATCGCCGACGACCTCGGAGCGATACTCGTGGTGGCACTTTTCTATGGTGGAAACATCAGCCTCCCACTTCTCTGTGTCGCAATGCTGATCCTGGCAGGCACCTATCTGCTCAATCTCATGGGAGAGAAGCGGATGATGTTCTACCTCGTTCCTGCCATTGCAATATGGTTCCTCTTCTATTATTCAGGAATCCACTCCACAATGTCAGGCGTAGTGATGGCATTCATGATTCCTATGGAGCCAAGATTCAGTTATGCCTACATAGCAAGACGTGGACGTCAATACAAGGACAGGCTGAAAGCCTATGCCTCCGACGAACCATTCCCTAACGACATGCAGCGTCACTGCCTGAGAAGGATGAGCTACATCAACAAGAATGCAGTAGGACTGAGTTACAGGCTCGAACACGCCCTGAATCCTTACGTGAACTTCCTCATCATGCCAATCTTCGCTTTGGCAAATGCAGGCGTGATGATACCCGACATCAGCTACTTCAACATCTTCCAGTACAGTCCCGAAATCGGTTCTGTCGGCATGGGCGTGTTCTTCGGACTTCTCCTGGGAAAGCCAGTAGGAATCACACTGGCAAGCCTGCTCGCAATCAAGGGCAAGGTTGGAGAAATGCCAGCCAACGCCAACTGGAAAATGCTCTTCGCCGTGGCATGTCTGGGTGGCATTGGATTCACCATGAGCATATTTGTCGACACACTGTCGTTCAAGGACTTCCCTCAGTACACCGAACATCTCCGCTCTTGCGGTAAGATTGCCGTGCTGATGGGTTCACTCTCGGCCGGAATACTCGGCTCCGTACTCATATCACTCTTCGCAAAGAAAAGATAGATGATTCACACCTTTCGTTCTTCAATGCTCCATGAATATAGGTAGACATCTCATCCCCACTCTATCGTGTGGTATTCCGCTGGCAATCACGGTGGTCATGATGGGATGTGCCAGTCCGGGAACCAAGGCTGACGAAGACAATGACAGCATTGACACAGAGATTGATTCCGTTGCCGACACACTCGAGGACTCTCTCATGCTTTTCGAGGATGAGCCAGTGTCGAAACTGGCAGACGAGCTCTTCGATGATTTCTTCTATAATTTCATATCCGACATTGACTTCCAGCACAAGAGGACTGGAGGTCACATGAAGAAGCACAAAGGCTCCATATTCGACCGTTTCTCCACCCAGGACTTCTTCACGGTTGTGTTCGACAGGAAATCCGACCTTAACCTACTGAAAGACACGACACTCACAAGTGTCGGAGTCGAGTGGATTGACCTTGACAGCTGTGTCATCGACAGATATAACTTCCACAAGATAAACAGCGAATGGTTTCTGACAGACAAGGAGGAATACTCGGTAGACGAGTCACCGTGTGCCGAGTTCTACGAGTTCTATAAGCAGTTTGCCACCGACCACGACTTTCAGATGTCCTCGCTCGCCGAGAACATAGACTATCTGGAAACGGCCCAGGAAGGCGAAGAGGCAGTCAGTAGTGTCATAACCCACGATGACTGGGCTGAGTTCTCCATGGAAATGCCGACCTTCTCCACCACCCTCGTCAATATTGACTACGGTCAGTCGATGGAGAACGCGAACAGGAAGAACCTGCTCTTCGAGGGATTCAGCAATGGCATCTATGTGGAATACAGATTCTTCCGTACTGACGACAAGTGGCTTTTAAAAGAGATTGAAATATGAAGACATATACAGACTTCTCGCTTAGGGAGTTCAACACATTCGGTATCGAGGCAAAAGCAGCCAGATTTATTGAATACGACTCGGCTGAGGACCTGAACGAAATCAGGACTTCACTCGCACAGCCGTTCATGGTCGTGGGCCGTGGAAGCAACCTGCTTCTCACGCAGGACTACGACGGTACCATACTGCATTGCTCCAACAAGGACGTCTGGTTTCATGATGAAGACGATTCCGACACAGTATTTGCAGAGGTTGGAGCCGGAATGCTCTGGGACGACCTCGTCAGTCTCGCCGTCGGAAAAGGGCTGAGCGGCATTGAGAACCTCTCGCTCATTCCCGGGGAAGTGGGTGCTGCCGCCGTTCAGAACATCGGAGCGTACGGAAGTGAAGCCAAGGACACGATTGAGTGGGTGGAGTTCATGCACCTCTCTACCGGTGAAGTCTGCCGGAAGAAAGCCAGCGAACTGAAATACGGTTACCGGCAGAGCATCTTCAAGCAGGAATGGAAGGATGAATGTGCCGTGACAAGAGTCTGTTTTCGTCTTGGCAAGACCTTTGCCCCGAAACTGGAATATGGTGCAATCCGTTCGAAGATAGAATCGCTCGGCATCGACATCAATTCAGGCCAGCTCACCCCATGCGTAGTCAGAGACATCATCATTGACATAAGGCGTTCAAAGTTGCCAGACCCTCAGGAGATAGGCAATGCCGGTTCCTTCTTCATGAACCCGATAGTGGAAAGATGCGTGTTCGAGAGGATCAGGCAGGAATATCCCGACACGCCGTTCTATGAGCAGGAGCAGGGAGTGAAGATTCCTGCAGGATGGCTGATAGAGCAATGTGGCTGGAAAGGCAAGTCACTTGGCAATGCCGGAGTCTATGAGAAACAGGCCCTCGTCCTTGTCAATCGAGGTGGTGCAAGAGGCAACGACATCGTAGCCCTGTCCGATGCCATCCGTCGGGACGTGAAGAAGAAGTTTGGAATCGAAATATTTCCGGAAGTGAAGTTCGTATGAAACTGACAATATTAGGAAGCGGTACAAGCAATGGAGTTCCTCAGATTGGATGTCATTGCAGGACATGCAGGTCGACAGATCCTCGTGACCGTCGGCTGCGATGCTCCTCACTGATAGAGTCCGACTCAGGAACAAGGATTCTCATCGACTGCGGACCCGATTTCCGCCAGCAGATAATGCCCCTCCCCTCTCAGCATCTGGACGCCATCTTCATCACACACGAACACTACGACCATGTAGGAGGACTGGATGACCTCAGACCCGTGCAGCTGTTCAATGTCAATGTCTATGCCGAACGGCTCTGTGCCGACCACCTGATGCAGCGCATTCCCTATTGCTTCACCCCAAAGGAGAAGCGCTATCCGGGAGTTCCGTCCATCAACCTCGAACAGATGGACCTGCATGTACCGGTGAAGGTCGGCGACGTGACAGTCATCCCGTTCCGGGTAATGCACGGATTACTTCCCATTGCGGGATTCAGGATAGGCACCCTTGCCTACATCACTGACATGAGCTCCATACCGGAGAGCGAATTTGAGGCAACTATGTACCGGGTGTTCGGCGGAAGTGTCAAGCTGACTCACAAGAGCACGGAAAAATTCGAGTATCTCGACAAGGTCGGCGCGTACATTTCGTCAGTTGTTCCGGAGGACAGCGGACTGAAGCCGGATATAACATACATAGGCGAGACCGAAAAAACCTATCGGGTAAGGTTTTATGTGGCGTCTGACGAGGAAACTGTTTCAGACGAATATTTTGCGCTGATAATCAAACGGGACGACGGAACGCTGTATATAAAAAAACTGCTGATGTCGTCTTCCGTAAATTGACTTAATTCATGTTTCGGGATGAAAAAATGGCAAAAAACAGATCAGACAGAAATATAAATCAGAAAGCAAAAATCCGATACATATCCGAAGCGGGAATGACTGCGGCACTGTATGTGGTTCTGACGCTTTTGTCGGCGGCAATGGGGCTGTCGTCTGGGGCGGTGCAGGTACGTTTGTCGGAGGCACTGTGCGTCCTTCCCGTGTTTTTCCCGGCTGCCATACCGGGTGTGACTGTCGGATGCCTTGCCGCAAATCTTCTCACGGGAGGCACGGTTTACGATGTCGTCATAGGGACACTTGCCACGCTGATCGGTGCATGGATCGCATATCTTCTG
>CALELI010000069.1 GCA_937902455.1 uncultured Prevotellaceae bacterium | reverse complement strand
AACTACCAGCAGGCAATAGCCGACTACGAATCCATCCTTTCCGAAGGCTACTAATCCGCCACACTTTACTACAACCTCGGCAACTGCTATTACAAGCTCGACGACATGTCGCACGCCATCCTCAGTTACGAACGCGCACATCTCCTCGATCCGTCCGATGCCGCCATCATGGAGAACCTCGCACTGGCACGTGGAAAGACAGCAGACAGAGTGACACCACCATCCGAACTCTTCTTCGTCACCTGGTGGAGAAACCTCGTCAACAGTCTCGCCATCGACTCATGGCTCATCCTCGCCCTCATCACCTTCGCCATCTTCCTCATCGGACTGCTCGTCTATGCATTTGTTCCTTCCTCTATCCTCCGTAGGGTAGGAGTCTGCTCATCCCTTCTCGCATTCGTCATCACCATCCTCTCCATCCTCAGCGCATTCTCACAGTACCGGCTGCTCACCCACCGCAACTACGCCATCGTCATGTCGTCCGCAGTCAATGTGAAGAGCACCCCATCCGAAGGAAGCACCGACCTCTTCATCATCCACGAAGGCTCCAAGGTCGAGATTATGGACGACACCATGACCGACTGGTTCGAAGTCAAGCTCGAGGAAGGCAAGCAAGGCTGGATTCCTACATCCGCAATTGAGGTGATATAAATAGTTTTGAGTTGATAGTTTAGAGTTTATAGTCAGTTTTATAGTTTAGAGTTTATAGAATAAGTAAATGGCCAATGGCTAACGGCTAATAGCCCTCCAACCCCCCAAGTATTATGATAAAACATACGACATATTCGCTCGACCAGTTCGGTGTTCAGATACAGCTGTCCGAGTTTACCTCTGAGAGTGGCAGGACATCCCTCCATGCCATGTTCCACGTTGTTCCCGATGGTCAGCTCTTCGAGAATCAGTATTCCCGCATCTGCCAGGCCTACGACTGGCTCCTCAGTCAGTACCCCGATGCCAGGCCACAGTTCTCACGCCTCTTCCTATCCGATGCCACCAACCAGGCACCCCTCATCCACGATACTATTCATTTCCTGCAAAGTAGGACTATTCACTATTCACTATTCACTATTCACTCCGACGCAGTCGGTTATGTACAGCAGCCACCCCTCGACGGTTCCAAGGTAGCCCTGTGGACCCACCTCGTTATCAACGAGACCGACACCGCCCTCGGACTCCGCCACCTCTGGCACATGGGACTCACATCCCCCCAGGGAACGTCCTACGACCAGACACGTACCTTGCTCGAGGACTACCAGCAGCAGCTCCGCGACCGCCAGGCAACCTTTGCCGACAACTGCGTACGCACCTGGTTCTTCGTCCGCGATGTCGATACCCAGTATCAGGGACTCGTCGATGCACGTCGTGACAACTTCCTCATTGAGAATCTTACACCCCAGACCCACTATATCTCTTCCACAGGAATCGGAGGACTCCCTGCCGACACCCATGCCATCGTGCAGATGGACGCCTATTCTGTCCTCGGACTCCGACCGGGACAGCAGCGCTACCTCTATGCCAAGTCCCACCTCAATCCCACCTACGAATATGGAGTCACCTTCGAGCGAGGCACCGCCGTCACCTATCCCGACCGTACCGAGTACTTCATCTCCGGCACAGCCAGCATCGACAACAAAGGCAATGTCCTCTACGTAGGCGACATCGTCCGCCAGACAGAGCGCATGCTCGAGAACGTCTCCCAGCTTCTCCATGAAGGAGGAGCCGATTTCTCCGATGTCATGCAGATTATCGTCTACCTCCGTGACATAGCCGACTACCCTGTAGTCCGCCGCATCTTCTCCGAGCGATTCCCCCAGATGCCACTCGTCATCACCTACGCCCCCGTCTGCCGTCCAGCCTGGCTCATCGAGATGGAATGCATGGCAGTGAAGCAAAATGACGCTCTGAAGTGACCTCTTTTTTGTCCTTGACACCTTTCTTTTGCTATCATTTTTGCGGTCAATACATCAGTCTCGAACGCACTGTCAGTCAACAAACAACGGTCGTTAACTCACACTCTAACGGATGCTATGCCTGAAAGATAACTATCTTCATGCCGTAAGATAACTATCTTTCGCCTGTAAGATAA
>CALELI010000068.1 GCA_937902455.1 uncultured Prevotellaceae bacterium | reverse complement strand
GGACCCAGCGGATGAGGTTGAACTCACCTCCGGCCTTGTCGTTTGTTCCAGAAGCACGGCTTCCGCCAAATGGCTGCATACCTACTACGGCTCCTGTAGGACGGTCGTTGATGTAGAAGTTTCCGGCTGTGTAGCACAGAGCATCAGCAACCTTCTCTACCTCCAGTCTGTCCTGACCGAATACAGAACCTGTAAGTCCGTAAGGAGAAGTAGTGTCGCACAGTTTCACGGTCTCGCATACCTTGTCGTCATCGTAAGGATATACAGTGAGTACAGGACCGAAGATTTCCTCCTCCATGCTCTTGAAATGAGGGTCGGTGGTCTCAATCACGGTAGGTTCAACGAAGTAGCCCACGCTCTTGTCGTACTTGCCGCCCATCACTATCTTAGCATCCTTCGATGCCTTGGCATATTCGATGTAAGATACGATATTGTCGAACGAAGTCTCGTCGATGACTGCATTCACGAAGTTCATAGGGTCCTTCACGTCACCCATCTTGATTTCTCCGGCAAATACTTTCATCTTGTCGAGGACTGGCCCCCAGAGGCTCTTAGGAATGTACATACGGCTTGCTGCAGAACATTTCTGTCCCTGATATTCGTAAGCGCCGGTGAAGGCTGCATGAGCCACGGCATCCACGTTGGCAGAAGGATGAACGAAGATATAGTCCTTTCCTCCGGTCTCGCCCACCAGTCGAGGATAGCTTACGTAGTTGGCGATGTTCTCTCCCACTGACTTCCAGAGAGTCTGGAATGTAGATGTAGAGCCAGTGAAGTGAATGCCTGCAAGGTCCTTGCTTGCACAGCATATCCTGCCAATCATAGAGCCCTTGCCTGGGAGGAAGTTCACAACTCCGTCAGGTACTCCGGCTTCCTTGAACAGCTTCATCAGGTAGTAGTTGGAAAGGATGGAAGTAGAAGATGGCTTCCATACTGTGGTGTTACCCATCAGGACAGGAGTCATGTTCAGGTTGCAGGCAATGGATGTGAAATTGAACGGAGTGACTGCCAGCACGAAACCTTCGAGCGGACGATATTCAGTACTGTCGAGCACACCGTTGCCGTCCTTTGGCTGGATGGCGTATAACTTAGATGCATAATGTACGTTATAGCGGAAGAAGTCGATGGTCTCGCAAGCTGAGTCAATTTCAGCCTGGAAGATATTCTTGCTCTGGCCCAGCATGGTAGCGGCGTTCATGATAGGACGATATTTAGTAGCCAGCAACTCAGCACACTTCATCACGATGGCAGCTCTTGTTGTCCAAGGTGTCTTAGCCCATTTGTCGTGAGCCTCCATAGCGGCATCAATAGCCATCTGCACTTCCTTCTCACCACACTTGTGGTAGCGGGCAAGTACGTGCTTGTGGTCGTGAGGACAGACTACCTCTGCCGTGTCACCAGTGCGAATCTCCTTGCCACCAATGATGATAGGAATATCAAGCACCTCATTACTCTGGCGTTCCAGCTCTTTTTCAAGGCTGATACGTTCAGGACTGCCTTTCAGATAACTCTTCACCGGTTCATTAGCAGGAACAGGAAACTGCACGATTGCATTATTCATAATATAAACTTATGTTGTTTTAGTTAATATTTTATTTAAGGGGAATTAATAGAACACCCCTTAAGTCGATTTCGACTGCGAATATACAAAAAAATCCTAAAACAACAAGCAAATGACAAAGAAAACAAAAATAAATTCGTAACTTTGCATAAATTTTTCAACAATACAACTATATGGCATATTTATTTACTTCAGAATCGGTCAGCGAAGGCCATCCTGACAAGGTAGCGGATCAGATATCGGATGCAATCCTGGACCAGTTTCTTGCCTTTGACGAGGACTCGAAGGTGGCAGTGGAAACGCTTGTGACTACAGGCCTGGTCGTGGTGTCGGGCGAGGTGAAATCGAAGGCTTACGTCGACCTGCAGAAGGTGGCAAGGGACACCATCAGGCAAATCGGCTATACGAAGTCAGAATATCAGTTCGACTCGGAGAGCTGCGGTCTGCTTTCTGCTATCCATGAGCAGAGTCCCGACATCAACAGGGGTGTAGAGAAGAAGGACAAAATGGATCAGGGTGCTGGTGACCAGGGCATTATGTTCGGCTATGCCACGAACGAGACAGAAAACTACATGCCTCTCTCCCTTGCGCTGAGTCATCACATACTGAAGGTATTGGCTGACATCCGCCATGAGGGCAAGGATATGACCTATCTCCGTCCGGATGCAAAGTGCCAGGTCACTATAGAATATGAGGATGACGGCAAGCCAGTGAGGATTGACACCATCGTAATATCCACCCAGCACGACGACTTCGTGAAGCCTGGCAGTGGCAAGACTCAGGCTCAGGCTGATGCGGAGATGCTTTCGAAAATCAAGGAGGACGTGGTAGAGATTCTCATACCAAGAGCAATAGAAGGCATTCACGACGAGAAGGTGAAGAGACTGTTCTACAACAACATAAAATTCCTTGTGAACCCTACGGGCAAGTTTGTCATCGGCGGTCCTCACGGCGATACGGGTCTGACGGGCAGGAAAATCATTGTCGACACATACGGAGGCAGGGCTTCACATGGTGGCGGTGCATTCTCGGGCAAGGACCCGAGCAAGGTGGACCGTTCTGCCTGCTATGCTGCACGGCACATTGCAAAGAACATGGTGGCTGCCGGAGTGGCTGACGAGATGCTGATTCAGGTAAGCTATGCAATCGGTGTGGCTCAGCCTGTAAGTATATTCGTCAATACCTTCGGTCACGCAAAGGCAGGACTGACAGATGCGGAGATTGCCGCAAAGGTGAAGAAACTCTTCGACCTGCGTCCTGCTGCTATAGAACGTGACCTGAAACTGCGCAATCCAATCTATCTGGAAACTGCCGCCTACGGCCACATGGGAAGAAAACCTCAGACGGTGACCAAGCATTTCTCCAGTCCTTACGCCTCGGGGGGTGAGAAGGACATGACCGTGGAACTCTTCACATGGGAGAAACTGGATGCCGTCGACATGATAAGGAAGGAATTCGGTTTATGACTGAAGGGCTCCGGGCTTATTCCATTGCAGGCGATGATGGCATCATTCTTATCTCTATCATTCTGTTTGCATTGTTTGCCTTTATAATATATAGAGGCAAGGAAGCCCTGATGCATCACTGGACACTCTTCTTCACCAACCGAAAGGCATCGGGAGGCGAGAGCCTGAGCGATAATGGCACGGAAATACAGAATAACCTGATGCTTGCGGGAATATGGGCCATCTCGATAGGACTGCTCACCTTCCCACTCTTCTCAGAGACTGCTGATGCCACTCCATACGGCACTATCTTTGCCATTGCAGGAATCATGGTGGCGTATGTGCTTGCGAAGATACTGGCCTATGCCATCGTGAACTGGACTTTCTTCGAGGGTGATGCCGGAGTGAAATGGGTATCGGCATACTGCTTCCTGATTTCATTGTCGAGCCTCCTGCTCTTTCCTCTTGCACTCGTGAAAATATTTCTGCAACCAGGTGAAACTTTTTTACACATAGGACTACTAATTGTACTGGTTTTATACAAGATTCTGCTATTTTGTAAGTTATGTATTAACTTTAAGTACAAAAAATATGGTTTTTTGCTAATTTTTTTGTATTTTTGCACCCTTGAATTGTTGCCGATACTCGTGTGTTGGCAAATTATAATGTAAAAAAAGAATAATAAACGCGTACGTAGTACACTCTAATTGCCATTTTTATGACAGCAAAGATACTGGTATCTCAGCCAAAGCCTCAGACTGAAAAATCTCCATATTATGACATTGCCAATAAATACGGAGTGGAGATTGTGTTCAGACCATTCATCAAGGTTGAACCTATGCAAGCAAAGGATTTCAGAAAGCAGAAGGTGTCAATCCTTGACCATACGGCTGTCATCTTCACCTCGCGCCATGCAATCGACCATTTCTTTAATCTTTGTAAGGAAATGAGAGTCAATGTGCCGGAGACGATGAAGTACTTCTGCAAATCAGAGCAGATTGCACTGTATATCCAGAAGTACGTGCAATATAGAAAACGCAAGGTGTTCTTCCCGCTTACAGGAAGAATTAACGACCTGGTACCAGTGATGGTAAAGCATAAGACTGAAAAGTATCTCGCTCCTCAGTCGTCTGCCCATAACGATGACATGAAGAATATGCTCGATGCTGCCGAACTGACTCACACAGAGGCTGTGATGTACTATACCGTAAGCAATGATTTTGGTCCAGACGAACCATTTGACTATAATATGCTGGTGTTCTTCAGTCCTGAAGGAATCCACTCACTGATGAAGAACTTCCCTAAGTTTAAGCAGAAGGACATAGCCATAGCATGCCTTGGCCAGAAGACTATAGAAGCGGCTCAGGAGGCCAAGCTGAGAGTCGACATGGTTCCTACTCCGGAACTGCGCTCCGTGCCGGCAATGATAGAAGACTTTCTCCTTAAACATCCAGATGGGTTTAAGGATGAGTCAGCAAGCAAGACTAAGACCAAGAAAACTACAAGCAAGAAAGTTGTCAAGCAGTCAGCCACACACTCTAAGTAAATCAGAACGCATAAGCAGGAAACTTGTCGTTGATTCTCTCTTTAACGGAGAGAATAAGTCGTTGGTGGCATATCCGTTGAGGGTCGTCTATGCATTGTTGCCGAAAGATGATGAGGAAGCATCCATACTTGTCAGTGTTCCCAAGAAGAAGTTTCATCATGCTGTGGACAGGAACAGAATGAAGAGGCAAGTGAGGGAATCATACAGAATGAACAAGGATGTGATTGTGAAAAAGATGGCAGGCAGGGATGAAATGCTGGCAATGGCATTTGTCTGTATTGCCGACCAGCCTTGTGAGAGTGAGCAGGTGAAGAGAAGTGTAATGAAATTATTACATAAGATAGCAGAAACTCTGAATCAATGATAAGGATTGGCAGCATTGTGTGCAAGGTATTATCATGGATATTACTTATCCCGATATACTTTTATCGGAAATGTATCTCACCGATGACTCCCCCCTCGTGCAGATTTACCCCTACCTGTTCGCAGTATGCTGTTGAGGCGATTCGCAAACATGGTCCTTTCCGTGGCCTTTATCTGGCTGTCCGCAGGATTCTGCGCTGTCATCCTTGGGGAGGAAGTGGATATGATCCTGTGCCATGATCTGAAGGAGTGGCTTCATCACAAAGTCCCTTCTGGTCGTCAGAGGGTGAGGAATGGTCAGTTCCCTTGTGTCTATTCGCAGATCTTCATAGAGAAGAATGTCAATATCTATCAGGCGATCCTCGTAATGAGTGGTCGTTTTTTTTGTACGTCCGAGTTCGCGTTCTATTTTCTGGGTAGCATGAAGCAGGGAAAATGGACTCAAGTCCGTCTGAACACAGATGACGGCATTGAGGAACGTATTACTACTCTCGAATCCCCAGGGAGCAGTGACAATAAAATCGGATTGGCTCTGTATCGAACCAATCCTGTCATTTATTTCCTTTATGGCTGCATTGAGGTTCTTTTCGGTGTCACCCAGATTGCTGCCAAGACCAAGATATACTACTGCCATCAGACAATCAGCAGTGCATCACCGAAACTACCGAACTTATAGCCATTCTCCAGGGCGGAGTTGTAGGCATTGATTACATAATCGTAGCTTCCGAACGCACACTGCATCATAAGCATTACGGAAAGTGGCAGCTGGAAGTTTGAGACGAATGCATCGGCAACGGTGAATTCGTATGGAGGGAAGATGAACTTATTCGTCCAGCCCTCGAACTCCTTGATGAAGCCGTTAGGTCCGACAGCTGTCTCTACGGCTCTCATGGTCGTAGTGCCGACTACACATATCTTATGGCCATTTGCCTTTGCTGTGTTGGCTATGTCGCAGGCTGACTTTGGAACAATCATCTCCTCGCTGTCCGTCTTGTGCTTTGTAAGGTCTTCGACGTCAATCTGACGGAAGTTACCAAGTCCTACATGGAGTGTGACGAAGGCCTGTTCAATGCCCTTTATCTCCATTCGCTTGAGCAGTTCGCGTGAGAAATGGAGTCCGCTGGCAGGAGCTGTGACGGCACCTTCCTTGCAGGCATAGATTGTCTGGAAATTCTCAATATCTTCTTTCTCAGCACTGCGGAGAGCAAGTACCTCGTCTGACAATGGAGCCTCACCGAGAGCATAGAGTGCTTTCTTGAATTCATCGTGCTCTCTCTTGCGCTCTTCATCTGTCTTCCGGGATGTGTTCGGTGTACCCCAGAGGAATCGGAGTGTACGTCCGCGGGATGTGGTGTTGTCAATTACTTCGGCAACCATTGAGTTGTCTTCACCAAAATAGAGTTTGTTACCTATACGAATCTTACGTGCCGGGTCTACGAGGACATCCCATAAATACAGGTTCTCGTTGAGTTCACGAAGAAGGAACACTTCTATCCTTGCACCAGTCTTCTCCTTGTTGCCGTAAAGACGGGCAGGGAACACCTGTGTGTCGTTGAAGATAAAGGTGTCTTTGTCATCGAAATAATCAATGATATCCTTGAACTGTCTGTGTTCAATCTCGCCTGTGTCCTTGTGGAGTACCATGAGTTTGGCCTCGTCGCGGTGCATTGGTGGATAAAGTCCGATGTTTTCTGGTGCAATCTTGAATTTGAATTGACTTAATTTCATGTCTTGTATATTTTATTAATCATTCTTCTCTTCTTCGAGGACGACCTCCTGATTGTCGAGCCATTCTGCAAAATGTTCTGCATCGAGGCAGTCCTCAAGTCGGAAATCTCCTACTCGTGTACGGCAGAGAGATGTGAGGTAGGCTCCTGTATGGAGTTCTTCTCCCAGGTCTCTTGCAAGGGAACGGATGTAAGTTCCTTTTCCACATACCACTCTTATCTTTAACTCATCTGGCGAGGTGAACGAAATGAGTTCTATCTCTGATATTGTAACGTTCTTGGCCGAGAGTTTTACTTCATCGCCTTTACGGGCAATCTTGTATGCCCTCTTCCCGTCGACCTTCACGGCAGAGAATGCCGGAGGTACTTGCTGGATGTCACCTACGAACTTATGCAGTGCGCTTTCTATCAGTTCATGGGTAAGGTGGTCAACTGGATAGGTTGCATCTTCCTCTGTCTCCTTGTCGAATGAAGGGGTTGTAGCACCAAGTTTCATTGTGGCAACATATTCCTTCGTATGAGTCTGGAGCTCCTCAATCTGCTTTGTGGCCTTGCCTGTACAGACAACCAGCACTCCAGTGGCTAATGGGTCGAGAGTCCCGGCATGACCTACCTTTATCTTCTTGATTCCGTATTTCTTCTTCAGCCACCACCTGGACCTTCCGACTACCTGGAATGAAGTCCATCCGTATGGCTTGTTGAATGACAGTATGACACCCTCCTTGAAGTTCAGCAACATAACTGCCAGACAATAACGCTTAATCCTACTACCGCGCAATATACGGCGAAGTATATCATCTTTCCGCGTTTCACGAGGTTAATCATCCATTTGCAGGCAATGCATCCAACTACGAATGCTGCAACGAAACCTGCTATGAGTGATGTTGCAGAAATACCGTTCATGGCTTGTTCTATTCCCATTTCTGCCATTTTCTTCACGTCGAGGAGTGCTTCCCCAAGGATAGGAGGGATGACCATGAGGAAAGAGAACTGAGCCAGTGTTTCCTTCTTGTCGCCGAGGAGAAGTCCCGTTCCGATTGTGGAACCCGAACGTGAGAGTCCTGGCAGCACGGCAAGTGCCTGGGCAATACCGATGATGAAGGCATCCTTCATTGAGATATGTTCCTTATCACGAGGTTTTGCGAAGTATGAGAAAGAGAGCAGTAGTGCTGTGACGAGAAGACATACACCGACCACCATAAGACTGTCAAACTGTTCCTCGACAAAATCCTTGAAGAAAAGTCCAACGATACCGACTGGAATCATTGATATGATAATGTTCAGCACATAGTTCTGTTCCATGTTGAGGTTTCGGATTCCGTAAGGAGATGCTGTCTGAGGTGTAGGTTTCCTGAACAATCCCTTCACAATCCAGATTATCTCCTTATAGAGGATGACGAGAGTACTCAGCACTGTTGCGACATGAACAGCGACTGTGAACATCATGATTTTGTCTGGGTCTTCGATTCCCAGAATGTTCCCTGCAATGGCAAGATGGCCACTGCTGCTTACGGGCAGATATTCAGTCAGTCCCTGAAAAATGCCCATCAGTAATGCTTGTAGCCAGTCCATCAGTTCTTCTTAGCCTTTACGAGGATTGCTGCAATGATCAAGATAAACCCAAACAGAGAGACCATAGGAGCCACACCTATACGCATTGTTCCGAAAATCTCGGGGTTGAAGGCCTCTTCTGTTGTTCCGCTTCCTGACATGAGAATAAATCCCAGAACGATGATGATTACTCCAGCAATAAGCAGGATATAATTCAGTTTTCCAAATACCATAAATATAATTCAGTTTTTTTATTAGTCAATTCGTTATCTCTCTTTCGGGCCTAAATATGATATAGGTCGTTACTACTCATTCTCAGGTATTTCCACATTGAGAAATGAGTGCAGAGGAATGTGATGATAAGTCCGAAGAAAAGTACTGAAGCACATACTATTGCAAATACCTTCCAGTCGATGACATCTGCCAGACTCGGCTCGTACTGCATCATCCAGTTGATTCCGAACACGATTACCGCATCTGCAGCAATGGCAGAGAGGACTCCGAGCAGGAGTGCCTGACGCATGAACGGTTTACGGATGAATCCCCAGCTTGCACCAACCAGTTTCATGGTGTTGATGGTGAATCGGCGGGAGAATATGGTCAGCCGTACCGTATTGTTGATGAGGGCAAACGAGATGTACGTGAACAAGGCGGCAATGATGAGAAGGATCATGCTGAACTTACCGATATTGTGGTTCACGGAGTCTGTCAGTTCCTCCTGATAGACTACGTCCATCACCTGTTGCATCTTCTTGATGTCTCTCTTGATTGTAGCCAGACTGTCGTTATTGGCATACTCGGCCTTTACGTTAATCTCGAAAGACGCTGTGAACGGATTGTACCCGAGGAACTCGGACGGGTCGGTACCCATAGCCTCAATCTGTTCCTGGGCAGCCTCTTCCTTGGAAATATACTGGATTTCCTTCACATATTTCTTTGCCTGAAGGTCTTTCTGTACACGTTCTATTTCGGAATCAAACATTCCGTCCTTCAGCAGGACTTCTATGTTGATGTTTTCTCTCACGTAAGCCGACAGGTTATGGGCTGTGAGAACAAAGAACACGATTGTGCCCAGAAGTATGAGCACAAGCGTTGTACTTATCAGTGTTGTAATGAACTGGGTATTAAAAAGACCTGGTCCTCTATGCTTCTTTGCCATTTCAGATAATTTATGTGCGCAATACACCAATATTCTGCAAAGATACGAATAAGCGAGCGAAAAACCAAATTTATTTGAGTTTTTTCGTATCTCTGCCCTACTTGCTGAACAGCTCGTCAAGATAGGTATAGAATGCAGGGTCCTCGCCTACTATGACCTTGACAACGTTTCCTTGTGGGTCGATAACAATCTTTGTCGGGAAACCAGTTATGTTGTAGTCGTCGAGTACCGTACTGGTTCTTGGATTGTAGACATGGAGCCAAGGGAGTTCGTACTTCTCTACTGCATCCTTCCATTTCTGTTCTGTGTCGTTGCAGTCAACACCAAGTATCTGGAGTCTGTCAGAATATTTCTCGTAGTACTTCTTCATGTCAGGAATGCCTTTGATACACCATCCGCACCAGCTTCCCCAGAAATCGAGGATCACATATTTTCCGCGAAGTGAGGAAAGTGAGAGTGGGTTTCCGTTTATGTCGTTGAGAGTAAAGTCCTTTGCTGGAGCACCTTGCATGGCATCAAGTTTTGCCTGTGCTTCCCTTTCCTGCTTCTCAATCAGTTCACGCTGTTCGTTCATATAGACTATACGGCTTTTCAGGAATTCTCCTACACGCCCATTCTGGATTTCCTTGCCGGCAAGGGAATAAAGGGTGTCGACATCCATGAAATTATAGAGAAAGAGGACTGCACCTTCTGAATCGCCATTCGTTCTGGCATATTCCTCTGCTGCTTTTTCAAAGGCCTCGCTTTTCATTGCAAGGGTGTCCTGACATACTTTCAGCACTTTTTTATACTCTTCTTCAGAAAGACCACTCAGACGTTCGGTAATCTTATTGTAATAGTCTATGAGTTCCTTGTAGATAGGTGTCAGGGTATCATCAGCCTTCCGGCAGTCTTTGTACACCTTTGCACCGTCATAGAAATATTCTTCTCCCTTCACGGTAAGCCTGAGGTCCTCGCCGGGAACGAGGATAATAGTCATGTAGGAGGCGTTGTCGCCTGATTCTCTCTTCAGACGGGCAGGTACAATCTTGTCGGCCTGAGTGGTATAGGAGAACTTGCCCTTTTTTCCTTCTATCACCTCTTCTGCCTTGAATTTGCCATATTTGCCACTTTCTCCAACCTGGATATAGAGTCTGGAAAGTTCCGGCTCACCTTCTACCTTAATCTGAGCCTTGATAGGTTTATGTGCCCAGATGCTGACTGTACAGAGCATGATGAGCACTGAGAATAACGTTCTTTTCATATCCTTCTGATGTTAATTTTATTATTTTTGCGGGGAATTTATAGAACACCTCTATATATAATATAATGTATTGACGCTCGTGTCACTTCACTTCGGTTCCCTGAAGGGTAGCCGAACTGGACCCCGTGATTTCTACGTTGACAAAGTCTCCGATATGATGGCCACCTCTGTCGAATACCACTACCTTGTTCTGCTGTGTACGTCCGAAGAACTGATTCTTTGAGCGCTTGCTCACACCTTCTACGAGGACTTCGTAGGTCTTGCCAATATCCATTTTGTAACTCTTTGCAGAGAGTTCGTTCTGGAGAGCTATGAGTTCGTTGAGGCGACGTATCTTCTCGTCTTCCGGAATGTCGTCAGGAAGATGCTTGCTGGCATAAGTGCCTGGGCGCTCTGAGTACTTGAACATGAAGGCGCTGTCGAAACCACATTCCTCCATGAGCGAGAGTGTCATCCTGTGGTCTTCCTCTGTCTCGGAATGGTAACCGCAGAACACGTCGGTAGTGAGTCCGCAGTCCGGGATGATTCTCCGTATGGCAGCCACTCGGTCAAGATACCACTCACGAGTGTATTTACGGTTCATCAGTTTCAGTATCCTGTCACTTCCGCTCTGTACTGGCAGGTGTATGTGCTTGCAGAGATTAGGGTATTCGGCAATGACATGCAGTGTCTCGTCGCTCATGTCCTTAGGATGGGAGGTAGTGAAACGGATTCGCATCTCCGGCACAGCCTCTGCCACTATCCTCAGAAGTTGAGGGAAGCCGATGGTCTGTTCTCCGTCAGCCGACACCCATTTATAACTGTTCACGTTCTGCCCAAGGAGAGTGACTTCCCTGAATCCACGTTTCTCAAGGTCATGAACCTCGTTGAGGATGCTTTCCACGTCGCGACTGCGTTCACGTCCTCTGGTATAGGGAACTATGCAGTAGTGGCAGAAATTGTTACAGCCTCGCATGATGCTCACAAAACCAGAGATACGGTTTCCGCATATCCTCTCGGGGATGACGTCCTTATATGTCTCCGTCGTGGATAGTTCTATGTTGATGGCTTTTTCTCCTCTCTCGGCTGAAGCAAACAGTTCGGGGAGTGAGAGATAGGCATCTGGGCCTGCCACGAGGTCCACGTGATGACTGGCGATGAGGTCGTCCTTCACTCTCTCAGCCATACATCCCACCACTCCGATGATGAATCGCTTGTTTTTCTTCTTGATGCTGTACAGGCTTTCAAGACGATTAAATATCTTCTGTTCGGCATTGTCCCTGATGGAACAAGTGTTGAGCAGTATTGCGTCAGCACCATCAATCACGTCCTGACATTCATAGTCAGCCATTTTCATGATCGACGCCATTACCTCGCTGTCAGCCACATTCATCTGACAGCCATATGTCTCAATATATAGTTTTTTCATTTCAGATGACAAAGATACGATTAAGCGAGCGAAATACAAAATAAATGACCATTTATTTTTATTTCCGAGAGTGAGTATCTTGCGAGAGTGAAAACGAGCGATAGTACGAAAATATCGTGTAGTTGATATTGCAGGAATAGAAAAACTCAAATAAATTTGGTTTTTTATTCGCATAATCGTAACTTTGCACGAAAGTTAAATAATGCAATATGGAAAATAATCATTCATTTGGTCTGAAGCTCAGACTTATTGTCATGAACTTCTTGGAGTTTGCAGTGTGGGGAGCATATCTGACTTCCATGGGTAGTTTCTTGTTCAATGCCGGATTCGGTGAGAAGATCTGGCTTTTCTATGCCACTCAGGGATTTGTGTCCATTTTCATGCCAGCCCTGATGGGCATTGTCGCCGACAAGTGGATTCCTGCACAGAAGGTGCTCTCACTCTGTCACGGACTTGCAGGAATATTCATGTTCTCTGCCGGGTACTATGCCATGACAAACGGAGCAGACATAAGCTTCACGATGTTCTATCTTCTCTACACTCTCAGCGTGGCATTCTATATGCCGACTCTTGCCATTTCCAATTCCGTGGCATTCAATGCCCTCGAGAAGGCCAATCTCGACACAGTGAAGGACTTCCCTCCAATCCGCGTGTTCGGTACGGTGGGATTTATATGCAGCATGCTTTTCGTAAACTTCATGAAGAACGGCGACGGAGTGCAGTATCAGCATTCCTATGAACAGTTCATCGTATCAGGCATACTCAGCATCGTACTCTGCGTTTACGCTCTCACCCTCACTAACTGCCCTTGTAAGGGGAAGGGAGCAAAGGGCCAGTCATTCATGGAGGCAACAGGTCTCACGGCCTTCACACTCTTCAAGGAGAAGCGTTTTGCTATCTTCTTCATCTTCGCAATGCTGCTCGGTGCATCCCTTCAGATTACGAACGGATATGCCAACACCTTTATCACCAGTTTCAAGGACATAGCCGACTTTGCTGACACATGGGGAGCAAACAATGCAAATGCCCTCATCTCTCTCAGCCAGATCTCAGAGACACTCTGCATCCTTCTCATTCCGTTCTTCATGAAACGGTTCGGAATCAAGAAAGTGATGCTCATTGCCATGTTCGGCTGGGTGTTCCGCTTCGCTTTCTTCGGAATGGGTAATCCAGGCAATCTCGTATGGCTCTTCATCCTGAGTTGCATAGTCTATGGAGTGGCATTCGACTTCTTCAACATCTCAGGCGCACTCTTTGTCAACGACAATACCGACAAGGACATCCGTTCAAGTGCTCAGGGACTCTTCATGCTTATGACAAACGGACTGGGTGCAAGCATCGGAACATGGGCTGCCGGACTGGTAGTAAACCACTTCGTATATTCCAATACCGATCCTATGGCACAGATTGCAGGCTGGTCCACAGCATGGTATGTATTTGCAGGCTATGCCCTCGTGGTAGCAGTCCTCTTCGCCTTCCTCTTCAAGTATAAGCACGAGAGAAAGTGATATTCACACAATAACGAAAAAGGCC
>CALELI010000067.1 GCA_937902455.1 uncultured Prevotellaceae bacterium | reverse complement strand
AATCACAAAGGCGACCGTTCGACTGCCTTTGCCTGTTTTTCTGCCGCCTCGTGAAATATTTCGGTTGCTAATTTGCACAAGGAACTCCATTCTTTGGCGTATATCGTATCTGAGGCGAGGTTATCTTCCATGTCATTTACCTTGATGTTGACGGAGTTGTGGGACGTATGATATTTATCCTTGAACTCTGTGCCTTCCAGCAGTTCCGCTATCAGGTTGCAGAATGCCTTTTTCTTAGGATCGTCCACCGTGATTCGTTCCTGAATGCCAACCTTGTAGAGGCACGCCATGAATTTGGTGGCCGGTATCGTCTTGTTCTTAACAAGGAAATTGTCGCCGCGGAAATGGTTCTTGAATATGTGGAGGATGATTTCTCCGTAGGACTTCACATCCATGCCTTCACTGAGATACTGGCCTTTTTGCCTTCCACGCCCACGCTTCTTGCTGCCGGAGACAGTAGGCGGCAATGGCTGCTCCCGATTGTCTGTCTGCTGCAGTTCCTTGACGGTCTGCAACGAGATTTTAGACAGTTCCGACATAATCCCCAGGGCCTTTACGACATGCTCATATCCGGCAGAGGCCGGATCGACCTCTGCCAGTTCCCTGTTTGCAGCGTGGATGAGTTGCTGCATCCCCCGCACGGAATCAATTATGTCGTCTCTACACATAGTCCTTTATTTTCTTCAGGAAATTCTCCGGCTTGATTGCCTGGATAGTGTCAGGAGTGTCCATGAACTCGTCCAGTTCTTCATACGGCACTCCCATGCGCAGTTCCTTTCCATTACCGGCGATGATGTAGTGGGCATAGACCGAGAACGTGGAGTCACTGTTCATCTGGTCCTGTGCCAGACTGAGTGCCGCCGCACATGGACGTCCTCCCTTCTCGTCTGGTTCCAGCACTATGCCAGCCAGCGGAATGGCGTTCACGAACAGCACGAAGTCCCATCCGAATCCGTCGTTCATTGCTCCTCGCCATCCCCTGACATAGGAGAAGGTGTTCATCTCGGGATGCTCCCAGTCGATGACCTTTATGTTGCCCGACCTGCCGTCTTCATATTTCCAGTCAATCCCTTCGAGCAGACAGTCGTGCAGACAGTCGAACGCCTGCCATACGGGAATGTAGTTATGGTTGCGAGGATTCTCCCTGTCGGTCTGCCACGACAGGTATGTCAGTTCCCACGACCATGTTTCCAGTGCATAGTACGATTCGCCGTCCCTGTTTATTTTCTTCAGGCATTGTTCAATATCCGACACCCCGATTTCTATTATCCTTGGCGATTGGTATTTAGCGTGCAGCTCCACCTTGCCGTTCGGAGGGTAGGGAGTCTCGAGGCCTACCCATCCGTTGTGGAGGAGTTCCTGTTCCATTGAGCGCCTCCGCGACTCCAGTCTTCTTGATTTATAGTGCATAGTCCTGTATTTTTATTATGTAAACGAAAATCTTCTTTGATTATTGTTTTTTGCGTAGCGTAACATGCTACGCTACGCAAAAAAATCATTTCGCATCCTTGTACTGGATTGCAAGTCCCCTCTCAGTCTTCCCGTAACGACCGTCACCGAGAGAGAAAATCCATCCGTTAGGTGCTTCCTTCCAGCGCTTTATGGTACTTCTGTACCCCGATGCCTTCATGCCCAGTTCCTCGTATTTCTGGAATACATCCAATGGAGTGAATACGGTTGGCAGACTGGTGAAAACCCATGCATTTTTGTTGTTGAGATACACGGGAGCACGCATGATTTCTGCATTTGCCTCTATACTCTCGTTCATTTTCTCGCCGAAATACTTCATCTGGTAGTAGAGCACATACTCGCTCACCCATCTGGCAAACCTCAGGGCGTTTCTGGTAATCTTGTGTCCGTCGAGCAGATAGAGCACGCATCCTGCACGGAACCCAATCACTGCGGCACGCTTGCGGAAAGTCTCGATGGAGTGGTTGCCCGACACATCACTCAGCCTCTTCATCTCCGTGTACCATTCCTTCTGCTGACGGAGCAGGGCTGGGACCTTGATGACATCGCCGACAGGCTCGTCGAGGAGCCTCTTCTGGATTTCGAGCAGCTTGCGGCGGTTGGCCTCACTGCGAGGCTTCTCCTCATCGTCATCGTTCATGGTCTCGGGGAAAGAGCAGAAGGCCACTCTCGTAACCAGGCCATCCTCGGCATTCTTGTAGTGACGCATCACAGCCACGGGAGTACCGCTTACGGCAAGATTCACCGCTATGCGCACCCGGGCCTTGGTACTGTTGTGGCACTTGGTGTCCTGACCGCCGATTTCCGTGTCGAACATCAGTCGCTCGTTAGCACCACGGTCGCAGCACCAGTTGCCGCTCTTCAGCAGAGAGTCGATTTCCGGAGCAACGATGATGGCTCTCTTGCCCTTGAGGTTCTTGAGGTTGAGGAAGAATGCCGACTTGGTCGTGTCGGGCGACATTATCCTTATGCCATAATGAGGGTCCCTTGGCTTTGCGCCATTCTCCCCACAGGCATTACAAGCATCGTCATACTCGTCGACCTTCATGCGAGTCTTCTCGTCCTCGCTGATAAGTACCGACATCAGGTCCTTGTGGAGTCGGGTCATGGCACTCTTGCCGATACCCTGTTCACCGATCAGGCAGCACTCGAATCCCAGATAGTGCTCTTCCGAATTACGATAGAGAAAACGGGCATTTCCAGCCATCGTGCCCAGATAAGCAAGCGAGATGATGGCCATGGCGGCCTTCTTCTCGGCAGGAAACGGCGCCACGATTTCCTTGATGGCAGAATGAAGATGCACCGGCAAGGCTGGCTCCTGATCAGGAAGCAGACCGGAATCCTCCATCTCTGCCTCTTCAAGAATCCGACGCTCTTCATACGCGTTCAATGTAGTTTTTTTTTTCATAAAACTTGAATTAATAATTAGAAAAATTCTTTTGCCGTCGATCGTCCAATACGATTCAGCGCAGCAAAGGTATGTCAATAAAAAGATTATTCAAATGATTAAAATCAAAAAATTATTTAATAATTATAATAATGTACAGACACAATTATCAACAACCACAGTATCATACTATCACTCAATAAGTTACCACCGGCATACGAGCACTTATTTCTCCCAGATTGTTTTTTCGCGTAGCGTAGCATGTTACGCTACGCAAAAAAGGAATTTCCCGCAGACCGCCTCACCATGCCCGCCTGTAGACTTCCTGCCCGACCGCACACTCTGCCCCAATATTACAGAGCCTCATCCAGAACATTCCCGAGCCATCCTCCGGATGTTTCTGAGTCGCCCCATGACTATCACTGACACGCCTGGAAACTATTACTGACGCGCACGAAAAACATTACTGAGTCGCGGGACAAAACGAGGCGTTATTTCGCGTTTGACTCAGTAACATTTCGCCCTCGTCCCAATAACATTTTCCGCGAGGCTCAGAAGCATTCCAGGGCCGGATAAGTGATATCCCTGCTCCGCGACACATCAGACACGCGGTCATTATGGTCATTATGGTCATTAAGGTCATTTGTCATTAAGGCAAAATGAGGCTCCAAATAATAATTACATTCCTATGGCGACGGAGGGGCGAAGCCGCATCAAACTCGTTTGATTGCTATCCCGAGTGCAGCCGAGACAAGATAGAATCAATCTGTCATAAATCTGACGTAAATCTGCGAGTAAAATTACACATCCGAAACTTTTCTTAGATTATCAACATTTAGTTTTGAGATTTTTCTTTATCAAGTTGCAAAGGTAGAAAATAAAAATGAATCGATTAAGGTGGGTTCTATAAATTCATTTCTTGCGATTTTGAGGTTTGTTCCGAGCAGATTGCTGTGCGGAAGGAAGGAGTGATGCGGGCATCATGACTGACTGACAAGCAGCAAGATGCCGAAACAAAACCAAAAGGGCTGAAAAGAACGATATCACCCATATTTGAAAAATTATTACTTATTCGGTGAATTTATAGAACCCACATTAAAGGATTGTCGGTTTGGGGGTGACTATCTGAACTTATCCAGTTCCTTATCATGATACGTAGATAGGACATACCTCTTAACTATCACACAACACTCTAATATGACATGGCAAAGGTACGAATAAAATCTGAGAGAATTTCCAATAGTGCGAAAAAAGTGGGGGATTTTTTTGGTGGTGCAGATTCTTTGCTGTATTTTTGCATTGCAAATAATAACATACTAAATCCAACGACCGAATATGAAAACCAAGATCAGGCTGATTGCCGCACTGGCAGTGATGGCATCTGCTCACGGAAGCGTGAATGCGCAGACTTTCAAGATGAACGAACTCGAATACTTCGAAGCACGGGGTGCGAACGTACTCGTGTACAGCAACCTGTACAACGGTGGATTCTGCGACGAGAAGCTTGCCGGCATAGAGATAATCCAGAGGGGAGAACGAATCAGCACGGGTGGCGGAATACGTTTCATGAACACACCTGAGCAATGGGACATCTATGGGGAGATGACCCATAGGCTGGTGAGCAGGGAGAAGAACTACATCGAGGTGGAACTGACATACAAGGACTATGACTTCGTGTCGAAGATCCGTGTCACGCCGAAGGAGAGGGGCTGCATCCTGCAGGTATTCCTCGACAAGCCTGTGCCGGAACGGCTCGTCGGCAAGGCTGGCATGAACCTGGAGTTCTTCCCTGCATCCTATTTCGGAAAGAACTTCCTCGTGGACGGTGCTGCAAGAATCCTGCCGAAATATCCTCAGCACGATACTCAGGTGAGGCCCGTAAGCGAGAAGATTCCTCAGTACTACGGCGAGTCGACCTTCGACGACAGGGGCAGAGGGGAATTCCTCGTTCCGACGGCACTGGCTACGGGTCACCAGATAGTGATGGCCCCAGAGGACAACGACCTGAGGGTAGGAATCACCTCGGACGAGGAGGTCAGCATCTACGACGGCAGACATCTCTCGCAGAACGGAACCTTCGTGGTGCGTTCGCTGCTTCCTGCCGGACGGACGGGGAAGGTGCTGGAATGGTATGTGGAGCCGAGCACCGACGAGCACTGGACGAGAAAGCCTAACATCGGAATATCGCAGATTGGCTACACGCCTGCACAGAAGAAGGTGGCTGTGGTGGAACTCGACAGGAACGACACTCCTGCCTCTACGGCAAGGATTCTCCGGGTGAATGCAGACGGCAGGAAGAGTGTGGCAATGGAGGCAAAGGTGGAGCCTTGGGGCGTGTTCTACAACCGCTACAACTACGTCACCATTGACTTCAGCCAGATAAAGGAACCAGGACTCTACAGCATAGAATATGCCGGATGCGAGACGAACGCATTCCCTATCGACAGGAATGTCTACAGCGACAAATGGCATGCCTCGATGGACATCTCGCTGGTGGTCAACATGGACCATATGGAGGTCAACGAGGCTTACCGAATATGGCACGGACGCTCGAACATGGACGATGCCCTCCAGGCTCCTCTCAACGTACGTCTGCACGACGGATACTCAATGGACAATACGACGAACACAAAATGGAAGCCACTGGAACACATTCCGGGGCTGGCTGTGGGTGGATGGTTCGATGCAGGCGACTTCGACATCCAGGCTAACTCCGTGGTCAACACCGTGCAGGACCTGGCATCGCTCTGGAGACTGTTCAAGCCGCTGCGCGACCAGACATTCATTGACGAGGAGACGAAATATGCTGACATCCACCGTCCTGACGGCATTCCTGACGTCGTTCAGCAGATCATGCACGGAACACTGAACATCAACGCACAGATAGAGAACATCGGTTTCGTGGCAAACGTAATCGGACAGCCAGACATGCACCACTACCATCACCTCGGCGATGCCATGACGCTGACCGACGGAAAGACGTATGACCCTTCGCTCAAGCTCTACGAGGTGAAGGGCGACCGTTCGGGCACTCCTGACGACAGGATGGTGTTCACAAGCCGTGGCGGTGCCAACAGTGCCATGTCGTCCATCATATCCCTCGCATCAGCATATCCTGCACTCAGGGACTATTTCCCGGAAGAAGCCGAGAGATGCCTGAAAAACGCACTGGCTCTGTGGGACAGATACTTCGAGGAACTTGCCCCGAGAAACAGTCAGCAGAACGGTAACAGCAGGAGGAGGAATAACGGTGACCCACGGGTGAACGCAGCGATTGAACTCTGGTATGCTACGGGCGACAGGAAATTCAGGGACTTCTTCATGCCGATAATCATGAAGCAGATAAACCCGGAAAATGCGAACGAGGACAGCATGGGCGGAGGTATCGCCCCGAACTTCAACCTGGCAAATGTGCTCAGGGTGTATGACATCCTCGACAAGAAGTCACAGCAGAAGGTGAAGGACGCCATCCCTGCGTATGTGGAGAACCTGGCAAAGGCTGGCAACAACAACCCTTACCACGTACCTATCCAGGGCAGTAACTGGGCTGGCAACACGCAGGTGATGGGCAATGCCTTCAACTTCTATCTCATCTGGCGTCAGTTCCCGGATATGGTCGACCCGGAACTCGTACTCAAGGGACTGAACTACATCTACGGCTGCCATCCATACAACAACGTGTCGTTCATCACTTCGGTAGGTGTGAACACCAAGAAGGTGGCATACAGCAACAACCGTGCAGACTATTCCGTGATTCCAGGCGGAGTGGTTCCAGGACTGATAGTCAAGAAACCTGATTTCCTCGAGAACAAGGACGACTATCCTTTCCTCTGGGGAGAGAACGAGTGCTGCATCAACTCGATACCGAACTACGTGATGCTGAACCTTGCCTGCGACGAGGTAGCGAAGAGAATGAATGGAGAGAAATGAGGAATTTAGTTTAGAGTTTAGAGTTAATAGCGATTAGGCGATTAAGGATTAAAGAAAAGCCAACCGCTAATGGCTGACGGCGAGAAATGAAGCATGAATAATGAAAAATCGATTTTTTCTTGGTAGTTTGAGAAATAATGTATAATTTTGCACCGTAATAGTGCAACAATTGTCAATACAACGCACTAATAGGGTGCAACAAATATTGTTTTCAAATAATTAACATTAGCGATATTGCTTATGCAGCAACTGATAGAAAACTACAAAAGGCTACTGAGGCTGACGGAAAGTAAGTTCCATAGGTATATGTTCGACAAGGTGAACTGGAATGGTCGGCTTGTGGGAATCGTGGGTGCCAGAGGTGTGGGCAAGACGACTATGATCTTGCAGCACATCAAGGAGACTATGGACGTGAACCGCTGTCTGTATGTCAATGCCGAGGACTTCTATTTTGCTTCGCATAAGCTGGTGGATCTGGCTGATGAGTTCTGCAAGATGGGGGGTGAATACCTGTGTGTGGATGAAGTGCATCGGTATGAAGGGTGGTCGAAGGAGTTGAAGTTGATCTATGACTACCATCCAGACCTAAAGGTCGTCTTCTCGGGTTCGTCTATACTGGACATCACCAAGGGAGTACAGGCTGATCTCTCGCGAAGGGCAGTCACACATACGATGTACGGGCTTTCGTTCCGGGAGTATCTGGAACTGTTTGAAGGCATTGAGAGCCGGACATACACGCTCGAAGAGGTGCTGGAACATAAGGTGGAGATGCCGGCTAAGTTCCGTCCGCTGATGTATTTCCGCAAATACCTGGAGAAGGGCTACTATCCTTTTGCGCTTGAAGATGACTATGAGCAGAAGCTTATTGGGATTGTTACCAAGACGCTTGAAACAGACATTCCGGAGTATGCCAACATGAATGTTTCGACTGGCAGGAAACTAAAGCGACTGATGGCTGTAATTGCCGAGAGCGTGCCGTTCAAGCCGAATATGATGACGCTGGCAGAGGTGCTGAGCGTGTCGCGCAACAATGTGGCAGACTACCTGTTGTACATTGAGAAAGCAGGTCTTATCGCCCAGCTCCGTAATCAGACGGGCGGTGTGCGCTCGCTGGGAAAGGTGGATAAGGTATATTTAGAGAATACGAACTTGATCTATGCGCTGGCGAAGGCAGATGGGGCGGAGATTGGCAATGTGCGCGAAACGTTCTTCATGAGCCAACTACGCGTAGTAGATGACCCGATAACATCTGACGTATCAGACTTCATGGTGGGGGACCGCACTTTCGAGGTAGGCGGCCGCAACAAGAAACAGAAGCAGATACGTGGCTTAGAGAAAGCGTATGTGGTGAAGGACGACATAGAGTATGGTGCTCTGAACGTGATACCACTATGGATGTTCGGGATGATGTACTGAAAACAGAAAACTAATGATCCGTCCCTTCGAGAGCCTCAGGAGACTCCGCTTGCGCCTGAGCACCTACTGGAGCGCAAGAAACTCAGTTCAGGAACCAAATGAAGAATGAGGAATTTAGTTTAGAGTGGAGAGTTTAGAGTTTAGAGTCAGTTTGGAAGTTTAGAGTGGATAGGTTAAAGGTTAAAGGTTATAGGTTAAAGAAAAGCCAACGGCCAATGGCTAAAAACGAATTATGAATAATGAACTTAAAAACGCTTAGTATTATGAAATCAAGAAAGCATCTGTTATTGTCAACATCAGTGTTGGTTGCATGTGTATGTGGAACTGGTGTAGAGTGCCACGCACAGGAACATAAGGTAATTGAACCAGGCATACAGGCTCCACAGGCCACTCCTGGTCAGAGAAATTTCGGCGGGATGATTCCATCCCGTCCACAGAACGGCACACGTCCGCAGCGACCTGCCATCCCACGTCCGCAACGCCCGGCACCACAAGTGAGGGAGATTGCCTTTCAAGACCTGTCGATGAGCGACCCGTTCGTCTTTGCCGACGAGGAGACGAAGACCTACTACCTCACCAGCTCGGGAGGTTCTATGTATAAGAGCAAAGACCTGAAGACATGGACAGGTCCGTACAATGTGGTAGACCTCAGCGGACTCTGGCTTGAGAGAGCCGGTTTCTGTGCTGCTGCCGAGATTCACAAGGTCGGCAAGAAATACTATTACTTCGGCACATGGAGCGACCACAGTGACCTGATAGAATATGTTCCTCGCAGATATAACGTTCCTCACAACCAGACATACATCCTTGCCTCGGACAACATCATGGGACCTTACAAGTCAATCGCCGTCACTCCAGGATATGACTACGAGCCAAGGGAATGGGACTGCATCGACGGTACCTATTACGAGGAAGACGGACATCACTACATGGTCTTCGTACACGAGTGGACCCAGCTTATTGACGGCACGATGGACTATATCGAACTCTCACCCGACCTCACAAAGACTATCTCAGAAAAGCCCGTGACAATGTTCCGCGCCACAGAAGCACCCTGGTCGCTCGAGATGAACAGCATAGGCGAGGCTACCTTCGGCCTGAAGATGCCAGGATGGGTGACAGACGGTCCACAGATGTTCCGCACCCAGACAGGCAAGCTGGGAATGCTCTGGTCGACATGGGGCAAGGAACGCTACCTGCAAGGTGTGTGCTATTCAGAGTCGGGCAAGATTGAAGGTCCGTGGGTGCAGGAACCAGAGCCATTCCTTGCCAACAATTCCGGTCACGGAATGCTCTTCAGGACATTTGAGGGAAAACTCCTCTACATCGTTCACCACGCAGAAGGAAACGGTCCGCGCAAGCCACAATTGTGGAACGTAGACGATTCAGGCGACAAGCTGAAACTGATGGAAAGAATATACTGAGCAGAGCTCAGAGTGTAAAGTGAAGAGTGAAAAGTGAAGAGTGAAAAGTGAAGAGTGAAGTAGGTTATAGCACGCTTCGCTTTAGGTTATAGTCCTTTAACCTATAAACTTTAACCTCTTCAATGCACCTGTGAAACGCTTACGGCGGTACCAGTTGCGGTCGTGGACGGTCTTTATGTCGAGGGCAAGGCGTGTGGTCTGCTGTTCGTCAAGCTTGCGGGTCCTGGAATATTCCCTGACGACATATTCGAACAGGTCCATACGTCCGGTGAACCGTGTGAGATTGTCGAGGCATTCCCTGAGAGGAATATCCTGTCCGAGAGGATAGAACTTCATCCTGTTGATGTCAATCAGCGAGAAACGGAAGTCGGTACTGTATCTGACATTTGTGTCATTCAGGTCATGATGCAGTATGCCCCTGGCATGAAGGTCGGCAACGAATCGTGCAAAATGAGTGGCAAGTTCCCTGTCCCAGTCATCCCTGTCGAGGAGTTGCTCGATTGGCGGGTCATCGTCGTGCCCGGATATGAAATAGCAGTAATCAACGAGTCCAAACCTGAATGTCTCGATGTAGCGGATAGGAACAGGAGTGCTGAATCCACGCTCAATCAGCGTCTGGGCGTTGTGGAATGCCTTATAGGCCTTAGTCTTGCAAAAGAAGGTATAGGCAATCTTCTGGAAGAAGTTCGGACGGCGGAACCGCTTCACTACCACATCCTGACCGTCAACGACCATTGACTTTATGACGTTCCTGCCGGAAAAGAGGACGACGCCTGATGACTCAAAGTTTTCCATAGATACGTGATTTCAGGTTGTAGTAATTACGTCCAATAGTATAATTCCAAAGGTTCCGGATATCGTTAGATGAACGGCACGGACGGATAGTCACGTCCTTTTTCGGCAACCCGGAATCAAGAGACTCGCACATGGATGCTATGAACTCAAACATGTTGTACTTACCCAGCATCATGTCCTTGCACTGTTTCAGGACTTCGACAGAACGGGAGTATCTGTCGGCCTCCATCTGGGAGTCGATGATGCGTATAGCCTCATCTGGCTTACGGATATCAATAGGCTCGAATGCCTGACGCGGGAAATAATCTGCCACATTAGTACATCCATAATAGAACGGGAATGTGCCGGCGAGGTAGCAGTCGCCGAGTTTCTCTGTCCAGTAATATGGTTCTGAGGAGTTCTCAATCACGATGTGATACTTGTATGGAGCAAGCACGTCGTATTTGTCCTCGAAAGGATTGAAGCCACGTCCGAAGACATCCAGACGATCGCCGTAATGCGCCTTGAGTTTCTCCACGAAGCGTATGCGGTCAATATGCCCCTGTGTGAAGGCCTTGTTGCTGGAAATGACAGAAAGAGAGGCCTTACCTGCATGAGAAGCGGTGTCTGAGCGCAGGAAGTCGTCGAAGTCCATCGTGGCAATGGCATTGCCTTCGGCATCTTCCCTGTATCCGATGAACCAAGGAAGGATGGCAGGAGTGTAATGGACTTTGGTGAATCCGTTGTCAATCCTCACATCGTCCTGACAGATGCAGACATGTCCGAACTGCCGGAGATAGGACTTTGGATACCGAAGCACCGACTTGGGTTCCGTTGCAAGGAAGATTGTATTCTCGGGTGCGACATGGCACGTCTTCTCCTCACGGACACCCTTCCCCTGTATCACCCAGAAATCAGGATCAGCAATATCCTCGTCAATGAAGAACTGACAGTTTCCATCCGCAGACATCAGGCTGTGGCCCTGCGTCTGCCGGTGGTATATCGAACCCAGTTCAGGGCGGTATGGTGTGAGCTTAATCCTTATCATCCGACATTTGAAGATTATAATCAAGAGACTGTTTCAGACCTGTCCAGACAGATTCCACGTCAATAAGTCGCATTCGTTCCTCGTAGGTCATCTTCTTCGAGAGCTGTTCTTCCGTCGGCATGAAGTCTTCCGTACTGATTCCGGAATAACGCTTCCCCTCATTTGGCTGCCAGAGTCCCTTCCTTATCCCTGGAGGGAAGATGGCATAGGTCGGTACTCCCATGGCCTGTGCAATATGTCGAGGACCGCCTTCGTTTCCGAAGAAGAAATTGCAGTTGACAGTCAGCGCACAGAGGTCGGGCAGGGAATTTGCCTCCACATTAATGAATATGTGCGGGTCGTTTCCCAGTTCCTCGCGATACTGCATTGCACACTTGCGCTCCACATCACCGGCAAAGTTGAAGATAATCTGGGCATCATAGTCACGAATTATACGGCGCAGGATTTCCTTCATGTACTCCTTCGGCCAGACCTTATATTCCTGCCTTGCCGTCGGGGTGGCTATAATCACAGGCCGCGAGAAGTCAACACCCTGTTCCTGCATATACGTCCGGAAAGCAGTCTTATGCTCATCCGTGACATAAAGGCGGAAATCCTCGCTCTCCTTCACATCAGCAATCTTTCGCAGTGGCTGGAGAAACATGTTGTTCTGCTGTACCCTGTTCATCAGATTGTTGTGGTTGTCGACCTGATAATTCAGGATTCCCTTGCCATAACCCTTCCTTGAACCGATACGGAACGGAGTGGACAACGAGAACAGCGAGAACCACAATGTCTTAATCGTGCCTCGCATGTCGATAATCACATCGTAGTGAGTGGAATGCACGGTCTTCCACACCTTTGAGACATACTTCAGGACGCTGTGGTTCTCCTCGTTGTCAAAAGTGATGACATGATCCACATCAGGATGATTCTCATAAAGCGTGTGAATGCCCTTGTTAATCACCAAATCAACATTCGCATTCGGGAATGTCAGTTTCAGACTATGACAAAGCGCCATAGAGAGGACAGAATCCCCTATTCTTCTGAAACGAATCACCAATATGTTTCTGACTTCATTGTTCATTGTTCATTTTCGTTTTCGTCTTCGTTTTCGTCACTTCCTGTGCTGCCTGCAGATTATTATAAAGATAGTTTTTCAGCCTGTCGAACTCTTCATCCATAGTGTCGGACAGTTTGCCATTCAGGTACATGAACTCCCTGCCCTCGGATGGCTTGAACACATAGAGACGGTCTTCATTCCTTGCACCCATGATGTCGTCGGCACAATAGAACGCACATGGCCGGCTGTCCTTCATCAGGTCGATGCCGAAATGGCGGAGGCCACACTCTATGCCCAGGATATTCAAGAGCGTAGGCTGTAAATCCATCTGCACGCCCCAGCTATCACACTCCAGATGCTTTCCGCCAGGAGCGAAGATAATGAGAGGTATGTGATTATACGACTGAGGCATCTCGTTCTCAGCCCCTCCCACGAGCATTCCATGATCGCCAAGAAGGACAAAGACGGTGTTGTCATACCAATCCTGCCGGCTTGCAGCATCGAAGAATTCACGAAGCGACCAGTCAGCGTACTCCACTATCTGCTGTTCGATTCCAGCACTCCGAGGCTTGAACTTGTCCGGTATGACGTACGGAGGATGATTGCTGATACTCAACAGAGTCGCAAAGAACGGCTCGGACTTATCGTTCAGCTTGTTTATGGCATATTCATAGAGAAAGTCGTCCTGTACGCCAAAACTGTTGACGACCTTGTCTGCCGGATAGTCTTCCTGTGAATAAATCTCATCATAACCATTAGTACGATAGAATGCATTCATGTTGTCGTACTGCGACTCATGAGTCATGAAGAACATCGTTCTGTAACCGAGAGATTTCAGGACTGTAGGCAGTCCTTCGTATCGTGGTATGTTCGAGCCCTTCATCATATTCCTCTCCAGTATTGCTGGATATGAATAAAGCGTGGCGAACATTCCCTGATTAGTATGGATTCCGGTAGAATAGAAGTTTGTGAAAAGGATGCTCTTCGATGCCAGACTGTCGAGGAACGGAGTCAGGTTGTCCTGATTTCCGAACGTACCCATGAGGTTTGCACTCATAGACTCCATGAAGATGAGCACGACATTCTTCTTCCCCCCTGATACGGCTGATGCAGGGCGTCCTTTCTGGTTGTCATCCGTCCACCCATAATATTCTCCGGCATTCCTGACAGCCTCGTCGGGGTCAGTCAGGCGTAGTTCCTTGTTTTCAGGGCGGAAATCATCCAGCGTGCTGGTAAGCAAATTGAAAGTAGGACTCACGCCAAGTTGGTTCAGGAAGGCATCTTCACAGTAATAAGCAGCACTCACCTTTATCGGATTATATCCCGTCCTTCCCCTGATCCCGAACACACAAAGTCCAAGAGAGAGAATACCGATGAGAGCCGTTGCCCAGCGCTTGTCAGAATATCTCCGTTCGTCAGCAAACAACCTGCACATCTTGTTCGTAGTCCTCACAAACAGGAACACGACTATGATGAATGCAATCAGAGGCGGGTAGTAAGACGGTTCCCCGAACAACAGCCCGAAAGTCTGTGTCCCATATTCTGCCCAGTTCCAGATGCTGGAATTAATGTTCTTGAAGAAATACTGGAAATACGGTATGTTGGCTGCAGATACAAGAAACACCAACGACCACAGAACCTGCATCCACACAAGCACAGGCTTCATAAGCCATTTGCCACTATATCCTATCAGGCAACTGACAACGACCGCAAAAAGAGGTATTATGAGGATGTAGCACCCTATGACATTATCGAACCATAAGCCCCGTAGGAATGCCCCTATCGGGAGGAATGTCTGGCATGAAGCCTCCATCGACAGCATGTCGTGTCCGACAAAGAACAATGCCAGTCTCAGGATAAATGTAATCAGCAATCCTGCGATATGAACCCCCAAGAGGAAGCCCAGAACTTCAAGAAATCGTTTCATAAGGTGCAAAGTTAGTAATTAATATCCGAAATATTAAGTAAATCAGTATTTATTTTTATTACAGGTGGGTTCTAAAAATTCACCGTTTTAATAGAGAAGCATAACAATGGGTTAGAATAAACTTTTCGTCGCTTTTGGATTTCTTTCGACATCTTGCTGTTTGTCAGTCGGTCACAATGCCCGCATTGCTCCCTCCCTCCGCGCAGCAATCTGCTCGAAACAAATCTCAAAATCGTCTGAAATGAATTTATAGAACCCACCTACAGAGCGAGAGATTTCGGCTTCAGAATCGTCTGGTTTATTAAAGAACATAAAAATTTCATTCTTCATTCTTCATTCTTCGTTTTTATTACTAACTTTGCAAAAAATTACAACACTATGGTATTACTCAGCTTTGATACGGAAGAGTTTGATGTACCCCGAGAGCACGGAGTAGACTTCTCACTTGAGGAGGGAATGAAGGTCTCAGTCGTTGGAATCAACCGCATACTCGACACTCTCAAGGAAAATGGAGTGAAGGCAACATTCTTCTGCACATCGAATTTCGTCCAGAATGCTCCAAAGGAAATGCAGCGCATCATGGATGAGGGTCACGAGGTTGCCTGTCATGGTTGTGACCACTGGCAGCCGAAGGCCACAGACGTCCGTAAGTCAAAGAAAATAATCGAAGACCAGCTTGGAATCAAATGTTACGGGTATCGCCAGCCGAGGATGTTCCCCGTAAGCGATGAAGAGATTGAAGCCTGCGGATATAAATACAACTCATCACTCAACCCAGCCTTCATTCCTGGACGGTACATGCATCTCACCACGCCTCGCACATACTTCATGAAAGGCAAGGTCATGCAGATTCCTGCATCCGTAACCCCCTATTTTAGAATCCCGCTCTTCTGGCTGTCCCTTCATAATTTCCCAGAATGGCTCTACCATTCTTTCGTCCGACTCGTCCTTGACCACGACGGTTACTTCGATACCTACTTCCATCCGTGGGAATTCTTTGAACTGAAAGAGCACCCTGAATTCAAGATGCCGTTCATCATCAGGAACCATTCCGGCCTGCAGATGCAGCAGCGACTTGACCGCCTCATTAAGATGCTCAAGAATCGTGGCGAGGAATTCGTCACATACAATGAATTCAGAGGAAGAGTGGAAAGCGGAGAGTTTAAAGTTTAGTGTTTAGAGTCAGTTTTGGAGTTGAAAGTTTAGAGTTACTTGAATCCTGAAACCACAATTAAAATATATTATGCGTCTGGCATTAGTACTACCCTGCTATAACGAAAAAGAGGTGCTTGACCTGTCTGTCAAGCGACTGAACGAGTTGTTTTCCGACCTTATCGGGAAAGGAAAGATTTCTGATGACAGTTTTGCCCTCTTCGTCAACGACGGAAGTAAAGACTCCACATGGGAGGTAATAACCCGTCTCCACAACGAGTATCCTTTTGTCAAAGGACTGAACCTCGCCCACAATGTAGGTCACCAGTATGCCATCATGGCTGGTATGATGAAGGCAAAGGACATGAGCGACGCCGTCGTAACAATAGATGCCGACCTGCAGGACGAACTGGGTTGCATTGAAAAGATGATTGACGCTTATGCAGAGGGCTACGACGTAGTGTATGGGGTGAAGGTACAGCGAAGCGCTGACCCTTGGCTGAAAAGAATGTCTGCTCAGATGTTCTACAAACTCCAGGAGAAAATGGGTGTAAACATGATTTACAACCATGCTGACTTCCGTTTCCTGAGCAAGCGAGTACTTGAGGCACTGTCAAGATATCCAGAGAGGAATCTCTATCTCAGAGGACTCATCCCACAGATAGGATTCCCGTCAACTACCGTAGAAGACCACCTGAGTGAACGTCAGGCAGGAGTGTCGAAATACACACTCAGCAAGATGCTCAACCTGGCACTCGACGGAATCACGTCATTCTCGGTAAAGCCACTTTACTATGTGACACTTACGGGTATTATCTTCATATTCATAAGTATCCTGATTGCAATTTACGTAGTCTACTCTCTCGTGTCCGGAACTGCCGAACACGGATGGGCGTCACTCATTCTGTCAATCTGGTTTGTGGGAGGTGTCATCCTCGTCGCATTAGGCGTGGTAGGTGCTTATATAGGAAAGATTTACGGTGAGACGAAACAACGCCCTCACTACAACGAGCAGGAGTTTCTGGATTGATGAAAATCTCTCGCGAAGAAATAGGGCGTATCGTTCGTTTCGGAATTGTCGGAACCGTTTCCACTCTCATTCATTACGGAGTGTACCTGCTTCTGCTCAGATGGCTCAACCCGAGTATTTCCTATACTGGAGGCTACATTGTCGGATTCTGTTTCAATTATGTCCTCACCACCTATTTCACGTTCCGCACCAAGTCCTCAATAAAAAATGCAGCTGGTTTTTCGGCCAGCCACATTATCAATTATTTCCTTGAACTCGGAGTCCTGAATCTCTTCCTCTGGTTCGGAATGGGAAAACAACTGGCAGGCATAGTCACCCTGGTGGCTGTGGTGCCAATCAATTTCCTTATCCTGCGTTTCGTCTACCTCTGGAAACGATAGACATTCATAATCTGTCCCACGACCTCCTTGTCCGAGACGTACAGAGGCCCGAAGAACTCGTATCCTTCCTTCTCGAAATCAGGGAACCTGAGAACAAAATCATCCTCGCCAATCAGCAGGAGTCCCTCCTTAGGTCTTGACTTCAGGAAATTCTCAATCGTGTTGTGCAGATAGAAGTTCAGTTCGAAATAATGCACAGGATCACCCAGAGCCTGTTCACCTATCTCTATGTATTCATAATATGTCAGAGGAGCACCTGATTGTCCAGATGTCTTCAGCTGCAGTTCCTTCAGGTCTTCAGCAATGTATTTCACCGACTTCACGTTCAGTGCAGGATTCTTGTATGCACCATCTACTGCAAGATTGATGGCAAGAGCCATTACAAGCGAGAAGTACACCTCGAATTTCGCCCTTTCACCTTTGACATCCGAACTGCTTCTTAATGATACGAAATAATATCCACACACGAAAGTAGGAATGAGAATCAGGAGCAGTTCCCACCAGCTGCTCATGTCGCCTATTGCGTTGATCGTGGCAATATTCTCAGCGGCATGACTGCCTGAGAACCACGTTTCAGGAATCAGTCGCATCTTGAAGAGCACGAATGCCACGAATGCCAGGATTCCTGCACCAGCCAGCACACAGTTGTACACCTTTATTGACTTCTTCCCATTATCTGCAAGCCACCACATGAACTGGGCGATGAAATACGCGATGAACGGATATGCCGGCATCACGTACACACTCCTCTTACTCTGAGGTATACTGTAGAACACTACGATGATTACTGCACCAACGATGGAGAAGAGCGTGGTGTCAGTGCGTGCTGCAAGCCACTTGCTCAAACTATTGCCTTTAACCTTTAACCTACCACCTTCACCCTTCAGGCTGAACAACCCGAAGACAAGCAGCAATGTGAACGGAACGAATCCGTATGTCAGGGTAAGCATGGTGAACCACCATGGTTCCACACATGATTCATAACCCATTGAATGAGTCATTCGTCCTATGTTCTCCTCATACATCAAGTCCCAGAACTCCTGTCCACCTTGCTGATAAGCTGCATAATACCACAATGCAGGCAACACGAACGAGAGCACAGCCGAGGCAAATATCTTCAGGCAGGCAGGGAAGAACGTCTTCCACTTCAGTTCCGTCTTGTCAAGGCAAGATTTCAGTAACAGGAATCCTCCTATCACTATACATGGAATGATAAACCCTACAGGCCCCTTTGTCATCGTACCGAGACTCATCAGCAGCGTTGCAATCAGCGGAACGCCCTTCATGCCCCGCTCATACCATCTGTAGAACATAAAGATTGCCCCTACCGTCAGTGTGGTCAGCACCATGTCTACACGGCAGTTTGCGCCAGCCCTATGCAGTTCCATGCAGAGAAGCACGATTAAGGCGGTGACAAGTCCGATATCCTTTCCTTTTCTACGTGCAAAGAACACAAATGTGCTGAGCACGAGAGCCATCAAGGCTATTGCAGAAGGAAACCTGGACGTAAACTCGTTCACACCACCCACCAAGGCAGAAACAGCGGCTACGCACCAATGGAAGAACATCGGTTTGTATGGCATCTCCCCACCGTTGTTGCGTGGCAGAACCCAGTTTCCGGTATCGAGCATCGACATCGACACCACTGCCTCTCTCGGCTCGCCCTTAGTATTGAACTCAGCAAGCCCGAGAAACGGAATCAACGTCAGGACGCACACCGCAAGCAAAAGCCAGAATATCTGTTGTTTTGTCATAAATCCAATTATGAATTGTGAATAATTTCTTCCCCCTTAAAGGGATATCTGGCAGGGCCTGTTACTTGAACAGTTCTCTCAGGAATCTGTAATACAGCAGGTGTCTCCAAGTCACGAGGTCGTGAGCACCACCTCCACCTACGAAATAGTCATGCTTCACGCCCAGTTTGTCGAGTTGTTCGTGCAGACGTTCGTGACGGCCGAGAAAACCTGTCTCGTATGTTCCTCCACCTACGAAGAAATAGTCAATCTTGTCGTTTATGTCCTTATCCCTCAATGCCGGAGTCTCGTCAATCTCTATGGCAGCACTCAGCAGACCTATCGAACCGAACACGTCGAGGTTTCTCAGGCCTACATACTGCGACATTCTGCCACCCATCGACAATCCGCAAACGGCACGTGAATGGCGGTCAGCCTTCACGCTGTAGTTCTTCTCCACAAACGGAATCACACATTCCTTCAGTTCCCTTTCAATGAGAGGGAATGCCAGTTCGGTATGTTTAGGATGATTACGTGTCACCATCTGGTCGTTAGGGAACACCACAATCATCTCCTTTGCAAGTCCGTCGTGAATCATGTTGTCGAGAATCCAGTTTGCACGTCCGTGCATCACCCAAGTCTCGGTCAGGTCGCCTGAGCCTCCCATGAGGTAGAGCACCGGATATTTCTTCTTAGGGTTGTAGTTTGCCGGAGTATATACCATCATGTCTCTCAAGCCGTTAGTGACCGACGACATGTAGTAGTGAGTGGTTATGCTTCCGTGAGGCACGTCTGGTTTCGGGTCGTACCATGCCGGTTCGTCACCATGAACGAAGAGCATACTGAATGCAGGCATTGCTGCATGGCCTGTGAATGTGTTGTTCGGATCCACATTCTGCACACCGTCGATAATAACGTAGTAGAAATAGATTTCCGGACGCAGCGGGCCGAGTTTCAGAGTCCAGATGCCGTCGTCACCCTTTGTGAAAGGGACCTGTTTCCTTGCCTCGCTGCCAACGAACATCGAACCTGTCAGTTTCACTTCCTTGGCATTAGGAGCCTTCACGCGGAAGACGACTGTATGGTCGTCATTCACTTCAGGAGAAATAACCTGACTACTGAACGGAGTGATATTCTCCGTGTTCTTCTGAGGGTCAAACTGAACATTCACATGCGACTGCTGAGCCATCAGCATCCCGCAACCGGCACATATCAGTGCCAGAGAAACAAAAAATCTTTTCATATTATTCATCTATTTTCTTCTTTATTTCACCTTTCTTCACCACCTGGAGTTTGCGTGGGAGAACCTGCTTGAAGGTAAGTATATCCTGAGTGTCGTCACTTTGTCTCGTCTTCAATGACTTCAGCTGACTGCCTGGTGTCCAGACAGTCTTGACGTCCTTGATGCGTGCCGGCTTGAACTTTGAAGGATCATCGCCCTCATACGGATCACACTTGAAGGAAAAATAGAAATCCCCTATTCCATTCAGTTTCACCCTATTGCCCTTTCTGAGCTGACGTCTGAGTTCGTCAGAGATAAGAGATACTGCCTGAAGCAACTGACTCTTAGGCATAGAATTACGACTAGCCGCCTCATTAATAAATTTATCAAAAGAGATGACTTCCTTAATCACGGGATTAGCCACCCACACCTTCCCACGCTCTGGATAGCGAGGGCATTTTGATTTCCGTACCACTGAATACAACATGGTATCCGCAGTGTCGCCTGACTTTCTTTTGCTCATATTTCCAATTTGTTACTATTGTTGTTTTTACTATTGTTGTTCACGAATCCCATTATGCTCAGTCACCGCCCATACAGCGGCAAAGAGCGTCCGGGATTCCAAACGACAAAGATAACAATAAATGACGAAAAGACCAAATAAAACGCAGAAAAAGATTCGCGATAACGCAGGAAAAGGTCAATGCATTATTAATGAAACACCAATCGCATTAATAATGCAATAATAAGTGCATTAATAATGCAATTGCACTTGCCTTATTAATGCACGAACCTCATTGTCAGCAATAGCAGACCTTATTGTCAGATAAACCAGACTTCCTCGTCTGCAATCGCAGGCCTTATCGTCTGTAATCAAGGGATATAGCATCGGTCATCAAGGAGATTTACGAGGATAGTGTCGCTGTCCTTTCTCAGTTCACGCGAGACATGACTTCTGCTGGAAATGGCTCCAAAGCGACAAAAAAACAACCCTATTGTTCCTGATTAACTGAAGATGGATGTAGAACACTTCATTTTTTTCACTATCTTTGCAGATAGAAATGAAGATACACCCATGAATCGCGAAGAAGCAATAGCAAAAGGCATGGAGGTGCAAGAGACAAAGCATTCCATGAAACGTCGAAGTCCTTGGCATGACTACAGCAGGAAGGGCACTTACATGCTGACACTTGTAGTGGATGGTCGTGCACCGTTGTTGGGCGTGCTGAAGGGCAGCGTAGATGCCTCCAGGGAACCGTATGATGTACCAAGGGTGGAGCTGTCCGAATTAGGGAGCACTATCCGCAGAGAAGAAACAGGAAAGATAAGTCGGTTCTACCCGTGGGTGGAAGTCTGGAAGGTATGCATCATGCCTGACCATATCCACATGATTATACGAGTGAAGGAAGACATGCCAAGAGGGAAGCATTTGGGACAAGTGGTCAGAGGGTTTAAGACTGGTTGCAGCCGTGCGTGGTGGCGGATGTCCAAGGGTGCTCCTTCAGGAAAAACTGAAGGAACAGGAGCTGCTGGAGGAGCAGGAGCAACTGGAGGAACAGGAGCTACTGGAGGAACAGGAGCTGCTGGAGGAGCAGGAGCAACTGGAGGAGCAGGAGCTGCTGGAGGAGCAGGAGCAACAGGAGGAGCAGGAGCAACAGGAGGAGCAGGAGCTGCCGAAGCTGCCGGAAGAAGGGTGATCACTGTTCCATCGGCATCTCCCGATGGTCTACTCCCCGTTCTCTTCGAGCGAGGCTACAACGACAAGATACTTCTTCACGAGGGTCAACTTGACAACTGGAAGGCCTATCTTGACGATAACCCACGGCGGCTGCTGATTAAAAGACAAAATCCACAGCTATTCACCGTGCTTCATGGCATGAATGTAGCCAATCACGAATGTCAGGTCGTAGGGAACCGTTTCCTTCTCGATATTCCCGACAAGATGGCGGTCATCGTACATCGCCGTTACACAGATGAGGAAAACGCTCGTCTGCGTGAAGAATGGCTGGCATGTGGTGAGCGGGGAGGTGTGCTGGTAAGCGCAGCCATTTCGCCCAAGGAAAAAGAGGTGATGCGTGAGGCAATGAACTGCGGCTACCGCATCATCCTCCTACGTGAAAACGGATTTCCAAAATTATACAAACCAACGGGAGAAAGCTTTGACGCCTGCCACGAGGGATTGCTCCTGCAGATAAGCCCGTGGGATTACCACATGGAACGAAAGACAATAACGAGAACTCAATGCATGGAACTGAATGCAATGGCAGAAAGAATTGCAGGAAACAGGTCATGAAAATTTCATCAGCTGATTATTATCACGAACGATGAAGATAGCAAAAAAAATTTCATATTTGATTTTTTTTTGCTACCTTTGTGACACATTATTTATAAATATAAAAAACGACAAGATATGAAAAAGGCTTTATTGATGATTCTCGATGGTTGGGGAATCGGTGAGAAGGGTAAGGGTGACGTGATTTTCCAGACTCCTACTCCTTATATGGACTATCTGAGTGCCACTTATCCTCATAGCCAGTTGCTGGCAAGTGGCGAGAATGTAGGTCTGCCTGACGGACAGATGGGTAACAGCGAGGTAGGTCACCTGAATATCGGTGCAGGACGCATCGTGTTCCAGGATCTCGTGAAGATTAATCGTGCATGCAAGGACGACAGCATCTACCAGAACCCGGAAATCAAGAGTGCATTCGAATATGCACAGAAGACAGGCAAGAGTGTACACTTCATGGGCCTGACAAGTGACGGCGGTGTACACAGCGAGTTGTCACACATGTTCAAGCTGTGCGAGATAAGCCAGAAGTATGGCATCAAGAACACATTCATCCATTGTTTCATGGACGGACGCGACACTGACCCGAAGAGCGGTATCGGTTTCATCAAGGAGACCCTGGAGAAATGCGAAGAGACAGGCTGCCAGCTGGCTTCCATCATCGGACGATTCTATGCAATGGACCGCGACAAGAGATGGGAGAGAATCAAGGTGGCATACGACCTGCTCGTGAAGGGCGAAGGCAAACAGGCAACTGACCTCCTTAAGGCCATGCAGGAGAGTTACGACGAAGGTGTGACCGACGAGTTCATCAAGCCTATCAACAATGCCAACGTTGACGGTACCATCAAGGAAGGCGACGTCATCATCTTCTTCAACTACAGAAACGACCGTGCAAAGGAAATCACAGTAGTCCTCACCCAGCAGGACATGCCAGAACAGGGAATGCAGACAATTCCAGGACTCCAGTACTACTGCATGACTCCGTACGATGCATCATTCCAGGGTGTCCACATCCTCTTCCCTAAGGAGAACGTAGAGAACACTCTCGGCGAATATCTCTCAAAGCAAGGCAAGAAGCAACTCCACACAGCTGAGACAGAGAAATATGCTCACGTTACATTCTTCTTCAACGGTGGTCGCGAGGCTCCATACGAGGGTGAAGACAGAATCCTCGTGAACTCTCCAAAGGTTGCAACATACGACCTGAAGCCAGAGATGAGCGCCTACGAAGTGAAGGACAAACTGGTGGAACAGCTCAAGCGCGACTACTACGACTTCATCGTCATCAACTTCGCAAACGGTGACATGGTGGGCCACACTGGTGTCTACGAGGCAATCGAGAAGGCAGTAGTGGCTGTTGACACCTGTGTGAAGGAGGTAATCGAAACTGCAAAGGAAGTGGGTTACGAGGCAATCATCATCGCTGACCACGGAAATGCCGACAATGCAGTCAATGCAGACGGAAGCCCTAACACGGCTCACTCACTCAATCCTGTTCCATGTATCTATGTAACTGAGAACAAGGATGCAAAGGTGGCAGACGGAGTACTTGCCGACGTTGCGCCTTCAATTCTCCACATCATGGGATTGGCTCAGCCGGAAGACATGACAGGAAAGAACCTGATTGGATAAATCCTAACTCATCTATAACATTATGCGTAGGAGCAAACTCGAAAAAGCAAATCGCCAGTTCCTGTGGGGCACCATAGGACTGGCGTTTCTGGTACTCGTCCTCGTGTTCGTGATGATGTACCTGGCATTTTAGTAACTCTCAATGAAGAATGAAAAAGTTTAGAGTTGATAGTTTAAATTATGAATTGTGAATTATGAATTGTGAATTATGAATTATGAATTGTGAATTATGAATTATTAAACCCTAATCCATACACTATGAAAAAAATCTTATTCCTTGCAGCAACAATATTAGTTCTTGCATCATGCTCAAAGAGCACAAGTTTCAAAATCACAGGCGAGGCTTCTGACAGCCTGAAATTCGCATACTACAGCCACGACTACTTCAACTCCGACAAGGTCGACTCCGTAGCCGTCAGCGACGGCAAGTTCGTGATTGAAGGCGATGTGGACACCGTTACCTTTGCATTCGTAGCACTGGAAGACGGACGGTCATGGAACATCGTCCTCGAGCCAGGCGAGATTACCCTCTGCAACGACGGCGGTACGGCCACAGGTACACCTCTCAATGATGCATTCACGGAGTTTGTAAAGAAGATGAACGTACTCGAGGACGAGACGTCAATCAAGGAGAGTTTCGCAGAACTCGTCAAGGCACACCCAGACGACATCCTCGGAGCCTATATCGTAGAGACAGCCAAGCAACTCATCTCACCTACCTTTGCACAGGAACTGGCAAAGACCCTCTCTGCCACAGGAAAGGAATACCTCTGGAAGTTCGAGCCACAGGAACAGTTCGAGGCTCCCGAAAAGGGCAAGGTCGGTGATATGTTCACTGACTTCGAGGTAGAATATGAAGGCAAGATTCAGAAACTCTCCGACTATGTAGGCAAAGGCCAGTACACACTCGTCGACTTCTGGGCAAGCTGGTGCGGTCCTTGCAAGGCAGAAATCCCGTACATCAAGCAGCTCTATGAGGATTACGGCGACAAGGGCCTCACGGTTCTCGGTGTTGCGACATGGGACGAGCCTGAAAACACAAAGGCAGCCATCGAGGAACTGGGTATCACCTACCCTCAGATAATGAACGCACAGAAAATCGGCTCAGATGCTTACGGCATCGAGGGCATACCTATGATTATCCTCTTCGGTCCTGACGGAACCATCCTCAACAAGGATCTCCGTGGGGAACAGATGGTTAAGACCGTAGAAGAGGTGATGAAATAAATCAATGAAGAATGAAGAATGAAAAATGAAGAATGATATTCAGATAATCAGGAAATTCGTACGTGAGTTGAGCCGCAACAACAACCGCGAGTGGTTCATGGGCCACAAGGACGAATATCTTGATGCGAAGAGCCGTTTCGATGCAATCACGGAGAAACTGATAGCTGGCATCTCGCAGTTCGACCCATCATGCCAGAACCTGACGGTGAAGGACTGCACATACAGAATCTACCGCGACGTGAGGTTCTCGAAGGACAAGAGCCCGTACAAGACCCATTTCGGTGCGTACGTGTGTCCGGGAGGAAAGAAGTCTGGCTATGCAGGGTATTATTTCCACATAGGCACAGGCGAGGGAGAGGGCTATCCGGCCAGTCACATGCTGGCAGTAGGCGACTACCGCTATAATCCCGAAGCACTCAGAATCCTGAAGGAAGATATTCTCGACGGCGATTTCGACAAGATCATAAAGGAGGAAGTTGACAGCAGGTTCATCTTCGACGACGAACAGATGTACGCCAAGGTGCCGAAAGAATTTCCAGCTGACTCCCCTTACGAATATTATCTCCGTCTGAAGACCTTCTGTCTGTGCTATAATCCCGACAACGACTTCATGCTCAGCGATGATGCCATAGAGAAGGCAATACGACTCTTCAGGACCACATATTCATTCACACAGTTCGTAAACAGAGCCATACGATATTCAAAGGAAGAACTATGACAAGATTCATACTGGCATTCGCTGCATTCACTGCACTGACGGCAGACGCAGCCTCTTCATACAGCGTGACGGTGAAGAACAGCTGGAACGAAGCAAAGAAGGACGAGCCCGTCGTCATCCGGCTGGAGGACAAGAAAGTTCAGTCGGCCAGGATTACCAGGAAAGGCAGCAGCGATCCTGTACCATGCCAGCTCGACGACCTCGACGGCGACACCTATCCTGACGAACTGGTCTTTCTCGTCGACATCGCTCCAGGCGAGACACAGCAATATTCCGTCACTCTCTCTGGCCGCAACGAGAAGGTGGAGACATCCCATTTCGTCTCACGCACCTATGCCGACATGATGCTCGAGGACAAGAAGAACAAATACCCCAAGATTACCTCGCTCGAGGCTCCCGGGGAATCATATCTCTACAACGACCTCTACCATCATGGAGCAGCATGGGAGAATGAAGTCACAGCCTACAGAATCTATTTCGACCAAAGACAGAACATCGACATCTACGGAAAGAAACTACGCCGACTCGAACTGGCCGACACACATTTCTACACCACGCCCGAACAGATGAAACAGGATTACGGCAACGACGTGCTCTGGGCAGGAAACAGCGTGGGCTGCGGTTCGTTCAAGGGATACGACGGCAAGCCTCTCAACATAGAACCCGTAGCTACCCGAGGTCAGAAGGTTGTAGCAACCGGTCCTCTGCGTACAGTAATCAAGGTGACCGACAAGGGCTGGCAGCACCCAAACGGAAGCACCCTCAACATGACCCAGTGGTACATCCAGTATGCCGGCCACAGGGAGACCGAAGTGCGCATCACGTTCGACGAGCCACTCGGCAGCGAGACCTTCTGCACTGGAGCACAGAAATACGGAGCCAACTCCAGCAGCATGGTAGTGGAAGACGGAATTGCTGCGACATGGGGAAGCGACTACCCCGAAATGGGCAAGAAGGAACAGTTCCCTCCCGAGTTCGTAGGCCTGGCCGTGTATGTGCCGAAGGAATTCGTGAAACAATATAAGGAAGACGACCTCAACCACCTGTTCATCCTCCAGGCAAAAGGAAAGAAGGAACTCACGTACTACGTGACCTTCGGAGCCGACAAGGAAAAAGACGGCTATCACTCTGCCCAGACATGGTTTGCTTCCGTGGCACAATGGAAGGAAAGCCTGCAACGCCCTGTAAAAGTGACCGTCAGCAAATGAAGTGCGCAATCGTAATACTCAACTGGAACGGAAAGGACATGATGAGAAAATATCTGCCTTCCGTGATAGAACACTCCCAATGCGAGGGAGTGCAGGTCATCGTGGCCGACAATGGCTCTACCGACGGCTCGCTCCTCATGCTCAGGGAGGAGTTCCCCAGCGTGGGCATCATTTCTCTGGAAAAGAACTTCGGATTTGCAGAAGGCTACAACAAGGCACTCGCAGAAATGGATGCCGAATACTACCTGCTTCTCAATTCGGATGTAGAGATACGCCAGGACGGCTGGCTACAGCCAATGCTCGACTACATGGACTCCCATCCTCAGTGCGGAGCCTGCCAGCCCAAGCTGCTCTCCCTGCTCCACCCCGACCAATTTGAATATGCCGGTGCAGCAGGAGGATTCGTCGACCTGTTCGGATATCCCTACTGTCGTGGGCGCATATTAGATAAGGTGGAGACAGACCACGGACAGTACGACGATATCGTTCCCCTTCTCTGGGCAACAGGAGCAGCATTGCTCGTAAGAGCCAGCGACTACTGGTTTGCAGGAGGACTGGACGAGCGATTCTTTGCCCACATGGAGGAAATCGACCTCTGCTGGAGGATGCGCTCACTCGGAAAGGAAATCGTCTGCATACCTGAAAGCACTGCCTACCACCTTGGAGGAGCGACACTCAGCCAAGGCAATCCACGCAAGACATTCCTCAACTTCAGGAACAACCTGCTGATGCTCTATAAGAACCTGCCGACCAATCAGATTTGGTGGATTCTGCCCGCACGGTTAGTGCTCGACTTCGTTGCGGCGATGAAATTCCTCATGAGCGGAGACGTCTCCAACTGCAAGGCCGTACTCAGGGCCGACCGTGAATTCCTCCATCTCCGCAGCCAGTTCTCTGCTGACAGACAGCAGAACCTCGACCGCCGAGTGGTAAACGACATACCCGAACACACCAGCCGTCTCATCCTTATCAACAGGACACCCCTGAACAAATAAGAACTATTGAACAGACCACACGCGTAGCCAGAGGAGTTTCATCAGTATATCAGCAATGCCTTGAGTTTCGACTTGCCATTCTTCACGATTATGCGGTCAGTATTTATGTAGCATTTGCCCTCACGTTCGTTGTAGTCCAATGAATACATACCCGTTCCGTCGAGCGTGAATGTTCCTTCACCTTCAAAAGTCATTTTGTATTTCTTCTCCTTCTGAGAGTATTTCATTGAGAACGTACCCGTAATATTCTGCTGCACGGAACATGAAATCCAGTTATCCCAGATGGTTTCTGGATACTCTGCCGTCTTTTCGTCATAGACGGCTGCAGCATTTTCGCCATGCTGGGCTCTCTCATACATTTCCTTATATATTTCGGTCCACCATATCTCCCTTTGCTCTAAGGTGAGAGGCGAAACGTATTCGTAAGAGGTATTGACAGAGAACGTACCCTCTCCGCGTTCTGTCTGAGGATTGAGGATGCCACTGATAGTCAGTCCGTCGTGCTCGATAGTAAACGAGCCGTCGGCAGCAGGCGAGATGGTACGGTCGGTATCAAAGAGTTTCTTGAGTCCGTCGTTCCACTCGTCGCGGATTTGGAACACGGCACCGTTGGAATGGATGATGGAAGTTGGCGTTATCTCAAACTGCCATTCATCTAATGCAGCCGGGATGTCGATGCCTGCCGTAGCAAGGTCAATGTTGGTAGGCTGCAGGTGGTCATTGGAATAGTCAAGGCTAAACTCGTACATTGCCACTTCCTCGTCATCGTCGTTGACCAGCACCAGTTTTGGCTGGAAGCCGTATGAGATATACGGGAACACGCGGAACTGTATATTCCCGCTGCCATTTTCGTCAAGCGTACATTCCCATTTCTCTGGGTCCTGTATTTCGGAAGGCATAGAAGCAAAGCGTACCTTATAGCCGTTGAACGCGGAAGCCTCCGTTCCCTTGCTTGAATCCGTAAACTTAATGGTTGCCACACGGTTCATAAGCGAACCGAATTTCTCAACGTCTTTCAGGAGTTTATCGAAGTTCTCTGTCTCGAGATGTCTCTTTATTGCCGTAAACACGCTCACGAACACGCCATTATACAGTTCACTGCGGAACTCTTCGGAGAGTTCCTTCTTAATCGACGCATTAAGGCCACCGCCACCTGTCCATCCCATGTTACGTGCCTCATTCATGGCAGCCGCAAGTCCCAGTTCGTCTTCCCAAATCTGGTTGCAGAAGGTTCTGACAGTGTCGTCGATGAGGGTAGTCAGGTCGGTTTCGGTAAGGTCGGTACGTGACATAATCGGATAGAAGATATTGTACCAGTCCGCGGCACTGCGGTAGCCCACATAGCCATCCTGATAAGTAGCGCAGCCGCTTCCAGCCTTGGAATAGTAATGGCGATAGGCAGCACGATAGATATCCTTGCGACCTTCGACTGCTGTGGTTGCGAACTTGTTTAAGGAATAGTCGATGAAGGCGACGGCACTCATCGATGCCGTCATGATGGACGATTCAAGGGCGGAAGCCAGTCCACTCGTTATCTGACCTATCATGAGTTTCAGTGTTCCTCCTGCTATGGAAGCCTCATCGCCTTCATAAGCAGCATGGCATACTTGATAGATGTTGAGTCCCACCCCCACGTTGCTGACAAGTTTGCCGAACTCCTCCGAGAAGCTTGGCAGGAAGCCCATTGACTCCAATGAAGAGTATCCGAAATCCAAACCGAGTGTCTTCACCACGTCAACATCGTTCAGATATTCATTCATAGCCTGGATTTCAGAATCTGGAGCATCCAATATTCTCTTGAGTTTCAAGGCAATGTCACAAATATTCGTATTTTCCAGTTCTGGCATGTACATATAGTTTAGTTTTGCCTCTCTGGTATATTCGTTGCTTATTGAGAATGCACCGAAAGTGGAGAGGTGTCCTGTCGTGATGACCATCTCGCCCGTGGAACTGTCGTAATGGTGATCTACCGCTTCCCACTTCTTTGTGTCGGGGTTGAAATATCCGGCACAAGGGATGAACCCCTCGTCAACCAGGATAGGTATGCGTATTTCGGCTGTGCCTGTTAGTTCGTGTTTGCCTTCAAGGTTGAAGTCGAAGACTACTGCCCGACGTGCCATGCCGTCAAACGGATCCTTCAGGTCATAACGAGGTGTCACGACCAACTTAGCCGAGTCAGAAAGGACTGTAGGGTCGAGTGTTATGCTATAGTCTGCCGTCCGTACTGAGAGATGTTCATCACACATGTACACATCCACCTTGTCGTCCTCCTGCGCTTGGTTCTTGCTCCAGTATATCTTACTGAAGTCCTGAGGGTCAAGCACGTATATCGTATTGCCGACTTTGTTCACCATCTCCAGTTGCCACCGGCTCCACCAGCGGAAGAGTTCCACGTCCTTGATATCTGTAGGATAGTCAGTACCGTCCTTTCCAACTACATGTATAGTGTATTGTGCATTTACCATGACAGAAAACACCATCAACATCATAAACAAAAATATCTTCTTATTCATAATTCACAATTAATATTATCATCGTTTCTGGACTTTAACCGATTGGCTTCCCACACGCAGGATGTATGTTTTCGGCCCACCATCAGGCAGCACAATCTGTGTTTCGCCATTTGCCGTCACCTTGGCGGAGTGTATCTGTCTTCCATCAAGGGAATAAAGACTGGCGGACGTATCTTTTCCCTGACCCAAGATTCGGATTGTATTACCAGAGAACAGATAAGATGGCTTGTCCATATTTCTTATCTCCTCGATTCCGTTTGGCTCATCAAGTTCGGTAAATATCAGTTCATCTAACAAGCATTCGTCGGCATTCCATCCTATGCTTATTTTCAGTTTGTCGGTTGTCACTATCAATCCCCTGCTGTCGGCGGTGAGCTCTGGGTTATCCGAGAACAGGCATCGTAGCTCTTCCCTACCGCCTTCTGGAAGACTGTAAGTGAGAATGAAACCGTTGACATTCATCTCACCGTCATAACCAGGCACAAGAGTGCTTCCTGCAGGAATGTCCTCGATAATGTTGAAACGGTTCCAATATGGTGCAGAAGCATAAGCCTCGCCACATCCCTCCTGTACGTGGAGCTTAGCCCTGCGTGCCAAAGCATATTCAAACGGCGAATCGGCAAAAGTGCCTTCTTCGATTGTCTGTGGTGTGGTTGCGTAGTTGGTAAAGTCGGTGAGTCCATCGAGAGAATAGAATGCGCCTTTCTCTATATCTATTACTGATGCAGGTATGATAACTTTCTTAATGCCACGGCAGCCAACGAATGCCTCCGACGAAATGGTGCGGGTAGTTTTCAGGACACCAAACTGATAGCGTCTTCCATAACTGCCACTGGTTCTCACCATTGTCGGCACTTGCAACAGTCGGGTGCCTTCTGCGTTATAGAGGGCACCGTTATGGATGCTGTATGAAGTGTTTTTCTTCTCCTTGTCGCGGAAGCCGTACAGGTTATCCGAATAAAACGCCTGCCTGCCTATGCGCTCAAGCTTTGACGGAATGTCAATGTACTCTGTCTTGTGGTGCGAGAAGGCGGAATTGCCAACGTATGTAAGGTCGTCATTGAGCGCGATGGTGCTGATAGGACAACCAGCAAAGGCCATGTCACCGATGGACGTTGCCACGTTGAGGGCTGAAACGGTCGTGAGTTTTGAGTTGTTTACCCCGTTGCAGAATGCCGCATTACCTATCTTGACGGAGGTGTGTGGCAAATCCACGTACTCAAGATTCCTGCAGCCGAAGAAAGCGGAATCGCCTATTTCGGTTATTCCGTTCTCGAAGGTCAAGCTTTGGAGGTCCATATTATATTGCAGAAAATGCGGGCGCACCTTGCCTAACGAAGCCGGAATGTTAAGATTGACAATAGGCTGACCGTTAAGCAGGTAGCCATTTCCAACTGTCCAATGATTTTGGGGATTGGCATAGCGATCAGCGAAGTATACATTGTTCCACATCTCCAGTGAGCCGAGGTCGATAGTCTTCACACTTGCACGGTAAAATGCCTCCGAGCAAATGGTATCGAGTGTGGCAGGAAGCCTTACGACGTTGAACTCCAGGTCAGAATTGTCGAAGGCGCGGCTGAAAATCTTGGTTACGGTGTAATCTTTGCCGTCATTCGTCACCTTGTCTTCTATATTGGCGTCGGAAGTCATAGCGTATATAACTCCGGCACGGCTATCATCTATCAAATCATAGCACACGCCGTCCTTTTCGAACGAGGTCTTCGACGGCTGGATGCCGATTACTGCGAAGGACACGTTGCTGTAGTTCTGTTCCAGGGGATTGATGAGCGACGTGAGGTAATAGCCGTCGCCAGTCCCCGACCAGCCGAAATTGAAATGGAAATAACCTGCATCATTATAGCCGTCACATACGAAGCAATGTCCGTTAGGATCATGGTAGTATGCATATCCATAGTACATTACGGGACGTTTGGCGTCAAGTTCCCGCATTATGAGGGAATCCTGACCGCCAAGGATTGTCTTCCACTCAGGGCTATATGAGAAGTAGCGCGACAAGGCTTTCGCTGCATCCTCGGGATTTGCGCCTACGGAGTATCCACCGTATCCCAGACTGTGTGCATCTGCTGCCGTATTGCAGTCGAGCATCAGTTTGGCGACAGCCTCAGCCTGCTTGTCGGTGTAAGTATTGCCATAGACATCGAGCATATTGTCCCAGTCATATTCCGACTGTGAGAAATCCACCGTTGCAATGACATGACCGGCCTTCAGTTCATCGAAACGCCCTTCGTTGAGCAGTTGTTCCCAGTTGTCGGGATATGTACGGTTGGTATGAGCGCCACGTCCTTGGCTCGGCCACTCCCAGTATTTCATAATCTGAGCCATGGCTGTGGGAACACAGCCTGTTACATAGAGCCCCGAAGGGAGCATCTGACTATATGGTGCTGCCTGGTTCCAGCGAGTCTTGATGAGTGGTGCCACTACAACCTGAGCATCATTTCCGTCGCCAGCCATCTTTCGGCCACTCTCAGGATGAGAACGAAGGTATTCCAACTGTTTCTGGTACCCAAGAAGCAATCCTGTCAACCCCTCCGGCAGGTGCTTCTCGTCGATGTTTCCCTCATCGGCCCATCCAATTACAGGATTATCAAGAGCATCATTGCCGGCAATCACGGCAAAACCATTCTCCCCCTCTCTGTTGAAGACATAAAGTGCAGTCTCTCCACTACCCTTCCTGAACGCAAGCGACATCCGGGGCGTGGCAGTATTTTTCTTCAACCGGTGCGATGACGATGAAGCACTAAAGAAACGACAGGCAATCTCGTACGCCTGTTCCTCAGTTATTGTATCGGCATACGCAGCCAGCGAACAAAACAGGAACACTATGCTAAGGTATTTTCTCATAATCCGATAATTCCGCAACACCTAAAGTAGTAAAACATTTTGACATCATACATTCGCATATCTTAGTGTTGCATAAAGACAAGCAAAACGAATAATGCATTATTCACGTTGCAAATATACACAAAAACATTGTGAATTAACTATTTTTCTCGGATTTTTTTCATAACACATAAAAAAATCCCCTCTCCGGATGGAAAGGGGATTTCAGTGTTATTGCTGTATTATTAAGCTTCTGTTTCAGGTTCTGCAGTTTCTTCTGCACCTTCTTCTGCCTCTGCTGCAGCAGCAGCTTCAGCTTCCTTAGCAGCCTTAGCCTCTGCTTCTGCCTTACGGTCAGCGCGGAGCTTTTCTGCAGCCTTGATAGATTCTGCGTCTGGAACTACCTCGAAAGGAACAACAACTGCAACTTCCTTGTGGAACTGAATTGTAGCCTCGTGGTGACCGAGTACCTTTACTGCCTTGAAAGCAACCTTCTTAGGGTCAACTTCAAGTCCCTTCTGCTGGAGTGCCTCAACAACCTGAGGAACGCCTACGGAACCATAGATATTCTGGCCGTCTGAAACCTTAGCCTCAATCTGGAGTGCTACACCTTCGAACTTCTTTGCCTCTGCTTCTGCGTCAGCCTTGATCTTGGCGAGCTTATGTGCGCGCTGCTTGAGTTCTTCGTTCAGTGCCTTTACTGCCTTGTCAGTTGCAAGGACTGCCATCTGCTGAGGAAGAAGATAATTGCGACCGTAACCATCCTTTACTTCAATCACGTCGTCCTTATAGCCTAAGCCCTGGACATCTTGCTTCAATATAATTTTCATAACCTTTCCTCCTTTTTTACTTAAGCAAATCTGTTACGAATGGGAGCAATGCAATGTGACGAGCACGCTTGACAGCCTGTGCCACACGACGCTGATACTTGAGGGATGTACCTGTGATACGGCGAGGGAGAAGTTTTCCCTGTTCGTTCAAGAACTTCTTGAGGAACTCAGGATCCTTATAGTCGATGTACTTGATACCGCTCTTCTTGAAACGGCAATACTTCTTTTTCTTAACGTCTGACTGCTGTGGAGTCAAATAACGGATTTCACCATTCTGTGCTGCCATAATCATGCCTCCTTCTTTAAGTTACGACGCTTCTCAGCATACTGAGCAGCATACTTGTCAAGTTTAACTGTGAGATAGCGAAGCACACGTTCGTCACGGCGCATCTGCAACTCAAATCCATCAATCACTGTAGGTTCTGCCTTGAACTCAACCAATGTGTAGAAGCCTGTTGACTTCTTTTCGATGCTGTAAGCCAGCTTCTTGAGGCCCCAGTTTTCAACATTGAGAATCTCGGCACCCTTTGCTTCAAGGAGACCCTTGAACTTTTCAACCGCTTCCTTCATCTGTTCATCAGATAAAACGGGAGTCAAAATGAAAACGGTTTCGTACTGATTCATAAATCTTTAACTGTTTAATTATTAATAAAAAAAGTTCTCATGCGTAAAAACGCGGATGCAAAGTTATAAAAAATATTTGGTGTGGCAAAATTTTTTTCCTAACTTTGCACTTGCGAAACCTCGGATAGGCATCAGAGCACGTCTGGGGAATGAGGCAAGAAAGAGCAGACAAACAACAATAAATATTAACTCTTATGGGCAACAACATTAAAAATTATTACGGCATCGCCCTTGTAGTTCTGGGTGCAGTGCTTTTGATTCTCGGAATGCTCGTAATCCCTATGCGCGACCTTCTCGACCAGAATCTCTACACAATCGGCAGTCTTGTTCTTATCATCGGTGGAATCATCTACCATGTAATCTACAACAAGAAGCATTTGCCAGAAGAATAAACCGGCAATCCGTACAGCTTGACAATAAGGTTCCTCACCAGGGGGCCTTATTTTTTGCTCGTTGTTGTTCTCGCCCGGTAACGGGAAAGGTGAAGTAATGAAAAATTTCATTATTCATTATTCATTTTTCATTTTTTATTACTACCTTTGTCACCAATTTATTATTTAATAAGGTAAAATGAACAAGATTGACACTTTATGCGTACAGGCTGGTTACAAGCCAGGGAAGGGCGAACCTCGACAGATGCCTATCATCCAAAGTACTACTTTCAAATATGAGAACAGTGAGCAGATGGGCAAACTCTTCGACCTCGAAGAGGATGGCTATTTCTATACACGTCTGCAGAATCCTACCAATGACATGGTTGCAGCAAGGATTGCCGCCATGGAAGGTGGTGTGGCAGGTATGCTCACCAGTGCAGGACAGGCTGCGAACTTCTTTGCCTGCTTCAACATCTGCGAAACGGGCTGCCACATGATAAGTGCTGCCGACATCTACGGAGGTACGTACAACCTGTTCGGATGTACATTCAAGAAGATGGGCATTGACGTGACCTTCATCGATCCCGATGCTACCGACGAGGAGATAGAGGCTCAGTTCCGCGACAACACAAAACTGGTGTTCGGAGAGACCATCTCGAATCCAGGCGTACGTGTATTCGACATTGAACGCTTTGCAAAGATAGCTCACAAGCATGGTGTGCCACTCATCGTCGACAACACCTTTGCCACTCCTGTTCATTGCCGCCCATTTGAGTGGGGAGCAGATATCGTGACTCATTCCACTACTAAGTACATGGACGGACAGGGTGTCCACGTTGGTGGTGCAATCGTCGACAGCGGTAATTTCGACTGGGACGCACATGCAGAGAAATTCCCAGGACTATGTACTCCTGACCCATCCTACCACGGACTTATCTATACTCAGCGCTTCGGCAAGGCTGCATATATCACTAAGGCAACAAGCCAGTTGATGAGAGACTTCGGATGTATACAGAGTCCTCAGAACGCCTTCTATCTCGGACTTGGACTCCAGACATTGCCAGTAAGGCTCCAGCGCCATACCGAGAGTGCAAAGAAGGTTGCTGAATATCTCCAGAACAATCCTGATGTGGCATGGATTCACTATCCTGACCTCGAGAACGACGAGGAACACGAGAAGCTGATGAAATACCTGCCAAAGGGTTCCTGCGGAGTGATGGCCTTCGGGTTGAAGGGTGACAGGGCAAGAGCAGAGAGGTTCATGGATGCCCTGAAACTGATAACCATAGAGACTCATGTGGCTGATTGCCATACATGCATTCTCCACCCTGCATCACACACTCACCGCCAGCTCACCGATGAGCAACTGAGAGAGGCAGGAGTCGCTCCTGACCTTATCCGTCTCAGTATCGGCCTTGAGGACGTAGATGACATCATCGAAGACATTGACAACGCACTCAAAAGCTAAAACCACAATATTCCACGTATATGAAAGTATTGAAATTTGGCGGCAGCTCTGTCGGCTCCGTTGAAGGATTAAGTCATATAAAGCAAATAGTCGAATCTCAGGAAGAGAAGGTCATAGTCGTAGTTTCCGCACTTGGCGATACTACAGATGACCTTATCGCCATCTCAAAGAAGGCTGAGAAAGGCGATGCCGGCTATACAGAAGACCTGCAGAAGCTGATTGACTATCATCATGGCATCATCAACAGTGTCATATCATCCCAAGACCATAAGGACGAGACTCTTCTGATTGCTGACCGTCTGTTCGACGAACTGAGAAGTATCTATCAGGGAGTGTGCCTCATCAAGGACCTCTCGGAGAAGACCCTAAACGCCATAATGAGTTATGGTGAGAGAATTTCCTCCAACATCGTCCGCAATGTGATTTCCGGTGCAGAACTATACGATTCCCTTGAATTCATCAAGACAGAGAAGAAGAACGACCGAAACATCCTCAATGCCGAACTGACCGAAAGCCTCATCAATGAGATCGAAGAACTCGTCAATGGCCAGTTCAGTGTTGCCGTATGGCCGGGATTCATTGCAAGGGATTGTGTCACAGGTGAAATCACCAATCTCGGCAGAGGCGGTTCCGACTATACTGCCAGCATACTCGCAGCAGCCCTTGGAGCCAATGCGCTGGAAATATGGACGGATGTGGACGGATTCATGACTGCCGATCCACGTGTCATCAACACTGCCTACACAATCGAACACCTGAGTTACAACGAGGCCATGGAACTCTGTAACTTCGGCGCGCAGGTTGTCTATCCTCCAACGATTTACCCTGTCTGCGTAAAGAACATCCCAATCATCATAAAGAACACATACAATCCAGAGGGGAAAGGCACAGTAATCCTTCAGCATTGTCTGCCAGAAGACCGTGCCATCAAAGGAATCTCATCCATCAACGACACGAGCCTCATCACCGTCTCGGGTCTCTCAATGGTGGGTGTGATTGGTGTCAACCGCCGAATCTTCACTACTCTGGCAGAGAACAAGATCAGTGTGTTCCTCGTCAGTCAGGCCTCTTCTGAGAACAGCACATCAATCGGTGTGAGGAACGAAGATGCCCAGCTGGCATGCAACGTGCTCAACGAAGAATTCAGCAAGGAAATCGAAATGGGAGCGATGTTCCCTATGACTCAGGAATCCAACCTTGCCACGGTAGCAGTAGTGGGTGAGAACATGAAGCACACTCCTGGTATTGCAGGTAAGCTGTTCGGCACTCTCGGCAGGAACGGAATCAGTGTGATTGCTTGTGCTCAGGGTGCATCGGAGACGAACATCTCCTTTGTAGTGGAGAGTTCGTACCTTAGAAAATCCCTGAATGTGATTCACGACAGCTTCTTCCTCTCAGAATATCAGGAACTCAACCTCTTTATCTGCGGTATCGGAACAGTTGGCGGCAAACTCATCGAACAAATCCGCGCACAGCAGGAAAGACTGAAGTCAGAACGAAACCTCAAGCTCAACATAGTGGGAATTGCAAACAGCCGGCACGGAGTGTTTACCCGAGAAGGCATTGACCTCGAACATTACAAGGAAATCCTTGAACAGAGCGAGCCATGTGACCTCAATCGTCTGAAAGAGGAGATTATTGGCATGAACATATTCAATTCAGTCTTTGTGGATTGTACCGCCAGTACTGATATAGCAAAGAGCTACAAGGACTTCTTCGAGCACAGCATATCCGTAGTTGCAGCCAACAAGGTTGCAGCCTCTTCCGACTACGACAACTATGCATTGCTTAAGCAGCTTGCACGACAGAAGAATGTGAAATTCCTCTTTGAGACTAATGTAGGTGCAGGACTTCCTGTCATCAACACCATCAACGACCTGATGAACTCAGGAGACAAGATACAGAAGATTGAGGCCGTACTGAGCGGAACACTCAACTTTATCTTCAACACAATCTCAGCCGACATCCCGTTCAGCCAGACGGTTAAGATGGCAAAGGAACAAGGTTACAGCGAACCTGATCCGCGTATCGACCTCAGCGGAAAGGACGTGATGAGAAAGATTGTGATTCTCTCACGCGAAGCAGGCTACAAGGTGAATCAGGAAGACGTGAAGGCCGACCTGTTCATTCCTTCCGAGTTCTTCAGTTGCAGCATCGATGATTTCTGGAAGAATCTCCCTACCCTTGACGCTGACTTCGAGACAAGACGCAAGGAGCTCGACAAGGAGCACAAGCGCTGGAGGTTCGTTGCCTCAATGGAGAATGGCCAGTGTTCTGTCGCATTGAAGGAAGTCGGTGAGCGCCATCCATTCTACGGACTTGAAGGGTCAAACAACATTATCATGCTGACAACCGAACGCTACCACGACTACCCGATGCTTATCCAGGGCTACGGAGCCGGTGCAAGTGTAACCGCCGCAGGTGTCTTTGCCGACATCATGAGCATAGCCAATATCTAAATGAGGGGTCCTCACATCATCATACTTGGCGACGGTATGGCTGACCATGCTGTCGAGAGGCTTGGAGGCAGAACCCTGTTGCAATATGCCCATACTCCCTACATGGACTTACTGGCAAAGAATGGTCGCTGTGGTCTTCTCGCAACAGTTCCCAAAGGCTATTCTCCAGGCAGTGAAGTAGCCAACACAGCAATACTCGGCTACGACCTCGACAAGGTCTACGAAGGTCGTGGTCCTCTGGAAGCTGCCAGTATCGGCTACGAGATGGAAGATGACGACATGGCAATCCGTTGCAATATCATCGCACTGAAAGACGGAAGGATATTAAATCATCATGGGAACCACCTCACTACCGAGAAAGGTACCGAACTCATACAGTTGCTCGAATCCAGACTTGGTACCGACAGAATCAAATTCATACCAGGCATACAGTACCGACATCTCCTTGTCATCAAGGGTGGAAACAAACACATCGTCTGCAATCCTCCTCACGATCATCCCGACGAGGAATGGACGCCACTCCTTCCTTCAGCTGAAGGTGAGGGCAAGGAAACGGCAGAACTGCTCTCGCGCCTCATCATCCAGTCACAGGAAATCCTTCCCGAAGGGCTGTCCATCTGGCCTTGGAGCCCTGGCTACCGTCCGAAAATGACACCGCTGACAGTCACTTTTCCTCAGATACGACGAGGTGCTGTCATCACGGCAGTCGACCTCATTCGCGGTATCGGCCATTATGCCGGCCTCAGATGCATCAACGTAGAAGGCGCCACAGGTCTTGCCGACACCAACTATGAAGGCAAGGCACAGGCAGCCATCGAGGCATTGAAAACAGATGACTTTGTATTTCTCCACCTCGAAGCCAGTGACGAGGCAGGCCACGACGGTGACCTCGACCTGAAAATCAAGACCATCGAATATCTGGACGACCGTATCATACGCCCTATCTACGAAGCCTTTAAGGATAAGAACGTCACCATTGCCGTCCTGCCCGACCATCACACTCCGGTAGAGATACGCACCCATCTTGGCGAACCAGTACCATTCCTCATCTGGAACAAGGACATCGAAGCCGATGCCGTACAGAAGTTCGACGAACTATCCTGCAAGGAAGGTTCCTTCGGCCTTCTCGAGAACGACGAGTTCATCAATGCCTTTATGGAAGCATGATGGTCAGGGAATCAGGAATATAGGAAATAAGGAAATAAGGAAATCAGAAAATAAGAAAACCTGAAATTATGAAATACTACTCAACTAACGGGAATTCCCCACTTGCAACATTAGAAGAAGCTGTCGTAAGAGGACTTGCACCAGATAAGGGACTTTATATGCCAGAGCGAATAAAGACCCTCCCAAAGGCATTCTTCGACAACATTCAGGACATGACATTCCAGGACATTGCCTACAATGTAGCCAGTGCCTTCTTCGGAGAGGACGTAGATGGCGATGCACTCCAGGAAATCGTGTACGACACACTGAGTTTTGACTGTCCCGTAGTGAAGGTCAACGACAACATCTATTCCCTCGAACTCTTCCATGGTCCTACACTTGCATTCAAGGATGTCGGGGCACGGTTCATGGCAAGGATGCTGCAGTATTTCATCAACCGCAGGAATTCCGGTTCAGGCATGACAGGGTCCCTCAACGTGCTTGTTGCCACAAGCGGCGACACAGGCAGTGCCGTAGCCAACGGATTCCTCGGAGTCGATGGCATTCACGTGTACGTGCTCTATCCAAAAGGCAAGGTATCACCTATTCAGGAATGCCAGTTCACCACTCTTGGCAAGAACATCACGGCACTTGAGATTGACGGTGTGTTCGATGACTGCCAGGCACTTGTGAAGAATGCCTTCATGGATAAGGAACTGAATGAGAAGATGCGCCTCACGTCTGCCAACAGCATCAATGTGGCACGATTCCTCCCTCAGGCATTCTACTATTTCAACGCCTATGCACGGATGAAGAAACTCGGGCTTGCCGACGAACTGGTGGTATGTGTTCCTTCAGGCAATTTCGGAAATATCTGCTCTGCACTCTTCGGTAAGCGTATGGGACTTCCAGTCAAACGGTTCATAGCAGCCAACAATGCCAACAGCGTGTTCTACGAGTACCTTCAGTCAGGCGAATACAATCCTTGTCCATCTGTCCAGACGATTGCCAACGCAATGGATGTCGGCGACCCGTCAAATTTCGCACGTGTATTCGACCTCTACGGCAAGGACCACAAGGCTATATGTACCGACATCAGTGGTGCCACATACACCAACGAACAGATTGCCGAAACCATCAAGGGCGTCTTCACTGCTACTGGTTATCTCTGCGACCCTCATGGAGCCTGCGGTTATCGTGCACTCTCCGAGCAGCTCAGGGAAGGAGAAGTCGGAGTGTTCTGTGAGACGGCCCACCCGGCAAAGTTCAAGGACACAGTAGAGAGCATTATCGGCCAGGACGTTGCAATACCAGCAAAGCTCCAGGCGTTCATGCAAGGTACCAAGCAGAGCATATCACTCTCCAAGGACTTCAGCGAGTTCAAGTCATTCCTGAAAGGAGAACTCTAAAAATTAAAAATACTTAGCGTCGGGGTTGGCAATGTAGATGCCACAGACGGATGACTGAGGGTACATCGCTCCGTTTTCGGTGAGGGAAATACCTACGGAATCAAAATCAACCAACTGAGCAAGACGGAATATCTGTCTCTGGTCAGGGAAAGACGAATAGCCTACTGCAGGACGGATGCCCTGATAGTGGGCTTTATACATTTCGTCAATAGTGATGTCCTCATCCTTTGCATAGCCCCATAAATCTCGTCTCACCTTCATGTGGAGATACTCACTCGTTGCCTCAGCCAGACGGTCGGCTATGCTCTGGAGCATTATGTCACCCTGCATTTCCTCTGCCAGTTCCTTGCAGACAGTCACTGCAAACACACCGATATGGTCGTCATGTCCTTCAGGCGCCACAAACGAGGCAAGCCTTTGAGGGACGTTCAGTTCCACTCCGTCTGCAAAGATGGAATCCTGAGAAGAATGTGCCTTGAAGAATCCTACTGTGGCCTTCATTCCATATCTGCCCTCAATCCTGTCGAGTATGGTTTCTGCCTCCTGTCGAGTGGATTCTCTCTGCTCGTCAGTCTTCAGTTTCCAGAGGTTATAGAAATGTATCCAGTTGATGAAAGGCCTGACATCATGAATCGGGATATCAATATTCCTTGTTCCGAGGAATGTTGGCTCTATTGCAACCTTCCAGCCAGAGCAAGGCTGACAGCACTGACAGCCGTTAGCATGTAATGCCTTTTGCCTCTGAGCTGTCTCACTGCGCAAGGCCTCTTGTCTTCCTCTCAATTCTGCAATCAGCTCATCCCGTTCGTCACCCATCAGTTGCATGGCGACGACTGGATTCTGTGAAGCATCCTTCAGGTGGAATACAGGTCCGTCGTAAAGGGGTGCTATCTTTGTGGCTGTATGGAGTTCGGAAGTTGTTGCGCCACTGATGAACAAAGGTACACTGACACCGGCCTTCTTCAACTCGCCTGCCACATTGCACATCTCGGCCAGTGATGGTGTTATCAATCCGCTCAGACAGATGAAGTCGGCCTTCTCCCGCATTGCCGTCTCCACGATTTTCTCGGCAGGAACCATCACGCCCAAGTCTATCACGTCGAAGTTATTGCATGCAAGCACCACTCCGGCTATGTTCTTTCCGATATCGTGGACATCACCCTTAACTGTAGCGAGGATGTATTTCGGCCTTCCGGATTTTCCTACTTCTGCCGTCTCGGACTTCTGGTTCCGTTCGGATTTTTCCAGATATGGTTTCAGGATTTCAATCGCACTCTTCATCGTCCTTGCCGTCTTGATGACCTGAGGCAGGAACATCTTTCCCTCGCCAAACAGCTCACCGACCCTGCTCATCCCATCCATCAGCGGTCCTTCTATGATATCGGCAGCCGAAGGATAAGCTTTCAGAGCCTCCTCAATATCTTCCTGGAGATGTTCCTCGCTACTCTTCTGCAAGGACAGCTGAAGTCGTTCGCCGACTGTCATTTCTGTCTCAGGTTTCCCTGTATCGGCAGATGGTTTCACGTCACCAGTCTTCATCTCCGCGAAGGCAGTAGCCATGTTCACGAGTCTTTCCGTGGCATCATCTCTCCTACAGAGAATCACATCCTCGAGAGCCTCGAGCAAGTCTGCAGGAATGTCCTGATACATCACCTTTGAGGCAGGATTGATGATAGCCATGTCCAGTCCTGCCCTGATGGCGTGATAGAGGAACACGGCATGCATTGCTTCCCTTATGTAGTTATTGCCCCTGAACGCGAAAGAGAGGTTACTGATTCCTCCGGATACTTTCGCACCCTTCAGATTCTCGTGAATCCATCTCGTCGCCTCTATGAAATCAAGCGCATATCGGTCATGCTCCTTCATGCCGGTAGCCACCGTCAGCACGTTCGGGTCGAAGATTATGTCGTTGGGATTAAATCCGATTTTCTCTGTCAGCAAGTCGTAGGCACGCCGGCACACGCTGATCTTCTTGTCGTATGTAGTGGCCTGACCATCTTCGTCAAACGCCATCACTACAAGGGCTGCACCCAGTTCCTTGACCCTCTTCGCCCTCTCGAGGAAGACTTTCTCACCCTCCTTCAGCGACAGCGAATTGACTATCGGCTTGCCCTGAATACATTTCAGAGCAGCTTCGATGACGTCAAACTGCGACGAGTCAATCATCCACGGGATTCTCGCAATCTCAGGGTCACTTCCCATCAGGTTGAGGAAATTGACCATCTCGTTCCTTGCGTCCAGCATACCGTCATCCATATTGACGTCGAGTATCATAGCCCCATCGTCAACCTGTTTGCGTGCTATCTGCAGAGCCTCATCGTACGACTTCTCGTTTATCAGCCTCAGGAACTTCCTGCTTCCTGCCACATTACATCTCTCCCCTATATTGATGAAATGCCCGTCCCCCCTGAACACGTCATTTCCCGACAGCAACAAAGAACAAAGTCCCTCCCCTTTCAAGGTTTCTGTCCTTCGTCCCTCCCCTTGAAAGGGGAGGTCAGGAGGGGTCCGTAGGGTCCTTAGTGCCCTTATATGTTCCGGTGTAGTTCCACAGCATCCACCTACTATGTCTACCAGCCCTTCCTCCACGAACTCACTTACGACCTTTGCCATTTCCTCGGGAGTCTGTTCGTATTCGCCCATCTCGTTTGGCAATCCCGCATTAGGATATGCACTCACCCTGAACGGAGAGATCTCGGCAAGAGTTTTCAGATATGGTTTCATCTGGGCAGCACCGAAAGCGCAGTTCAATCCGAAGGAATATATGTCGGCATTGCTTACCGAAATGAGAAATGCCTCGAGCGTCTGACCAGAGAGAAGTCGTCCCGCAGCGTCGGCAATAGTTGCAGAGAGCATCACAGGCACCTTCTTTCCTGTCGTCTCGAACGCCTTTCTTGCTGCAGCAAGTGCTGCCTGGGCATTCAGTGAATCAACGATTGTCTCTATCAGCAAGGCATCCACGCCACCCTCTATCAGTGCCGTCATCTGTTCCGTGTAGGCATCGCAGAGTGTGTCGAAGTCGATACTTCTGAATTCAGGTCGGTTAATGTCTGGAGATATGGAGAGTGACTGGTTAGTAG
>CALELI010000066.1 GCA_937902455.1 uncultured Prevotellaceae bacterium | reverse complement strand
TCACCTCCTTCGCGTGATTGGCGTGGAGGACGCTGTGGACGTTCGCGCTCTACGTAGCCTTCCGGTTTCTCGGTGAGGACTCTGTGGGAGAGCTTGAACTTACCTGTCTTAGGGTCAGTGCCGACGAGCTTCACCTGAATCTTGTCGCCTTCGTGGATACCTGCCTCTTCTACTGACTCGAGGTGCTTCCACTCGATTTCGGAGATGTGGAGAAGTCCTTCCTTGCCTGGGAGGAATTCTACGAAGCAGCCGTAAGGCATGATGGACTTGACGGTGGATTCGTATACTTCGCCTACCTCTGGAACTGCTATGATGCCCTTGATCTTTGCCATTGCGGCATCGATGGATGCCTTGTCGGGTGCAGAAATCTGAACCTTGCCAACTCCGTCTTCTTCGTCGATGGTGATGACTGTGTTGGTGTCTTCCTGCATCTGCTGGATGATCTTGCCACCAGGACCGATGACGGCTCCGATGAACTCCTTAGGGATGATGATCTGCTCGATGCGTGGTACCTGTGGCTTGAAGTCGGCACGTGGTTCGGAGATGGTCTTCATCATCTCGCCCATGATGTGCTCGCGTCCTGCCTTTGCCTGCATGAGGGCTTTCTCGAGAATCTCGTAGGAGAGTCCGTCGCACTTGATATCCATCTGAGTGGCTGTAAGACCGTTCTTAGTACCTGTGGTCTTGAAGTCCATGTCGCCGAGGTGGTCTTCGTCGCCGAGGATGTCGCTGAGGATAGCGTACTTGTCCTCACCTGGGTTCTTGATGAGTCCCATGGCGATACCTGCTACAGGGTTCTTGATAGGAACACCTGCGTCCATGAGTGCGAGGGTTCCGGCACAAGTTGTAGCCATTGATGAAGAGCCGTTGGATTCGAGGATGTCGCTGACAACGCGTACTGTGTAAGGGAAATCCTCTGGAATCTGGCCCTTGATGCCTCTCCATGCAAGGTGTCCGTGACCTATCTCACGACGCCCTACGCTTCTCTGGGCCTTTGCTTCGCCTGTAGAGAATGGAGGGAAGTTGTAGTGGAGGAGGAACTTGCTGTAGTACTTCTCGAGTGCACCGTCAACGAGTTTCTCGTCGAGCTTGCTTCCGAGTGTTGCCGTAGCGAGGGCCTGAGTCTCACCACGTGTGAAGATTGCACTTCCGTGTGGGAATGGCAGTGGACTTACTTCGCACCAGATTGGACGAATGTCGGTGGTCTGACGGCCATCGAGGCGCACACCTTCGTCGAGAACGCAGCGACGCATTGCATCGCGCTCTACGTCGGCATAGTAACGCTCGATGAGGGCGTTCTTTGCTTCCAGTTCGTCTTCTGTGAGTTCTGTATGTGCTGCTGCGTAAGCTTCTTCGTAGTCGGTCATTATCTTCTCGAATGCCTCGGCACGCTGATGCTTCTCGAGTCCCTGCTTCGTGACGTCGTAGGCTGGCTGATAGCATACCTTGCGGACATCTTCGCGGAGTTCTTCGTCGTTGTCTTCGTGACAGTATTCGCGCTTGACGTCCTTGCCGAGCTCTGCCATCATCTCCTTCTGGAGACGGCACTGTGGCTTGATGGCATCGTGGGCTGCCTTGAGGGCTGCGAGGAGGTCGGATTCCTGTACTTCCTTCATCTCACCTTCTACCATCATGATATTTTCTTCGGTAGCACCGACCATGAGGTCCATGTCGGCATTCTTGAGCTGTTCGAATGTAGGGTTGATGACGAACTGTCCGTCAATACGTGCTACACGCACTTCTGAGATTGGCCCTTCGAATGGAATGTCGGAAGCTGCGAGTGCTGCACTGGCTGCGAAGCCGGCGAGAGCGTCTGGCATGTCGGATCCGTCTGCTGAGAATACGATTACGTTGACGTAGACTTCAGCGTGGTAGTTTGAAGGGAAGAGTGGGCGAAGTGCACGGTCAATAAGTCGGCATGTGAGGATTTCCTCATCAGAAGGTTTGCCTTCGCGCTTTGTAAAACCTCCAGGGAAACGGCCTGCAGCAGAATACTTTTCGCGGTATTCTACCTGAAGCGGCATGAAATCGGTTCCTGGTACTGCATCTTTTGCGGCGCATACAGTGGCCAAGAGCATCGTGTTGTTGAATGTCAGCATTACGGCTCCATCGGCTTGTTTCGCCAGTTTTCCTGTCTCAATGCTGATTTCACGTCCGTCAGGCAGTGAGACTTTCTTTGTAATTACGTTCATCTTAGATCTTCAATTTATGTACGTCGTAGCGTACAATTAATACATCAAAATAAATAAAATCATGCAAAGATACGAATAAGCGAGCGAAAAACCAAATTTATTTGAGTTTTTCCGAGCGGAAGTATCTAAAACAGCAAGTTAAAGATAGTAAAAAGAAGTATGAATCGTGAATTGACTTTACGTATGCCA
>CALELI010000065.1 GCA_937902455.1 uncultured Prevotellaceae bacterium | reverse complement strand
CAAGATTATCGTGGAGACGGTAGGCGTGGGACAGAGCGAGACGGCCTGTCATTCGATGGTGGATTTCTTCCTCCTCATCCAGCTGGCCGGTACTGGTGACGAACTGCAGGGTATCAAGCGCGGAATAATGGAGATTGCCGACGGTATTGCCATCAACAAGGCTGACGGCAATAATGTGGACAAGTGTGAACTGGCTGCCGGTCATTTCCGTAATGCGCTGCATCTCTTCCCGAAACCGGAGAGCGGTGTGTACCCTAAGGTGGTGTGCTATTCCGGATTCTTCGACCTGAATGTGGACAAGGTGGTCGACATGGTGGAGGACTATGTGAAGGTCGTGAAGGAGTCGGGCTATTTCGAGAAGAGAAGGAACGAGCAGTCGAAGTACTGGATGTACGAAAGTATAAACGAGACTCTGAAGAACAGCTTCTATTTCAATCCGGTTGTAAAGGACATGCTTCCTGCAATGGAACGGATGGTGCTGGATGGCGAGGTGACTTCGTTTGTGGCAGCAAGGAAACTTTACCTCGCTTCGCTCGGAGTGAATAGTGAATAGTGAATAGGGGAATGAATAATATGATGCAACGGATTGTGATGTGCATGGTGGTGTGTGCGTTGGGGTGCTGCCGGATGTATGCTCAGGAATATTCGACTGGGTATGAGTTCCTGCGGGTTCCTGCATCGGCGCATTCTGCTGCACTGGGTGGCAACGCGGTGTCGGTGACTGAGGATGATGCCACGCTGCTCTTCGTGAACCCTGCCGTGCTGAGTTATGTGTCGGACAATACACTGAACTTCAGTTACACATCATATATATCGAGTACCAATAAGCTGAGTGCGTCGTTTGTGAAGCAGACAGGCGACAGGGGTACTCTGGGTTTCGGCGCTCAGGTTCTCAGCTATGGAACGATGACTGAGACGAATGCCCAGATGGAGACTCTGGGTGAGTTCTCTGCCAGCGACATCAATGTCCAGGGTGGCTACACCTACCTTCTTGGCGAGAGATGGAGCGGCGGTGTACAGGCAAAGGCGCTGTTCAGCAATTATGGCGAATTCAACAGTATTGCCATCGGTGTGGACCTTGGACTTCATTACTATGACTCCGACAGGGGATGGTCGGTAGGCCTGGTGGGACAGAATCTCGGAGGACAGGTGAAGGCCTTGCAGGATACACGTGAGGCTCTGCCTTTTAATCTTGCTCTCGGAGTGAGCAAGGAGATGGAGAACGCTCCACTGAGGTTTACTTTCACGCTTACTGACATAACTCACTGGCAGAATACGTTTCTCCATAATTTCGCCCTTGGATGCGATATCTTCCCGTCAAAGCAGACATGGCTTGCAATCAGTTATAATCCTCTTCGTGCGAGGGAGATGCGCACGGGAACCGACGACAAGAGTCACAGTGCAGGACTGGCCATCGGTGGAGGAATCAATGTGAAGAAGATAAAAATCGGTGTTGCCTGGGGAAAGTACCATGTAGCTGCTTCGTCCCTTACGGCAAACCTCTCATATTCGTTTTAGATGAAAAAGATAGTAGTTGCAATAGACGGCCATTCTTCCTGCGGGAAGAGTACGATGGCCAAGTGGCTCGCCAGGGAGGTGGGCTACATTTATGTTGACACGGGGGCAATGTACAGGATGGTTACGCTGTATGCCCTGAATCATGGTTTTATCACGCTGGACCCCGATGATGCAGACAAGTGCTGTATTGACGAGGCGGGCCTGAAGGATGCAATGAAGGACGTGAACATCAGTTTCCGTCTTGACCCCGAGACGAATCTGCCTCTCGCCTGTCTGAACGGTGAGATAGTGGAGAAGGAAATCAGGGGAATGGTCGTGTCGAATTATGTAAGTCCGATTGCGGCGTTGCCGTTTGTCAGGGAGAAGCTGACTGTCGAACAGCAGGCGATGGGTAAGGAAAAGGGAATCGTCATGGACGGGCGTGACATCGGTACTGCCGTGTTCCCGGATGCTGAACTGAAGGTGTTCGTGACGGCAAGTGCTGAGGTGAGGGCACAGCGACGGTTCAATGAGCTGAAGGAGAAAGGTCAGGCAGATGGATTGACCCTCGATGCTGTCTTAAAGAACGTGGAGGAACGTGACTATATCGATTCCCACAGGGAGATGAATCCTCTCCGTCAGGCAGAGGACGCAGTGGTGCTGGATAACTCGAGCATGACGAAGGACGAGCAGAATGCATTTTTGCTGGAATTAGTTAATAGGACGCTTCGCTGTAGGTTATAGGTTATAGGTTAAAGGTTATAGGTTATAGGTTATAGGTTAAAGGTTATAGGTTAAAGGTTATAGGTTATAGGTTATAGGTTATAGGTTAAAGGTTATAGGTTAAAGGTTAAATGTTAAAGTGTAAAGGGGCAGATGTTTAGTTTTGAAACATTGGAGGTATATCAAAAAAGTAGGATACTGGTGAAGAAAGTTTATAATCTTCAAAGTAGGTTTCCTAGGGAAGAACGTTATGCATTGGGCGATCAGATCAGACGTTCGATAACATCTGTTACGTCTAATCTTGCCGAAGGGAGTGGTCGTGATAGCATTAAAGAAAAGGTACATTTCAGCGAAATTGCTTTTGGGTCTCTAATGGAGGCTTTTAGTCAATTGCAAAATGCGCAGGATTTGAATTATATAGATGAAGGTGATGTGGAAATGTTGCGGGCTGATTTCGAAGAAGTAGCAAAGATGATCTCTGGATTGAAAACTTTTTTTGAAAAGAAACTATAACCTACAGCGAAGCGTGCCATAACCTACAGCGAAGCGTGCCATAACCTACAG
>CALELI010000064.1 GCA_937902455.1 uncultured Prevotellaceae bacterium | reverse complement strand
CCACTCGGAGAGGCGACAGCAGAACCGACACCAAAGACAGACTCTTCAACAAACTCTTCAACAGTAAAAGCAGAGATAAAGGTCATAGGCGATAGCATCGTACTCTTCAAGGATGTGCGTCTTGACTCAATCATGATGCAGATGGATCTGCATTATAAGGTGGAAAGCCGATTTGCAGATGAAGAGACAAAGGCAATAAGAATGTTGCTGACGTGGGACAAGCGAAAGTCCTTGGACGAAGTCTTATATCTGCTGAATGGCTTTGACCGCCTTAATGTGCGTCGTGAGAGTGATATCCTGATTATTGAACAGACAAGCAAATAGTCATGAAGCGACTTCTCATACCTTTCGTAGCATTGTGGGTATGCGTCTCAATACATGCCCAGCGCATCACGGTTTCCTTCAAAGACACACCTTTGCCTGAGGTTTTGGAGCAACTGACATTGATGCAAGACGAATACCAGATATGTGCCATCAACAATGATTTGGAGAATTTCATCATCACAGCCGACATTGCGGATGCAACTGTTCCTGAAGCATTGGAGCAAATCACAGCATACTACCCGATACGATGCATTGTGAATGAAAACATAATCTATGTTGAAGCACTTCGCAAACAACTCATCCAGTATCGCGGTACTGTGATGGGGCAGGACAGCACCTTGCTCTCATACGCAACCGTATCCCTCTTTCATGCAGCAGACACCACACTCATCCAACATGCAGCCTGTAGCAATGCTGGCGTGTTCGTTGTGCCTTGTGAGGAACAAAACATATTGATGCGAATAACGCATGTGGCACATGACACGCTTTGGATTAGGCCTACCACTGATGATTTAGGTATACTGATATTGCACGAACGTAATGCAATGCTAGATTCAGTGAGAATTGTTGCACCGCGATGGACAGGCAGGAACATAACGCTCTCGTTTCAGTTCATTGACGAGTTCACTTCGATGGATCTGCCTGTCAATAAAATAAGGGAGATTCAAAAGTTGGTTGCAGAGAGTGACACGACCAAGGAATATCCTGTATGGGCCACGGAAACTTACAATGGTGCTTCGCATGTTACCTACTATCGTTTCGATGTACCAGCCCGTCCTGGTGACTATATTCTGAAAGTACGCTATGAGGGTTATGAACCTCTGCGAATGCCTTACCATGTGGGAAAGACTGGACGTAGAAATAAGATAGACGAAACAATCCGCATGAAACGCTTGATGCCAAAATCCACAAAGCAGTATGTCGAAGACCCTGATGGCGGCATCATCGTGGACGGCAAACGAATGCGTGAAGTGGTGGTTACAGCCACCAAGGTGCAGATGTTTTACCGAGGTGACACCATCGTCTATAATGCCGATGCCTTCACATTGCCCGATGGTTCCGTACTGGAGGATGTACTGAAAGCGATGCCTGGTGTGGAAGTCAACAGCAATGGCGAGATAAAAGTGAACGGCCGTAAGGTGGATGTGTTGCAGTTGGACGGCAAGGATTTCCTGAGTGGTGGCACGGAGATGCTGCTGAAGAATCTGCCTCACTATACTGTGGACCAGGTTAAGGTCTTCGAACAGGATGAACTGGGTGCACGTCTCGTAGGCGCTAATTCCGCAGAGAAGGAATACACTCTGAATGTGACGTTGAAGAAGCAGTACAAAATAGGTTGGCTGGGCGAGATAGAATTGGCTGGGGGTCTGCCTACTGGCAAGCATGATGATGCTCGCTATCAGCCTCGTGCCTTTGTGACACGCTTCTCAGAGCAGTCACGTCTGATGGTTTCTGCCATGTCCAACAACATCAACAACAACAGCTTTAACAACAGAGAATCGTGGGATGATGATGACATAATCCCCACAGATTTGCAGCGCCACAATTACCTATCGCTGATGTACAGTGTCTATGACCGTCAGGAACGCTACGAGGACAACATCTACCTGAGTGGCAGGTGGACGCGTACAGAGTCGGAGAGCCGTCAATCTTCACTCACCTATTTGACAAACGGCGACACGTGGTCACTCCAACACCAAACTGGTCAGAGCAACGATTTTGCTGGCTACTTCTGCAACCGCTTCGTCCTCAAGAAGCCCTTTGCCCTCCACCTCATTACCGAACTCAATTACAACCATCGCGAAAGCAATGGGCTAAGTCGGTCGGCACAGTTCAATGCCAATCCTTCGTCCTACGGCGATGTGGTGGCGGTGATGGACACACTGATGCAGAATCCTTTCCAATCCGGAATTTCCAGCATTGCTCTCAGCAAGACCCGCTCCGAGAGTCTGCAAAATGGCACTAACTGGAACTTCAGCCAAGAGGTTAATTACAACAAGAAAACAGCCTCTGGCGATCGTCTGTTCATCTCTCCTAGATTCATTCACAAGCAGCAGAGCGGTACAGAGCACAACGCTTACCAGTTGGACTACATCCAGGGGCAGGGACAGAATGACTATCGACATCGCTACAATCTGTCGCCAAGCCATAGTAATCAATTCGAATTGCACGCTAACTACACATACAATATTCATAGCGAACTGTCCATCCAATTCGGAAACAACCTCATTTGGAACCTGGCACACAAAGAGCATGAACGATACAGATTGGATCAGACGGACGGATGGTCGGCAGACAAGGCATTGGGAGCATTGCCTTCCACACGCCAGCTCCTCATGCAGGGCTTCGACCGTCAGAACTCGTACGTTGAGGACAATGGCAAATTTTCAAGTCGCTATTTTGTCAACTTGAGATACAATCACAAACGTGGCAATATTCGCAATGAATTCAGATTGGCTCCTGCCGTGACGATGTGGCATGAGCGCGAGCAATACAATCGTGATGCACTCGACACATGCTTCAGTCGCAGACTTTTGATGCCGGAATTGCAAGCCGAATTCGAAAACGAAATGAAGAAGAAAAATGACGATGGTCTCAACATAGAACGTAGGTATGGTTTCTGGTACGATTCTCGTGGCAAAGCTCCAGACATGCAGATGTTGCTGAATGTGCGCGATGCTTACAATCCGCAGTCAATCACGCTTGGCAATCCATATCTTCGTAGCTCGTACAACCATCTACTTACTACTTACTTTGACTATAATCGATACCGTAACTGGGGGTCCGATGGTATCACCGAGAATCTGAGTCTCACCTTCAATATACAGCAGAATGCCATCGCAACTGGCTACACTTACAATTCCGCCACAGGTGTCTATACCTATCAGCCGACTAACGTCAACGGCAACTGGGATGCCAACCTCCATTGGCGACATCGCCATGCGCTCAATAAGATATTCGGCTACGAGGTTAAGAACGATTACACATATCGTCATAGCGTAGATCTCATTGGTGGTGAGCGCAGTACGGTCAACTCGCAGGCAGTAGAACCGTCATTGCAACTCATTTGCAAGCCAAACAGTAAGAATCAAATAACGCTGACATGCAAATGGAACTGGACACGCTACGATAGCGAACGCCCTGGCTTCACTACTCGCTCTACGCTCAATCATCAGTACGTGCTCAGCGGTCAGTTGCAGCTCCCTGGTGACATCCAGTTCGTTACAGACTTTGGTCTCTACATGCGCTCTGGCTACGACACTCCTTCCATGAACACCAACGACTGGGTATGGAATGCATCCCTCTCGCGTTCCTTCATGAAGAACAATCTGTTGCTGAAAGTCACTGGCTACGACATCCTCCAGCAGATTAACAGTATCACACAAGACTACAACAGCCAGGGACGCACCGAGACTTGGGTTCGCTCCATCCCAAGCTATGTCATGGCAACACTAACCTACAAATTCCATGTAGCGCCAAAGAAAAAATGAATACAATGTGTGCATGGATTGCGTGTCAAAGTGAAGTGACCCCGAAAGTTTCTTATAATTTTCGGGGTTCATATCAAAGTGGCACATTCCCTTTTTCGTTCGCACACATTCGACATCTTGCAATCAGAATGCTCTGACCACGCACAATAAGGGCCACGAGAACTGATACAAACATCCAGAAGAGCAGACAATCAGGTTTACTATAACGGAGAACAAGGTCAATGCATTAATAAGGCGTTTGCAAATGCATTATTAATGCAAGTGGCAATGCATTATTAATGCAATTATCGTTGCATTATTAATGCGTTGACCTTATTTTCAGCTATAGAAGACCTTTTTGTCTGTAATCGGGAATCTTGTCGTCTGTAGTATCGAACCTTGTTGTCAGGCATCATGGAACTTTGCGTCATTAAGGATGCAGGTGTCATTCATTTAGGATGCGGGTGTCATTCGTTAAGAAAAAAGACCTGCCTTACATACATTACGCCATTTTTTACATTTCCATGTAAAACTTTGCCAAACTATTTTGATGATAACTTAAAAAAGTGTATATTTGCATTTGAAACTAAATATTGACTTATGAATATCATAGAGACTGCGGACAAGCACACAGCAAACGGTACTTTCAAGGTATTTTTGCTGACATTGACGCTGTCGTTCCTCACACTTGAACTATCTGCCCAGCTGGAGAAAGCCAGCGACAACGTAAGGGCGTGGAAGGTGGCTAACTGCACCGTGCCGTTCGACCTTAACTATGAGGGCGAGCCGTTCCACATTCGCTGGGGAATGGACACGGCATGGGACAGCGAGTCGAACATCAGAAGAGGAATTGCCTTTATCGGCAAGAACCAGATAGAGCTGGCACGAGCCTCGTTCAATCCTAACTTCGACATGACAAGTACGGGGGAACTGAGCAACGAGCAACGCCAGAGGCTGAACAGCCGACTCAACCACATAGGGCTTATAGGCAAGCACGTGGAGATTCTTCTCAATGACGACCCAGGTGACGGCGACGTGAAGGCAATGTACAAGAGAGACCCGAAGAACTGGGCACGTCTGTTCGACAAGACCGTAGAATATGCTCAGGGAAAAGGCTTTAACGTAGTGAGCATTGCTCCGTTCAATGAGCCCGACTACGGATGGGGGCAAGGCACAAAGGGCGACTTTCTCGACATCTGCAAGGCAGTAAGAAGCGGTGAGTTCCCACGACTTGACCCTCTGCGTCTCTGTGGAGGAAACACGCTGAACTGCGACGAGGCCCTCTCGTGGTACAATTACCTGAAACCCTATCTTGCAGAAGGCAACACCCACCAGCTGGCCGGTTCGTTCAATAACTATGCCAACTTCTTCACTCAGGTGAAGGCAGACGGCAAGATTGGTACTGCCGACGAGTTGCACAACATCATGGAGGCAATGGTGGGAGTGCAGTACGGCATGACTCAGGGTATCTGGTGGGGATTCGACGGGCTGGCTCGCGGCGAGTTCTGCCGTGCAAGTTTCGGAGACCGTCTGGCTTATGCCGAAGACCGCAGCAACTGGACAGCTGGATCTGTGTACAGAAATACCCTCGACAACAAATACGAAGCCTTCGTCGGAACAAGCGAGAGACAGGCGAACAAGAGTAGCTACCTGTTTGTCAGTACGGCAAAGGACGTGTACTTCGACGGTTATGGTCCTCAGCGCGAGTTCCTCGTACAGACACCAGGAGGTTCCGGCTATCAGCAAGGACAGACAAACGCCGAGCGAGTCGTCAACATCACATTCGGCGAAGACGTACAGCCATCAGCCATTGACGGCACATACATCCTCATGAACAAGGCCTCGAAAATGATCATGTCGACCCAGAACGGCAGTAACAGTGACGGAACACCTCTCACCATCGCAAAGAACATAGGAAAGGGCTATCAGCAATGGATGGTCAACCCTATCGACTCTGCCCACGGAGGTGACTTCAGTTACTATATAATAAGAGGTGTGCAGTCAAACAAGGTACCCGATGTATGGAACTGGAGCCTCAGCAGCGGAGGAGCCGTCAACCTCTTCAATGGAAGCGAAGGCGACAACGAACTCTACTGGATGGAATATGCCGGCGACGGATGGTACTACATTCACAGCAAGCACAGCAATCTCGTACTCGGCACAAACAGCACGAATGCCAATTCAGTAGTCATTCAGCAGACAAAGAACACCACGGAAGGCTTGGCCAGGAACAGACAACTGTGGAGATTCCTCCCACTCGATGCAGAATGTGAACTCGTAGCGCCAGCCACGCCTACAGGCCTTGAGGCACAGCCACTCTCGGCAAGTATCCTGCTGAGCTGGGACGCCAACACCGAAGAGGACATAAGCGGCTACACCATCCTCAGGAAAGCCGAGACAGAAGAGGAATGGAACACGATTGCGAGAAACGTGAAAGGCTGTCAGTTCCTCGACAACCTGTGCTGGTCAGACGTCAGCTACCAGTACAAAATCAAGGCTGTAGACAAGAGTGTCAACACCTCGGAAGCATCAGAGGCCGTCACGGCAAGGACAAGTGGAGAGAAGAAACTAATCTGTCAGCTGCAGTTCGACAAGGAGATTACGGACGCATCCGAAAATCATTTTGACGCAGCACACTACGGAACCAAGACCTTCTCGTCAATCGGTTCTATGGTGAAGTCCGGTACCAGTTCGCTCTCACTCGACGGAAAGAAATATGTTCAGTTGCCTTACAGTGTGGCAAACCAGAAGGAAATGACCATCTGTGGATGGATAAAGCTGGCAAGTCCAACGACCGCTACACAGAGATTCTTCGAATTCGGAAGCGGGACAGACAAATATATGTGTGTGATTCCAAACAGCGGTTCAGACATGCGACTTGTACTGAAATGCGGCGAAGTGGAAGAAGTCCTCTCTGCAAAGAAGGTCGCAGCACTGTCGTGGAAACATATTGCCGTGACATTCAGCGACGAGAAAGTCTCGTTCTATGTAGACGGAGAACTGGCAGGTGAATCATCAGAGATGCATATCCGTCCAGCTGACATCCAGCCAGTGATGTGTTATCTCGGCAGAGGTCAGTCGCCAAAGTACGACCTGATGAAGGGTTACCTCGATGACTTCAGGATTTACAACTACCCTCTCAGCCAGCAGGAGATAAAGGACATCATCGACGAGGCAACAGGCGTCGAAGCAATCCCGACCTCTTCCACAGAAGAGAAAGGCCAGTACAACCTGCAGGGCGTCAAAGTAGGCAACGACTACAGAGGAATCGTCGTGAAGGAAGGGAAAAAGGAATTTAGGAAACCAGGAAATTAGGAAATTAGGAATTCAGGAAAATCATTATATACCCTATGTTAGGACAATACATAAGAAGAATAGAGGTCGACCAGTTGTGGCACGGTGGACATCGTGTGGCACTTGATTTCCAGTTGGGCGTAAACGTGCTCAGCGGAATGAACGGAATGGGCAAGAGTACAATCATCTCGCACATAGCAAAAGGACTTCACATGATAAACGAGCGTAAGTCGCTCGAACCATACGGAGTCCATATTGACATCTACCCCGAAGGAGCCACAAGCATAAAATATAACTTCGTGAAGAGTTTCGACAGTCCTCTGATGAGCATCTCACAGATTGAGTCCATAACCGACAAGGATGTGAAGACCTACCTTGACTGGAAACTCTATAAGCTGCAGACAAACGAGGATTTAGTCGGCAATCCACAATGGAACCAGTTCTGCGACCTCATTGACGAGCTTTTCAGCGATACGGGCAAAGTCATTGACCGAGAAAACAACAGATTAGTATTTCTGCAAGGCGACGACATCATAACCCCATACATGCTCTCTGCCGGAGAGAAGAACCTGCTGATTATCCTCCTCACCGTACTGCTGGAGAATCAGGAACCATGTGTGCTGTTGCTTGACGAGCCTGAAATCTGTCTGCACATCGACTGGCAGGAACACCTGCTGGAACATATCCGCACACTAAATCCTAATGTTCAGATTATCCTTTCTACCCACTCCCCTGCCATCGTGATGAACGGCTGGCTCGACACAGTGACAGAAATAACAGACACTTACAGGTAATGGGTAGCAGACTTACAAACAACGTCACATCGAAGTACTTTCACGCGGCAAACCATCTTCGTCCGAAATGGAAGAAGATGAAAATCATCGCCTACGTAGAGAGCTATGACGACATTGCCTTCTGGAGAGACATCCTCGGAGAGTTCGAGACAGACGACACAGGATTCGAAATCGTGCTACCATCACGCAACAACCTGAGCAGAGGAAAGAAGTCGGCCATAATGAACAACCTGGGGAAGAACCTCGGCACAAGCCTGATTGCCTGTGTCGACGCAGACTACGACTACCTCGTAGGCGACCACAACGAATTCAGCAAGAGCATGCTGGATAACCCGTTCGTGGTACATACCTACGTCTATGCCATAGAGAATTATCATTGCTACGCCCCGAGCCTACACAATGTATGTACTACTGCGACACTCAACGATCATCAGTTGTTTGACTTCGAGGCTTTCCTCGAAGAATATTCACGAACCATATACGACCTCTTCATCTGGCAGGTATGGTTTCACAGGGTTGGAAGGGCAAACGAATTTCCAATGACCTCGTTCAACAACTTCGTCTCGGCAAAAAAGATTAACATCCAGAACCCGGAAGAGACCCTCGAACACATACGGAGGGACAGCAACAGGAAAATCGCATCGTTCCAGCATAACTGCCCCGAGGCAAAAGGAAAGATTCAGCCACTGAAAGATGAGCTGAGGGAGTTAGGAGTGACACCAGAGAACACATATTTGTATATACAGGGACATAACCTCGTGGAGAATGTGGTGCTTGCCGTGCTAATCCCCGTCTGCACTTCACTCCGTAAAGCGAGAGAAAAGGAGATCATGTCATACGCCGCCCATAAGGTACAGATGCAGAACGAGCTGGCAAGTTATCAGCACAGCCAGAGTCCTGTGGAACAGATTCTGAAAAGAAATGCTGACTTCAAGGCAGCACCACAATATGAGCAACTGCACGGACGGATAGCGCAACTCATGGAACTTATCAACAACGACAACACTCATACTGCGATATGATACTTGAAATACTCGACACATTAGTATCTATGGACATCTTCACGGAATATTTCTTCTGTGACATAGATGCCTGCAAGGGAGCCTGCTGCGTAGAAGGCGATGCAGGAGCACCAGTACTGATGGACGAGATTGACACCCTCGAAACCGCATCAGAAGAGGTGTGGGAGAAACTCACCCCAGAGGCACAGAAAATCATACACGAGCAAGGAGTGGTATATCCCGACCCCACAGGAGAACTCGTGACAAGTATCGTAAACGGCAAGGATTGCGTCTTTGCCCGACAGGATGAGAATGGTTGCACATACTGCACAATACAGAAATGCAAGCCAATATCCTGCTCATTATATCCGATAAGGGTGAGTATTACAGGAAATATGCCTGCACTCAGCTACCACAGGTGGGATGTCTGCAAGGCAGCACGAGTACTCGGCGAGGCAAAGGGAGTGAAAGTCTATGAATTCCTCAAGGAACCCCTCATACGCAAATTCGGTCAGGAATGGTATGACGAAGTGTGTGTTGTAGCAGACGAGTTGAAAAAGCAGGGATATATTTAATTACAGATACGGAAACGGAAACATACTAAACTATTATAAAATGGATAAGAAATTCAGCATGAACCCAAATCAAGTGGTTCAGTTCCTCCAGAAAGAGCCAGACGATTTCACGAGGGATGACATCGTGAACTTTTGTGTAAACAACGAGATTGAATTCATCAATTTCCACTATCAGGGATGGGATGGAAATCTCAAGACTCTTAATTTCGTAATCCACTCGCAGGAGCACCTTGAAGAAATACTTGACGCAGGTGAGCGAGTAGACGGCAGCAGTCTCTTCCCCTTCATCCAGGCAGGAAAGAGTGACCTCTATGTAATGCCTCGCTTCAAGACAGCATTCGTCAATCCATTTGCAGACGTTCCTACCCTCGACCTCCTGTGCGACTATTACGACCGTGACGGAAAACCATTCGAGAGCAGCCCACGACACATCCTCCACAAGGCCAGTGAGGTTTTCACAGCCGAGACAGGCATGAAGATGCAGACTATGGGAGAACTGGAATACTACGTAGTGGGTGACGACGAGGAACTCTACAAGATTCCTGACCAGAAAGGATATCACGAGAGTGCTCCTTACTGCAAATATGCCGACCTGAGAACAGACGCCATGAGGCTCATCGCCCAGTGTGGCGGACTTATCAAGTACGGCCATAGCGAAGTAGGCAACTTCTCACAAGACGGGAAACTCTATGAACAGAATGAGATAGAATTTCTCCCTACCGACATCGAAGATGCAGCCGACCAGCTTGTCATTGCCAAGTGGGTTATGTACCAACTTGCCTACGACTATGGAGTGACACTCACGTTCTCACCAAAGATCACAGCAGGAATGGCAGGTAGCGGACTGCACGTGCACATGAAATTCACACGCGACGGCAAGTCTGTAATGACCGAAAACGGAGAACTGACAGATGTATGCAAGAAAGCCATTGCAGGACTTATGCTTGCAGGCACATCGCTACCCGCATTCGGAAATCCAAGCAAGGCATCCTTCCAGCGCCTCGTTCCTCACCAGGAAGCCCCTACATCCCTGTGCTGGTCGTTCTCGAACCGCAGCGCATTAGTTCGCGTACCACTCGGCTGGCAGCATGCACCTCAGTTCGCACACAAACAGACCTTTGAATGGAGAGCTTCTGACGGCATGGCAGACATCTATCTACTGATGGCCGCACTCTGCTGCGCTGTACGTCACGGATTTGAGACAGACGGAACTCTGGAAGTAGCAAAGAAGACCTACGTCGACCTCGGGGTAAATATCCACGATGCCAAGAACAAGGAACTCCATGACTCACTCCAGCAACTACCGGCATCCTGTGCGGAAGCTGCTGACGAACTGGAAAAATCAAGACATATCTACACAAGCAAGGACGTGTTCTCTGATTCACTCGTTGACTATCAAATCGACTATCTGAAAAAAATATAATCACTCAATTCTGTTAACAATGAGTACTTTCGATGATAAATTATCAAAAAAATTTGGTCAATACCAATTTTTTCACTAATTTTGCATCGTAAAGAAGAAAACCAAGATGGAGGGGCTGAAAAGTTCCTCCTTTTTATAATCTTTTTAGTACAGAACATGATTGATAAAAACAAAGTACAACAATGCGTAGAGGAATGGATCCAGGATAAGGAATATTTCCTCGTGGAAGTAAGTGTCGACAAGAACAACAAGGTGATTGTCGAAATCGATAACAAGGAAGGCGTCTGGATTGACGATTGCTGCGATCTCAGCCGCTTTATCGAAGAACATTTCGACAGAGACGTCGAGGACTTTGAACTTGAAGTCGGTTCTGCTGGTATCGGTCAGCCATTTAAGGTAATGCAGCAGTACGAAAACAACATTGGCAACAAGGTAGAGGTGCTGACAGAGGAGAACAAGAAACTCATCGGCAAACTGACAGCCGTAACTCCAGAAAGCATCACTATCGACGACAAGACAACGCTGACATTCGAAGAATTCAAGAACGTGAGAGTCGTCATTGACTTTGATTAATCGCACACATAATCCGGAACAACAAAATAAAACATATAGAAATGGCACAGAAAAGCATTGAACAAGCAAACCTCTCTGAAACCTTCAAGGAATTCAAGGAGAAAAAGAACATTGACCGCACTACCCTGATTAGTGTAGTAGAAGATTCATTCCACAGTGTACTGCAGAAGCAGTATGGCTCAGACGAGAATTTCGACGTAATCGTCAATCCCGACAAAGGCGACTTTGAAATCTACCGCAACCGTCAGGTAGTTGCAGACGACGAACTCGAAGACGAAAACACTCAGATCAGTCTTACGGAAGCACAGAAGATTGACGAAGACTATGAAATCGGCGAAGATGTATCCGAGAGAATTAACTTCAGCGACTTTGGCCGTCGTGCCATCCTCAATCTCCGCCAGACAATGGCTTCCAAGATACTCGAACTGGAGCACGACAACCTTTACAACAAGTATGCTGACAAGGTAGGAACTATCATCACCGGTGAAGTCTATCAGATATGGAAGCGTGAAATCCTTCTTCTTGATGACGAAGGGAACGAACTTCTTCTCCCAAAGACAGAACAGATTCCAACCGACTTCTTCCGCAAAGGAGAGACAGCACGAGCTCTTGTTCAGAAGGTAGACAACCTCAACAATAATCCTAAGATCATCCTCAGCCGTACTGACCCGATGTTCCTCCAGAGACTCCTCGAAAACGAAGTTCCTGAAATCAGCGACGGACTTATAACAATCCACAAGATTGCACGTATTCCAGGTGAGAGAGCCAAGATTGCAGTGGAGAGCTACAACGACAGAATTGACCCTGTAGGAGCCTGTGTAGGTGTAAAGGGTAGCCGTATTCACGGTATCGTCCGCGAGCTGAAGAACGAGAACATCGACGTGATTACCTATACGCCAAACATGAAGTTACTCGTTCAGCGCGCACTGTCTCCAGCACGCATCAACTCAATTAACCTTGACGAAGAGAACAAGAAAGCAGAAGTATATCTCCAGCCAGATCAGGTATCACTTGCTATCGGAAAGAATGGTATGAACATCAAACTCGCCAGTATGCTCACAGGCTACACCATTGACGTATTCCGTGAACTTGCCGAAGACGATATGAATCTCGACGACATCTATCTTGACGAATTCAAGGACGAAATCGAAGAATGGGTTGTCGAAGCTATCAAGGCCATTGGACTTGACACTGCTCGTGCCGTGCTCGACGCACCACGCGAACTTCTCATCGAAAAGGCAGACCTCGAAGAGGACACTGTAGACGAAGTATTGAGAATCCTCAAAGCTGAATTTGAAGACTAATAAATGACGACAGCCAATGGGAATAAGATTAAATAAAATATTAAAAGAGCTGAACGTCAGTATCAACACCGTTGCCGAGTACCTTCAGAAAAAAGGCATGGCTCTTGAGGATGCCACTCCAAACGCAAAGATATCTGACGAGCAGTATCAGGCACTCGCCTCCGCCTTTGGCGCAGACAAGGACAAGAACCAGGAAACAAAATTAGACATTCAGCGCAGGAAAGAGAAGGAGGAGAAGGAACGCGCAGAGCGTAAGGAGAAGGAACGCGAGAAACGTCTCCAGGAAGAAGCTGCAAAGAAAAAGTCTGAAGAGATTTTCCATACAAAGAGTGAAAATGAAAAGGCTGTAGGCTTCAAGGTTGTCGGTAAGATTGCCAAGGAAGAGAAGAAGGTGGCAGAGAAACCTGTTGCCAGCAAGAAGGAAGAAGAGGATATCGCAAAAGTCGAGCCAAAAGTACAGCAGGAAGAACCAGAACTGCCAACAACTCAGCAGGAAGAACCTAAGGTAGAAACTCCGAAAGAAGAAAAACCAAAAGACGAAGTATTCCGTCCTGAGCTACCAAGTCCTGGCCTTAATTTCAAGAAAGTAGGATTCGTCGACCTCTCTACCATCAACTCCAAGACTCGTCCTGACAAGAAGAGCAAAGCAGAGAAGAAAAAGGAACGTGAAGAAAAGGAAGCTGCACGTCAGGAAGCCAAGAACAAGTACAAGGAGTCCGTCATAAAGGAAATCGGTGGCAACAGCAGTGACCCAAACAAGAAGAAACGCCAAAGAATCAACAAAGGCAAAGTTGATATTGACGCAGCCGTCGAAAACCAGAAGAGAGAGAACCATCCGCAGAATGATAACGGCAAAAATAAAGGCAAGAACGACCATCGCGACAATAAGGATGACCGCAGAGAGAAAGGTCGTGAGATGAGGGACGAGCGCCGTGACCAGCAAGGCGGAGGCAAGAAGAACAAGAAGAATAAGAAGAACGCAAAAGTTGAACTCACTGAAGAGGAAGTTGCAAAGCAGGTAAAGGAAACATTGGCACGACTTACAACCAAGTCAGTCAAGAGTGGCGTAAAGCACCGTAAGGAAAACCGTGAGCGTCACCGTCTTTCAGCACTTGCCGAAGAAGACTCAGAGAACAACGTACTCCAGCTTACAGAATTCGTTACGGCCAACGACCTTGCCATCATGATGAATGTTTCTGTTACGGAGGTTATCTCAACCTGTATGTCACTCGGGCTCATGGTGTCCATCAATCAGCGACTTGATGCAGAGACAATCAACATTGTAGCTGAAGAATTCGGATATGAAACCAACTATGTCAGCGAGGAAGTCACTCATGCTATTGAAGACGAAGAAGACGCCGACGAGGACCTTGTATCACGTGCCCCTGTCATCACCGTCATGGGTCATGTCGACCATGGTAAGACATCTCTTCTCGACTACATCCGCAATGCCAATGTGATTGCTGGCGAAGCTGGAGGTATCACTCAGCACATCGGAGCCTACAACGTGAAGATGAAGAATGGTAAACATATCACCTTCCTCGACACACCAGGCCACGAAGCATTCACCGCAATGCGTGCCCGTGGTGCCAAGATTACGGACATCGCCATCATCATCATTGCAGCCGACGACGACGTAATGCCACAGACAAAGGAAGCCATCGCACATGCAGTAGCTGCCAATGTCCCTATGGTATTTGCCATTAATAAGATAGATAAGCCTGCAGCTGACCCAGAGAAAATCAAGCAGCAGCTCTCACAGATGAACTATCTTGTAGAGGACTGGGGCGGAAAATATCAGTGTCAGGAAATCAGTGCAAAGAAGGGTCTCAATGTCGACGAACTTATGGAGAAGGTACTCCTTGAAGCCGAGATGCTGGACCTCAAGGCCAACCCGAACAGAAAGGCAATGGGTTCTGTCATTGAATCATCTCTCGACAAGGGACGTGGCTATGTTGCAACTATTCTCGTGCAGAACGGAACACTCCACCAAGGCGACGTAGTGCTTGCTGGAACAGCCTTCGGACGAATAAAGGCTATGTTCAACGAACGAGGACAGAAGATTCAGCAGGCTCTCCCAGCAGAACCTGCACTCATTCTCGGACTCAACGGAGCACCTACGGCTGGCGATACATTCCATGTAATGGAAACAGAACAGGAAGCAAGGGAACTCGCACATAAACGTGACCAACTTAAAAGAGAGCAAGGTATCCGCACACTCAAGCGCGTAGACCTCAACGAGCTCGGTCGCCGTATCGCACTCGGTGACTTCAAGGAACTCAATATCGTTGTCAAGGGTGACGTGGATGGTTCTATCGAAGCCATCAGCGACTCACTCATCAAGCTCTCTACTGACAAGATTCAGGTTAATGTCATCCACAAGGCAGTCGGTCAGATAAGTGAAAGCGATGTAACTCTTGCAGCAGCATCCGATGCCATCATCATAGGTTTCCAGGTTCGTCCTTCACAGGCAGCACGCCGTCTGGCAGATCAGGAAGGTGTCGACATCCGACTCTACTCTGTCATCTACGACGCTATCGAAGAAGTCAAGAGTGCCATGGAAGGTATGCTCGCGCCTGAAATCAAGGAAGAAGTCACAGCCAATATCGAAGTACGTCAGGTCTACAACATCTCCAAGGTCGGAACTGTTGCCGGCGCATTCGTCACAAGCGGAAAAGTACATCGCTCCGACAAGATACGTGTCATCCGCGACGGTATCGTCAAGCACACAGGCACCATCCTCGCCCTCAAGCGCTTCAAGGATGATGTCAAAGAAGTGGCAACCAACTTCGACTGCGGTATATCAATAACCAACTACAACGACATCAAGGAAGGCGACATACTCGAGACATTCGAGGAAATCAAGGTCAAGCAGAAATTGTAGTCCAGAGACTTAGAATGGCAAAAAATGAAATAGTTGAAGATGTCGTAAAGCAACAATACAAATATGGTTTTACGACAGATGTGCAGACTGAAATTATAGAGAAAGGCCTCAACGAGGACATCGTACGCCTCATCTCAGCAAAGAAAGGTGAACCCGAATGGCTGCTGGAATTCCGCCTCAAGGCATTCCGCTACTGGCAGACATGCAAGCAGCCAACATGGGGACACGTTCATCTTCCCGAGATAGATTATCAGGCCATCTCTTATTATGCCGACCCTACTAAGAAAGAACAGAAAGACCGTCCTACCAGCCAGGACGAACTCGACCCCGAGCTCGTCAAGACATTCGACAAGCTTGGCATTCCACTCGAAGAACGCCTGGCACTTGCCGGAGGCACAGCTGTGGATGCGGTCATGGACTCCGTTTCAGTAAAGACCACCCACCAGAAGGCGCTACAGGCAAAAGGCATCATATTCTGTTCCATCAGCGAAGCTGTCAGAAATCATCCGGAACTGGTGCAGAAATATCTTGGCAGCGTAGTGGGTTACAAGGATAACTTCTTTGCAGCACTCAATTCAGCAGTGTTCAGCGACGGCTCGTTTGTCTACATTCCGAAGAACACGCGCTGCCCAATGGAGCTCTCCACTTATTTCCGTATTAACGCAAGAAATACCGGACAGTTCGAACGCACGCTAATTGTATGCGACGAAGGTTCCTACGTGTCCTATCTTGAAGGATGTACGGCACCGATGCGCGACGAGAACCAGCTCCATGCAGCCATCGTGGAGATAGTCGTCATGGACAATGCCGAAGTGAAATACAGTACCGTTCAGAACTGGTATCCCGGTGATTCGGAAGGCAAGGGCGGAGTCTATAACCTCGTCACCAAGCGAGGACATCTACGTGGAGTCAACAGCAAACTTTCCTGGACACAGGTTGAAACCGGTTCTGCCATAACATGGAAATATCCAAGTTGTGTACTTTCCGGAGACAACTCTCAGGCAGAGTTTTATTCCGTAGCAGTTACAAACAACTATCAGGAAGCAGATACCGGCACAAAAATGATTCATCTCGGGCGTAACACCAAAAGCACTATCATCAGCAAGGGAATCAGTGCCGGACATAGTCAGAACTCATATAGAGGACTGGTGAAAGTATCACCCAAGGCCGACAATGCACGCAATTACAGCAGTTGCGACTCGCTCCTCCTCGGTAGTCTCTGCGGAGCACACACCTTCCCAGTCATCGATGTCAAGAACGACACGGCAACCATAGAACACGAAGCCACCACTTCCAAGATAAACGAAGACCAGCTTTTCTACTGCAACCAGCGAGGTATTCCTACCGAGGAAGCCGTAGGACTGATTGTTAACGGATATGCCAAGGAGGTGCTCAACAAACTCCCTATGGAATTCGCAGTCGAGGCGCAGAAACTCCTTGCAGTCACCTTGGAAGGGACAGTCGGTTAGTCTCCCATCCTGAGCAAACGAATAAGAATTATGTTAGAGATACACAACCTACATGCCGTAGTCGACGGCAAAGAAATACTCCAAGGCATTGACCTCACCATTAATGACGGTGAGATTCATGCCCTGATGGGAACAAATGGAGCAGGCAAGAGTACCCTCTCCAATGTCATCGTAGGCAATCCCCGTTATCAAGTCACCGAAGGCACCATCACCTTCAATGGCCAGGACCTCCTCGCCATGACTCCCGACCAGCGAGCACATGCCGGCATTTTCATGTCCTTCCAGCTCCCAGTAGAAATACCTGGAGTAAGCATGGCAAATTTCATAAAGGCAGCAGTCAATGCCCGCATGAAGGCAAGTGGTAAGGATCCGATGAAATCCAAAGACCTGCTCAGTCTGATGAAAGAAAAGCGCGAGCTGGTAGAAATTGACCAGAAGTTGCTCAACCGCAGTGTCAACGAAGGATTCTCTGGAGGCGAGAAAAAACGTAACGAGATATTCCAGATGGCAATGCTCTCCCCCACTTTCTGTATCCTCGACGAGACAGACAGCGGACTTGACGTCGATGCACTACGCATCGTCGCAGAAGGGTTCAACAAACTGCGCACGCCACAGACAAGTGCAATGATAATCACACACTATCAGCGCCTGCTTGACTACATCCGTCCCGATGTGGTACATGTGCTCATGAACGGAAAGATAATCAAGACAGCCGGTCCTGAACTGGCCGAACAAATAGAAAAACAAGGATTCGATTGGCTGAAATAATCAACATACACACAGGCGAGCACAAGCTCATGCTGCTTCGCAATCACGACACCGACATGGAGATATTCATGGAGGCAGATTCTACTCTGCGCTTCTTCGACCTCGCAAACAGTGTCAACACGCTCAATTCACAGATCAATATCACCATCCATTTCCATGGCGAGAACTCACAGGTGACTATGAGAGGAAGGATGCAGGGCAAAAACACAGATAACATCTCACGCAACATACTCATCGACCATGCACGTCCAAACTGCAAGAGCGATGTCTACTACAAATATGTACTTGATGATAAAGCACAAGGCAGTTTTACAGGAAAAGTATATGTTGCTCCCGACTCACAGAAGACCGACTCCGTCCTACTGAATCGCAACCTCTCACTGACCAAGGATGCGCACATGCATTCCGAGCCACTGCTTGAGATATACGCTGATGACGTAAAGTGCTCGCACGGGTCGTCTATCGGAATGCTTGACCAGGATGCCATCTTCTACATGCAGCAGAGAGGAATTCCGAAGGAAGAAGCCCGCAGACTTCTCATTGATGCCTTCATCAACGAAATCCAGATGCCACGTCTCTGTGTGAAATAGGTTCCGGCATAAACATAATAAAGGCTGCCTCTGTACGGATGGCAGCCTTTATTATTTAGTAGTTAAGCTGACTATGCATCTTTGACCTTGAGAACGGACGTATGTTGTCAACAATCCATTCGCGCATCATCTTGCCGTCCTCCGTCTCTTGCTTATAACTCATGAAATCAAGTGTGATGCCAAGTTCGTCTGCAATTCGTAGAGCAAACACTGGCCATATCATACCGATATCGCCTATCACAGGAAGACTGCCCTCATGGCGTGCGAATGCCGACATCTCCATTCTGAACGGAATCTTTGAGAGTTTTGTCTTTGGCAAGCCTTTGTTGATGGCTTCCTGAATCATGGCACTCTGCTTCTGAAGGTCCTGAGCCTTGCGGAGATTCTCGTCGAGGTCAAAACGGATAAGCGTCTTGTCCTTCAGGCTGTATGTAGGCTGGTTCTGCCACCACGACCAGATGCCATGACCTGTATAGGTCTCAAACGGACCGTCATGAATTTCCTGGGTGAGAGCCACTGCCGATTCTATTATCACGTCAGCACTGCCCATGAGAGCTGCAATCCGTCGGGAACGCTCTGCAATAGGAATACTGTCTCCGACGGCAAGTCCTACATGACCACCACCTACGAGCTGTGGCAATGTGACAAGAACTGGTACACCCTTCCTTGCGGCAGCACCAAGCATCGTACGGTCATCGCATCCCTGACCGGCAACGACTTCGAACGGAAGTCCCGTCTGACGGCAGATAGAATGAATCTCATCGGCAAGCATCTCAGTGCGGAGTCCCATTGGATATGCCATATTGGCAGCAGCCTTAATCACGAAATGCCCTTCGGCATCCTTTCGCTTGGCAAGGAGCTCACGGTCGAGAATCATCTCCTTAGAGAGTTCGTCTATCTGTTCATCGGTAAGATCAGTAAATTCAAACACGTTTCCACGAGGCATCTTTTCCTCAGGAAGTCCGAACTGGGAGGCAGGACACATTTTCACACGGTCAAGCACTCCGCCCATCTCGTGATTTATGACGGCAGAAGACGTTGTCACTCCGTCTACAACACCCTTAGTTATCAACTCTGCGACAAGGGTTGTCACACCCTCATGGATATTTGGTCCACTACCCGTTACTACGGCAACCTTGCCTCCACGTTTCTTTGCCTCGACTACCTTTTCTATTGACTTATTCAGAGCCTCGCGGGAACGTTCGTCGAGTTCATTATAGAACTGGTCTATGAGATTTCGATTTATTTCCATATCAAACTTGTGAAATTTTGTGCAAAAATAGCAAAAAGTTAGGAGTTTTTTACTAAATTTGCATTTTAATTGATAAAAAACTTACAAAAACGATGAATTTCTTAGATAGAAACGAGTTTAATTTCCAACCATCACAGGAAGTGGTTGATGCTATAAGAAACTTTGACATAGGTAAATTCTGCTTCTACACCAGGATTTACGATCAGGGAAAGAAAAGTATCTTTTCTGTCTACCTATCTGAAATGTTCAACATTGACGAAAGTCGAGTTCTGCTCGGTTATGGTGCCGAAGATATCCTGAAAAATGCCGTGCACTATTTCCTCACCAAAGGTGACAACAACAAGATGCTCATTCCAAAGTTCTCATGGTGGTATTACAAGTCTATCGCCGACGAGGTTGACGGTAATACTCTGCAATATCCTGTATACGAGACGGAAGATTCCTTCTGCTACGACATGGACGGCCTGAAGAAGATGATTGACGAGGAAAAGCCTCGCATACTCCTCGTGGCCTCGCCAAACAATCCTACAGGAAACGGGCTCACACCAGATGAACTCGACAAGATAATCAGTATGACCTCAGGCGACACCATCGTCCTCATCGACGAAGCCTATGCTTCATACCTCTCGTCAGACATCACATATATCAAGCGACTCGTAGATGCACATCCGAACGTCATCATCAGCCGCACGATGTCGAAGTTCTATGGCCTGCCAGGACTCCGAATGGGTTTCGGCTTCATCAGCCAGAGCAAAGAGATGGAGAAATTCGCAAGATTCTCAAACAAGTATCTCGGTTATGACCGTCTCTCCGAGGAAGTGGCAATAGCAGCCATGAAGAGCGACAGTCATTACCGCGACATTGCCAACGTTATGGACGAGGCAAGGAAGATGTACACAGAAGAGCTGGGAGTTCTCCCTGGATTCAAGGTGTACAAGAGCGTAGCGAACTTCATTCTCATCAAGTACCCAGTCGAGAAGAAAGAAGCACTCCAGGCTGCATTCGCTGGCGAAGAATATAAGGTGAAGTTCATGAACGAGCCGGAGCTCAACCAGCAGATGCGAATCACTCTCGGAAGGAAGGAACAGAACAGAAAGGTTTGTGACATAATCCTGAAGATATGCAAGCAGTAATCCTCGCTGCCGGAACGGCATCCCGACTCCGCCCACTGACAGAGCACTGTCCTAAGTGTCTCCTGCAAATCGGAGGCAAGACTCTCCTTGAACGTACAATAGAAGCCATCACTGGTTCTGGAATCAACGAGATCACTGTAGTTACAGGGTATCTCAAGGACATGATTGTAACGTTCCTCAACGAGCACTACCCTAACCTCACGTTCCACTTCATCCACAACGAGGACTACGCATCGACCAACAACATATTCTCCCTTTGGCTGGCACGCACACAGGTGGAAGGCAAGGACTTTCTCCTTATGGACAGCGACATCTACTGCGACCCACTACTTGTAAGGACCATTGCCCAGCAGCAGGAAACGGCACTTGCCCTCAATCGTCACGAACTGGGCGAAGAAGAAATAAAAGTCATTCCTGATGCCGACATGCACGTCGTGGAGATCAGCAAGACATGCAGCATCAGCGATGCCATAGGAGAATCCGTCGGCGTGGAAAGAATGACTGCCGATTATTCTGCAGCACTCTATAAGGAACTCCGACTGATGTGCGAAGAGGAAGGTCTGGTAAATGTGTTCTACGAAAGGGCTTTCGAGCGCCTTATCCCTCAGGACCATACTTTCAAGATCATTGACACCACCGACTTCTTCAGCATGGAACTCGATACCGTCGAGGACTTCAATCTCGCCCAGAAACTGGGACGTTAGTAGCCTCGGAATTACAGAAAGCCTGGGACATATAGAGATTCCCGAAAACCAAAACAGCAATTGCACTTATGAGGATTTGTCTTTTCTGCGAGCATAAATATGCCGTGAGCATTCTCGAGCCAATCCAGATTGCAGCGGACAAGGAAGGAGGACACGATGTCCTGTGGTTTGTCGATGCACGCCACATACCCGAATTTCCGCTCAAGGACAAGGTGAGATACACCAATTCCATTCAGGACGTGTACGATTTCTCGCCCGAGGCATCGTTCTGTCCGGGAAACATCATGCCGTACTATCTTCCAGGCGTGAAGATTGAGATATTCCACGGTTATGCATCAGAAAAGAAAGACCACTGGGTGATACGCCGCTATTTCGACACCTATTTCACTCAGGGACCTTATTTCACCAAAGGATTCGAGCGCCTCGCAAAGAAATACAAGGACTTTGAGGTTCTCGAGACAGGCTGGCCACGCCAGGACTGGATATTCGAGAACCTGCACACCTTCGATTCCCAGCGCGAGGAATACCTGAGGACGTACGGCAGGAGCAAAGTAGTGCTTTATGCCCCGACCTTCTCACCATCACTGACCTCACTGCCCTACATGCGTGAAAGCCTGCGCGACTTCGCACAGAACGAAGATGTGGTCGTACTGCTGAAATTCCATCCACTCACGGCACAGAAATACATCGACGAGTATCGTCAGTTAGCCGATGAGGTCGAGAACATCGTATGGATTGACGATTTCAATGTAACCAAGTACATGCTGATGAGCGATGTCATGATAAGCGACACAAGCAGTACAATCTACGAATTCCTCCTCCTCGACAAGCCAGTCATCACCCTCCGTGCCGTTGCGAAAGACCAGTACTGGCGCAACATGCAGCAGCCGGAAGAACTCAGGCAGGCATACTCCGACGTGCTCAACGATGACAAGTACACGGAACTGCGCCGCTGGGTAATCGACAACTACGACCCGTACCTCGACGGAAAGGTAGGAGAACGAATGCTCGAAGGTGCCCGCGACTTCATCCGCCGGCATGGTGTGCCTAAATACCGCAAACTCAACCTATGGCGAGTTTACACCAGCATCAAGACTTTTGGAAGAATCAGAAAGGGATAATTGCCTTTCTCTGCAACATCCTGATTGCATATCTCCTGTATGCCGTCTGCAAGGTGGCATTCGTACTGGAGAACTTCGACATTTCCCTGCTTGCAGACACCGATTTCATCAAGGGATGTCTCCTGTTTGATACTTCCGCTATATTCTACACACTCTCCCCCTATGCACTGATGATTCTCTTCCCCCTCCACTGGAAGGAGAGGAAAGGTTTTCATTCATTCGCCAGATGGTACTACGTCATCATCAACTCCCTCTGCATCATAGCAAACCTCGCTGATGTAGTCTATTTCCAGTACACAGGTCGTCGCACCACCCTCTCCGTGTTCCGCCAGTTCTCGGCCGAGCACAACATCCCCGGCATCATAGCCGCCGAAGCCCTCAACCACTGGTACCTCGTCCTCCTCGCCATCATCCTCATCCTCGCCACCATCCGTCTCTATCGCAAGACTCTAAACTCTAAACTCTCAACTCTAAACTATTATATCACCCACACCATCGCGTTCCTCATCTTCGCCCCCCTTTGCATCATAGGGATGCGAGGAGGCACATCGGCGGCATCCAAGCCGGTGACCATCCTTCATGCCCACCAGTATGTCAGTCATCCCTCACAGGCTGCAGCAGTCATAAACACCCCGTTTGCCATACTACGCACCATCAGCAAGAAACCATTTGTCAGTCCTCATTATTTCTCCGACGAGGAAGCACTCAGGATATTCAATCCCGTTACTCGGTTCAATTCAGGAAACGCCAAGTCAAGGAAGAACATCGTAATCCTCATCCTCGAGAGTTTCGGCAAGGAATATATCGGAGCCTACAACGACTATGAAGGCTACACGCCGTTCCTTGATTCACTGATAGAGCACAGTCTCACCTACAGCCGTTCGTACAGCAATGCCCGAGTCAGCATGGAGGGGCTGCCAGCCATCCTTTCCAGCATTCCCATGTTCGAGGAGTCTTTCTTCCTCACCGATGCGGCATTGCAGGGAATGAGCGGTATTGCTGGTCTTCTCCGCGATGAAGGCTATCAGACAGCCTTCTTCCATGGAGCCGACAACAGTTCCATGGGCATCCATGCCTTCACAAAGGCAACTGGATTCTCACGCTACTATGGACGAGAAGAGTTCGGGAAAGACGACCGTTTCCGGGGCGACGAGGAATTCGACGGCAAGTGGGCCATCTGGGACGAACCGTTCCTGCGGTTCTCCGCACTCCATATCGACGAACTCCGTCAACCGTTCGTGGCTGGCATCTTCACCGCCACGTCACATCATCCTTACGCCTTGCCTACTATATATAATAAGGTGTATAAGGAGGAAGGACTGCCTATCCACAAATGCGTGCGCTACACCGACAACGCCCTCCGTCAGTTCTTCATGATGGCAAGAGAGATGGACTGGTACTCAGGCACCCTGTTCGTCATCACAGCCGACCACACCAACCAGTCAGAGGTGGAGCGCTATCAGACCGACACAGGTCGCTACGAAGTGCCTATCATCTTCTTTGACCCATCAGGCGAACTCCCTATCGGAATGAGCAACACCATCGCCCAGCAGACCGACATCATGCCGTCCCTGCTCTCCTATCTCGGCTACGACAAGCCATTCACCACCTTCGGGAAAGATCTCTGCATCGCCACTGTTCCTGACGCATCTCCGTCAGGTACCTCCTGGGCAATCAACTACACCAATGGCGTTTATCAATACATCACCGACAGCCTCCTCATCCAGTTCAACGGCTCCTGTGCTGTTTCCAGTTCCTCCCCTTCCAAGGGGAGGTTAGGTGGGGTCCGCTTCCTCAAGGCCGTCATTCAGGCTTACATGAATTTCTTCTCTCCCACTCCTCCTTCGTCCGGCGCCAGCGCTTGTGAGTCCAGAGCCACAACTCAGGATGAGCCTTGATGTCAGCCTCGAGAAGAGCCATGTATCTGTCCGTTATTTCATAGTCAGCCACATCCTTCGAATCGTGAGCCAGAGGTACAGCCTCCATCACGTAGTAACCTCTCTTCGGCTGGGTCACCCGTCCGTAGTACATCATTGCATCGAAATGCTTCCCCATCTGCTCACCGCCGGTAAACACCGCCGTGTCGTGGTTGAGGAACGGAGTGAAATGATGGATATTCTCCCATTTCGGCAACTGGTCACTGATAAACCCACAGAACACCTTCTTCCCTTCTGCCTTACGCTTCACGAGAGTGCGTGCAGCCACCTTCATCGGGATGCACTCACCGCCGTACCTGTTACTCACATCGAGGAACAGCCTGTCCATCATCTTATTATATAGAGGATGATAAATCTGCGCACAGTGGTACACCTTGCTCCAGTACTGAAGCGAGGCAAGCCACTCCCAGTTGCCGTAATGGCCGAGATAGCAGAAGAGGTCGGTCTTTCCCTCATCGAAGCCCTTGTCGATAGGTTCCAGCCCTACGAACTTCACGCGCCTCATCATCTCCTCCCTCGACATCGAGAACTGTTTCAGAATCTCTGGCACAAGGTCGCACAGATGATGGTAGAACTTCCGTTCAATCCTCGTCCTTTCCTCCTTCGAGAGTTCAGGGAAGCACTCCTCCAGCTGTCTGCGGACCACCTTCCGCCGGTAGAATCTCCTCACCAGCGGATAAGCCAGGTCGCTCCACACATAGAGGAACTCCAGCGGCGGCAACGACAGCAGCCAGAAGAACCTGTAAACTATCCTGTACCAAAGGGTATGTAATTTATAATTCATTTTGTTAATTCATAATTCACAATTCATAATTCATAATTCGGAGTTACAAAGATACGATTAAGCGAGCAAACAACCAAATTTATTTGAATAATAGGAACATTTTCCATGCATTCGGAACAAGGACATGCACTGCGAAAAAGATTGATATGTACAGCAGTCATGCCCGTGAGGGAGAGCGGACATTCGGTCGGGATTGAACGGATGCTTTGTCGGGGTAAAACGGGCACTTAATCGAAGTCGAACTGATGCTTGCTGTGAAAGATAGTTATCTTACGCGGTGAAGATAGTTATCTTTCGGGCGTAAGATAGTTATCTTACAGGGTGAAGATAGTTATCTTTCACAGCAAGCATCCGTTCGACTCTGACAGAACGAGCGTTCAACGCTGACTGACAGAGCGTTCAAGGTCGACTGACCGTGCGATATATCAGGGGCAAGAGAGGGGTATCTGGCACATAATCGTTACATCGTGGAAAACGAGGACTTATTCATCTCGTTTCTGCGGGCAGATAGGGCAAAAATCAAGCAACACGAAAAAAATTTCGCATTCTCACTTAATATTTTTAAATTTGTGCGTTATTAGTATAGATGACCGTCACGGAGTTTGAACATATCGTCCTGCAGATGCGCCCGAAGATGATGAGGGTGGCACTCGACTTCTTCCACAATGAGGAGGATGCCGAAGACGCCGTACAGGATGTCCTGCTCAAGATGTGGAGGCGCAAATGGCATCCCGACGACGACATTCAGGCTCTGGCGATAAAGGCTACGAAGAACCAGTGCGTCAGCATGGCCCGCAAGCAGCGTCTGCGGCAGCATCTGCCTCTCGAGGAAGCAGCCGACAGGATTCAAATCGGCAGCGAAGCCGACCAGAATGTCCTCACACACGAACAGGACAGGAAGATAGAACAGGCCATCAGCACTCTCGCACGATCCGAACAGCGAATCATACGGCTAAAGAGAGATTCCGACCTCGACGCAGAGGAGATAGCCATCATCACAGGCATACAGGTCAGTTCCGTACGGAGCATGATTTCAATGGCAAGAAAGAAACTGATAGAAAAACTAATGACAAAAGATAGACGATGAAGCACACCTTATTAAATAAATACATGTCGGGCGAGACCTCCGCCAGCGAGGAACGCGAACTGAAACGGCAGCTTCTCGGCAAGCATCAGGACTCGCTGACAGATGAAGAAAAGGCCGTCCTGCAATTCCTTTCCTATACTCATACGGAGGAGGAAGAAGACATCTTCAGCGTGGATTATTCTGACGAGTACGAGGATGCAGTACGTCCAAGGCGCAACCTGCACATCGGGTTCTGGCTTGCAGCAGCATGTGTGGCTGGAGTGCTGTTCCTTTTCCTCATGCCACCTGAGGACGGAATAGCCGAGCAGGAAACTCCTCCCCCTGTTGCAGAACTCGTGAGGGACACCACTTCCAACGAGATTCCTCCTGTCAGGAAGGCAGTCACCGACGAAGAGCCAGAGCCGGAAATCATGCCACGTACCATCAGTCAGGTCACTACCGAGAGACTCATAGCAAGAGCCGAGGTGGCAGAAGAGACGGAAACTGACTCTGCCGAAGACAAGGAACTGCCGGCTGTCACTCCTGCAACAGACATTCAGCACGAAGAAGCCGAAATCCTTACAGCACAGGCCGACGAGGTCCCACAGGAAGCACAGGAAACCTCACTGACCATCACCTATCCCGAACGGCTGAAATACACTCCGGAGGAAATGAAGAAACTGAAAGAGATTGCACGCGAGAAATATCTCGAATGGATCCAGCTGGAACAGGAAATCCTCAATGCCGAGATGAAATATCTGACAGAGCTGATTAAGGAACAATGAAGAAATCGTATGTTATTTAAAACATTAATGACCATTAATCTAAACATTAATCAGACATTAATATTATTAAGGGCTGATTGCAATGTTTACAGCAAAAATCATAGTCAATGATTATTAACGTCTGATTAACGTTCAGATTAATGTTTGATAACTCGGAGCTCTGCTCGCCTGAGTGGCCGTAGTGCCCGAAGAATGTTAAAATCGAAAAAAACACGAGTTTAGGAAACATAAATGACCAACTAAAAATGAATAGAATTATGAAACGAATTACATTAACAATCCTCGCCACCGTAATGACATTCTGTGGCATTCAGGCACAAGACACAGCTACAGAGATTGCAACAGACCTCCGCAACCTTGATCATTGTCTGCAAAAAATCGCAGATCAGTATGGAATTAAAGACAAGGCAATACTGAAAAGGGATGTGAACCCATCAACCAACAGAGTGAAAAACCTGACTGAAATCGTGCCTTTTGAACAAAATGGCGAAAACGATGACGGCCTCTTGTCGAAACTCATTGCCCAGGCAGATTCAGCATTTTTTCAGTGTGTAATGACAAGATCCTGCTACAAGTTCGGCAGGACTAATTCTGGCCACACCATATACACAGGAGAAACAGCGGCTGACAAGCTGACCATTATGGATGACGGAGAAGACGCAAAGCTGGTTTTCATGGAAGTAAAGGAAAGTGAAGACCCTACACTGCGCTGGTTTTATGGGCTCAAATGGACAGGAGAAGGTTCCCATTTATCCGGCACCATATATACAATCCTGTCGAAGCGTCCCGACCTCATTGAACTTGCACAGAACGTCCCTGTTCAGTCAGACATGACTGCTGTTCCTTCAAAAGCCATGACAGAGGAAGGCATAATGGCAAGCATCGATGAAGCCACCAAGAAAAAGATTTTCATGCTGGATCGGTTGCTAAAACAGTATGATGACGCACAAAAAGATCTGTATGGTCATTATAGAACTGCATATAACTTAGGTAATGCTGAATTAAGAGGTAGTATCGCCAAGCAAATAGAGGAACTGATGAAGAAGCGTCAGAAAGCACTCGACGAACTCCATAAAATCGCAATGACAATCAAATAAAGAAAGACTTCGAAGTAAAGAAAGTTTAATAATCGCATTCGGCACTGCAACCTGTGAAGGCACGGTGCCGTTCTGGCATTGTGGAAGTTTGTAGTTATGAAACTAATAATAAGTGTTAATACATTGCAAAAAAAATGTAACGACGATTTCTGATTCACAAAAAAAGACTACCTTTGCGGAACTTGAAACCAAATATCAGACAATCTCAAAAAAACATTTCAATGAAACGATTAGTCCTCACACTTGCAGTTGCCCTCGTTGCCTGCGCCAGCGCATTTGCCCAGAAGTCTGGAACAGTTGTATGGGAATATCCTACTGTGGGATATACCAGTGAAAAACAATTTACAATCAACAAGGTTGAGTTCGGGAAAGACCGAACAAGTGTCCACATCAACAACCATTATCCATCGGATTACTGGTTTATGTTCTCGCCAAACACTTACATTGAAGTGGACGGCAAGCAATATACAGTCACCGGCAGTGACAGTATTGAACTGGGCAAGCAGTCATTTACCGACTCCAGGACCTGGGAAAAGGACTTCGTCCTGCATTTCCCCCGTCTGCCGAAACCAAATAAAATCAAGTCATTCAATTTGATGGAAAGCACCAACAAGGGCGACTTCAAATTCTATGCCATTCATCCGAAGGAGGCAAGACTGCCTGAGGCTGAAGTACCGGCAGAATTCCTTGCCGACTATCCCGAAGAAGATATCATGCCAAAGTTGGAATACAGCGAAGAGCCCGTGAAAATCCACCTCAAGGCATTGAACTGGCAGAAAGGAATGGAGGCAAAGGCAGAAGTGGATTATATTGACGTGGAAAATGCGGAATGGACAACAAAGAGAATCAGCTTCGATGATGAAGGTTGTGCCGAGTTCTCTGCTCCGATTTATTATCCAATGGGGATTCAGATAGACATGAGTTTCCGTGGGTTTAACCCTGCAATTAAAAACTATGGATGTTTTGCCCGCCCACTGATGGCTCCCGGGAAGGAAATCACAATAGCCGTCGACATGTTCAAGGAGGCAAATCCCATTACTAACAACTTCGTGGGAGTCAAAGGTTATCTGGCTAAGAAAAACTATCAGACCCTTATCGGTTGCGATAGCACCTTGCTTGCCACATTCCCTAAATTCCCTGCCGAAGAGTTAGACTCCGCGAAATCGGCGCAGGAAGTTATGAAAATATATGACGCATTTGCGCTCCAGGATAAGGAATGGCAAACAAAATATGGCAGACGCCCTGGCAATTTCGCATCAGAAACAGCAATGAAAGTCCGGATATTTGACCACATCGCAAGGAGTAATCCTGCACTGCTCGCTTCGAACGAGTTTCGTGACTATATCTTCGCCTCCCGCCCTGATTGTTTCTGGGGAGATGACATTGAGGTTGATGTCGAAATGTTCAATCTTGTCCCTCTTTTTTCAGGAACGGACATTGAAGGCTTCTGGCCAGACATCTGCCGTTATTTTGATGCAGTCAGGAAGATAAACGCAGGTCAACTCGTAGAGAAACCATTTATCGGGGATGTCAACCTCTCAAAATTGTATGACAAGGTGACTGCCGGCAAGATTGCCGAGATGAACAAGCTGAAGGAGACGAAGGCTGCGAACATCCACCTGCAGGACGAAATCGGCGACATTTCTCCGACCGACCTTCTTCAGTATATCATTGACAAGCACAAGGGTAAGACCATACTGTTTGACAAGTGGGAAGTTTGGTGCGTACCTTGTCGCCAGGGTCATAAGGAAATGGCACCGATGAAGGAAGAAGAGAAGTACAAGGACGTGGTCTTCATTTATCTCGCATCGCCATCGTCCGACCTCAAGCAATGGATGGAACTGACAAAGGAAATCCCGGGCGAGCACTATTACCTCAACAGCCAGCAAAGCACATCCATAGGCAAACAACTCAAAAGCGAAGGAGGGGTTCCTGCCTATGCCATATTCAATGCCGAGGGCGAAATGACATTTACCCAATTGGGATGGGGTGGCGTGGAAACAATCCGCACCGCACTGGACGAAGTAATGAAATAAAGACAGTATGGGCTTCCACTCAAAACGGAAGCCCATACTTTTTGGATAAGATAAAAGAGTGAGTAGGACGTTTTTTCATTTTTCATTATTCATTTCTCATTATTTTTTCGTACATTTGCAGAATTAATGTGATTGGAATAATGAAACTGACTCTTATACAACAGGACTTAGTGTGGAAGAACCCTTCGGAGAATGTGAGGAAGGCAGACATGGCCATCGACAGGAATCCGGGTTCTGACATCTATATATTGCCCGAGATGTTCACGACGGGGTTCGTGACGGAACCAAAAGGGTGCGCAGAACCATGCGACTCCGACTCGCTGCACTGGATGGTGAGGAAATCAAAAGAGGTCGATGCTGCCATTGCGGGAAGCATTGCAGTGGAGGATAACGGCAAGTTCTACAACAGATTCTATTTCGTCACTCCCGACGGTGGCGTGGTGACTTACGACAAGAGCCACCTCTTCATCCATGGAGGCGAGGGACTGAGATACACTGCCGGAACGGAAAGGGTCATCACCGAATTCCGTGGAGTGAAGATTCTGCTGGAAGTGTGCTATGACCTGCGTTTCCCGATGTGGTGCCGTAACCAGATGGACGAAGAGGGAAATGCCGCCTACGACCTTATCATCTATGTAGCCGACTGGCCTCTGGCACGACGGCTGGCATGGGAGACGCTGATGCGGGCAAGGGCAATCGAGAACCAGTGTTTCGTGGCTGCCTGCAACCGTGTGGGCAAGGACGACTGGGGCGAATACTTCGGTGGTTCAGCCGTAGTACACCCTTACGGTCACCTGCTGGCAGAGGCACCACAGGACGAAGAGTGTGAGATTACAGGAGAAATTAACATGGAGGAACTGAACCGTTACAGGACGAAGTTCCCAACATTAAAGGATATTATATGGAAAAAAGATTATTGTTAGGTGACGAGGCTATCGCCTTAGGTGCTCTCCATGCCGGACTCTCCGGTGTGTATGCTTATCCTGGAACACCATCAACTGAAATCACAGAGTTCATCCAGAAGATGAACAAGGACATCCACAGCCGCTGGTGTACGAACGAGAAGACAGCCATGGAGGCTGCTCTGGGTATGTCGTACGCTGGAAAAAGGGCTCTCGTCTGTATGAAACACGTCGGCATGAATGTATGTGCCGATGCATTCGTCAACTCAGCCATCACGGGAGTGAACGGAGGACTGGTAGTCCTTGCTGCCGACGACCCGTCGATGCACTCATCGCAGAACGAGCAGGACAGCCGTTTCTACGGAAAGTTCGCCATGATTCCAATCTTCGAGCCATCCACACAGCAGGAGGCTTACGACATGATGGAAGAAGCCTACGAACTGTCGGAAAGTCTGAAACTGCCTGTACTGATGAGAGTGGTGACCCGTCTGGCTCACTCGCGTGCATCAGTGAAGGTAAAGGAGGACGCAAAGACCGAAAACGCTCTCAATCCAGACGAAGGCAGACACTGGGTACTGCTCCCTGCAATAGCAAGAAGAAACTATGTATCTCTGATTGAGAAGCAGAATGACATCATCAAGGCTTCGGAAGAGAGTAGATTCAATGACCACAATGACCCCTCTAAATCTCCCCTTTCAAGGGGAGACTTCCAGTCAATAGGCTCAGGTTCCTCCCCTTTAGAGGGGAGGTTAGGTAGGGTCCTCGGCATCGTGGCCTGCGGTATCGGCTACAACTATGTGATGGAAAGCGGTACACAACTGCCAGTGGTGAAGGTTTCACAATATCCTATTCCGGAAAACAAGATAAAGGAACTGGCCGCACAGTGCAACGAAATCCTCGTAGTAGAGGACGGTCAGCCATTCGTAGAGGAACAGCTGAAGGGCTTTGGCCTCAACGTGAAGATTACAGGACGACTCACAGGCGCACTGCCAAGAACCGGCGAGCTTACTCCTGACTGTGTGGCTGCCGCACTCGGACTTGGATTCAACGCACCGGAAAAATGCGAGTTCCATCTTGCCGCACGCCCTCCACAACTGTGTCAGGGTTGCGGTCACAGAGATATGTACGCTGCATTGAAGGAAGTGGTCGGCGAGTTCGATACAGCAAAGGTATTCGGCGACATAGGTTGCTACACCCTCGGCGCACTACCTCCGTTCCAGGCAATCAACAGCTGTGTGGACATGGGTGCATCCATCACAATGGCAAAGGGTGCTGCCGATGCTGGAGTATGGCCAGCCGTAGCTGTCATCGGAGACTCGACCTTCACTCATTCCGGAATGACAGGACTGCTCGATGCCGTGAACGACAAGGCTAACATCGTGGTCATCATCAGCGACAACCTCACTACAGCCATGACTGGCGGGCAGGATTCAGCAGGAACCAACAAGTTCGAACAGATCTGTCTCGGACTTGGAGTGGAACCTGAACACGTGAAGGTGGTCGTTCCTCTTCCAAAGAACATGGAGGACATCAAGCAGACCATCCGTGACGAGATTAACTATAATGGTGTAAGTGTCATCATCCCACGCCGCGAATGTATCCAGACCTTCCGTCGACACGCTAAGGAGAAGAAACAATGAAGAATGAACAACGAAGAATGAATAGCAGACAATGAAAAAAGATATCATATTGGCCGGTGTGGGCGGTCAGGGAATACTCTCCATCGCCACAATCATCGGTGAAGCAGCAACAAAGACAGACCTCTACCTGAAACAGGCAGAGGTTCACGGAATGAGCCAGAGGGGTGGAGACGTACAGAGCAATCTGCGTCTCTCCACCGAGACCATCCACAGCGACCTTATCCCGAAGGGCAAGGCCGACCTCATCATCGCGATGGAACCAATGGAGGCCCTGCGATATGTGGATTATCTCAAGGAAGACGGAGTGATCGTGACCAGTTCGCATCCTTTCGTCAACATACCAAACTATCCTGATGACATCCAGCAGCAACTTGCCGGCATCGAAGCAAAGGGGAAGATAAAGGTAGTTCAGAGCGACATCGAAGAACTCGCAAAGGAGAACAAGGTACCGAAGAGTGCCAATGTCATCCTTCTCGGTATGGCTGCATCCTATCTGGAAATAATAACAGCCGACCAACTTCGGAAAGCGGTCGGCAGTATCTTTGCCTCAAAAGGCGAAACAATAGTAGAGGCTAACTATGTAGCCTTTGACTTAGGGATGGGGATTAGCCAGCAATGATTGCGCCAGAAGGGCAAGCATCTGCACATGTGCCACATTCAGCACAAGTCTCAGGATCGATGACGTACTTGCCGTCGCCTTCAGAGATTGCACCTGCAGGACATTCGCCTTCACAAGTTCCACACATCACGCAGTCGTCTGTAATAATGTAAGCCATAATTGTAATTTTTATAAATTTGAGCCACAAAGGTAGAAAAAATTTACGAATTACGAATTATGAATTACAATTTATTTCAAAAAAGTAACAGAAATTAGAACAAAAGCAATAAATATCCACCTGAATCGTTTAATAACATAGTGAATAGTGTAAGAAAGTACATACTCGTATTTATTTTGTGCCTCACGACAGTATCTGCAACGGCACAGACACGGAAGGTGATGAATCGGCCATATATCGATCAGCGCCAGTATCACTATGGATTCCTCGCAGGTCTCAACCTCATGGACATGGAGATTGAGAACAACGGATTCATTGATTCAGACGGCAACCAGTGGTTTGCAGAAGTGCCTAACTACGACCCTGGATTCAGTGTGGGAATCCTTGGCGAGATGCGTATCAACCAGCATATTGCTGCACGATGCGTACCTACGATGCACTTCGGAACCCGTACGGTGAACTTCAGGAACGCGCTGAACGAGGAGAAGAGCGTCCAGCAGATGAAGACGACATACGTCTCGGTCCCGCTCGACCTGAAATTCTCGGGAGAACGATTCAACAACTACCGTCCGTACATCATGGCTGGAGTGAATCCCGTGCTCAACCTCACCGTCAAGAAGAACAGCAACCTGCTCGTGAAGAAATTCGAGTGCTTTGCAGAAGTCGGCATCGGCTGTGACTTCTATCTCCCGTTTTTCAAGTTCATTCCTGAACTGAAGTTCTGCTACGGTCTCACCAACATCATCGAGAAAGACCGCACAGACCTCATTGACGGCATGGGCATGATTTTCACGAACTCCGTAAACCGTGCCAATTCGAAGATGATTGTACTTTCACTCTATTTCGAATGATATGAAGAAGTATTCGTTTATCATACCTGTATTCAACCGTCCCGACGAAGTGGACGAATTGCTGGAAAGTCTCACACGACAGGAAATCCAGGACTTCGAAGTGATAGTGGTGGAGGACGGTTCCACGAAGACCTGTCAGGATGTATGCAACAAATACACGGCATCACTTGACCTTCACTATCACATGAAAGACAACTCAGGACCAGGCCCTTCGCGCAATTTCGGAGTCGACAAGGCAGAAGGTGAATATGCCATCATACTCGATTCTGACTGTGTACTTCCAGAAGGATATCTGACTGCTGTCGACAAGGAACTTCAGGCCAATCCATGCGATGCCTTCGGTGGCCCTGACAAGGCAAGCGAGAACTTCACGATGGTGCAGAAAGCCATCAGTTACAGCATGACCTCCTTCTTCACTACTGGAGGAATCAGAGGTGGAAAGAAGAAACTCGACAAGTTCTATCCGCGCTCGTTCAACATGGGAGTGAGAAGGAATATCTACCTCTCGCTTGGTGGATTCTCGAAGATGCGCTTCGGTGAAGACATAGATTTCAGTTACAGGATATTCGAGAACGGACATAGCTGCCGACTCTTCCCTGAAGCATGGGTATGGCACAAGCGCAGGACTGACTTCGATAAGTTCTTCAAGCAGGTCTTCAACTCTGGCATTGCAAGAATAAACCTCGAGAAGCGTCACCCCGGTTCGATGAAACTGGTACACATGCTTCCTACAGCATTCACTCTGGGAACGATATTCCTCATCATGCTGGCACTGGTATTCCGGCTGACACTTCCTGGAATATGGTGGACATATCCACTTATCCCTCTGTACATATACTGTATACTGCTGTTCATCGACGCATCCCGTCAGAACCACAGCATGCAGGTAGGTATCCTTGCCGTGGAAGCTGCATTCATACAGCTGTTCGGCTACGGACTTGGATTCATCAAGGCATGGTGGAACAGGTGCATACTCCGTAAGGGTGAGTTCTCTGCATACGAAAAGACCTTCTATGACTGACGACATCCGACATAGTATCAAGGATTGGGCTGAGGAAGACCGCCCGAGGGAAAAGATGATGGAAAAGGGCGAACAGGCACTTTCCAACGCTGAACTGCTCGCCATACTCATCGGTTCAGGTACGAGCAAGAAGTCTGCAGTAGAACTGATGCAGGAGGTGATGCAGACATGCGACAACCGTCTCGCACGTCTGAGCCAGATGTCTGTCGATGAACTGATGAAGTTCAATGGCATCGGGATGGCAAAAGCCGTTACCATCAAGTCGGCTGCAGAGATTGCCCGCCGACGTACACTGGAAAAGGTGGATGACATCCAGTCAATCAACAACTGCGAGGACACCTATCGCGTCATGTACCCTATCATGCGCGACCTGCAGCACGAAGAATTCTGGGCACTGCTCATGAATAACAACTCGAAGTTGCTCAAGAAGGTCAGGCTCAGCAGCGGCGGTCTCTCGTCAACATCAGTAGATGTCCGAATGCTGCTGAAAGAGGCGATATTAGCTAATGCCACTCAGATTATCATCTGCCACAACCACCCTTCCGGTTCCCTACGTCCAAGCCAGGACGACATGAATATCACGGAACGCGTAAAGGCAGCCGCCAAAGTACTCCAGATGCGTCTCGCCGACCATCTCATCATCACCGACGGCAAGTATTACAGTTTCTTCCAGGAGGGAAAGTTGTAGAAGGAATTAGGTTAAAGGTTATAGGTTAACGATTGATGATTGAAATATAAAGAATGACAGACGAAATAAAATATAAGATAGAAGTCGACACAGTAGAGATGCTCCGCAGTGTATTCGATCCTGAGATACCGGTAAATGTCTACGACCTCGGCCTCATCTACAAGATAGAAGTAGTTGAAAGTCCTGCCGACACAGACAAGGCCGATATCAATGTCGACATGACACTCACTGCCCCCAACTGCCCGGCAGCCGAGTTCATCATGATGGACATACAGGAGAAACTGGAATCCATAAAGAATGTCAGCAAGGTCAATGTCAACCTCGTGTTCGAACCTGAATGGACAAAGGACATGATGAGCGAAGAAGCCCGTCTCGACCTGGGACTTATGTAATTAATCAATTATCCTGAACCTCCTATGAAGAGCATCTATTTCATATCCGACGCACACCTTGGATGCAAGGCCGTAGAACACCGACGCACCCAGGAAAGAAGAATTGTGCGGTTCCTTGACACCATCAAGGACAAGGCCGAAGCCATCTATATGCTCGGCGACATGTTCGATTTCTGGTTTGAATATTCGGAAGTAGTGCCCAAAGGATTCACCCGTTTTCTCGGCAAGATAAGCGAACTGACCGACAGCGGAATAGAAGTACATTACTTCACAGGCAATCACGATATGTGGATGGGCGACTATCTCAACAGGGAATGCGGAGTCATCATCCACCACGAGCCTTGCACCATAGAATTATATAATAAGGTGTTCTACATTGCCCACGGACACATCATCCAGAGCAAAAACGCACCAATCCTTGAACGTCTCATGATGTGGTGCTTCCAGAACAGGTTCTTGCAGTTCATGGCACGCCTGCTACCGTCAGGACCATTCATACGGTTCGGGTACAGCTGGGCACGGCACAGCCACATCCATCATCATATCAACGGAGACCCCGAATATCTCGGAGACGACAAGGAACAACTTGTTCTCTTTGCAAACGAATATCTTGCATCACATCCCGACATCAACTATTTCGTATTCGGGCATCGACATATCGATCTCAACAAGGAAATAAGCACAGATGCCAGTGTAGTGATTCTCGGGCAGTGGTATTCTCTCTTCACATACGCCGTCTTCAATGGTTCCGACATAATCACTAACCACTATATAGAAGGTGAAACAAAGATTGACTGACCCTCCATGCGCGACTCTGAACGACTCTCAACCCTTATCCGCATAATCTCCGAGCAGGACATTCACGACCAGCAGGAACTCCATGATGCAATGCTGCGTGAAGGTTACGACATGACACAGTCGACCATCTCCCGTGACCTGAAAGCACTCAAGGCGAAAAAGATTCGTTCTGAATTCCAGCCGTCAACAGCAAGAAAGATATACTTCATACCAGAAGAAACTCGCTATATCCGTATCCGCAAGCAGCATCAGATGCAAGGCGAGGAACTTCATTGGTATGCCATGACGACACGCAAATATCGTGAACAGCAAGTGGCAGATCAACTATCCGTCAAAGGTATCGAATGCCTCGTGCAGAATGTCATACCGAAACTGGTGTTCATTCTTTGCACGGCAGCACAGCAACAAGCCGAGACCTTTGTAGATGGCACCACAGGCTATATCATCAATCCTGAAAACCAGACACCGGTCATCATACCCAATGACGAAATCAGCACATTCAGAACTCTGTTGTCACGAAACGACATTGTCATCGACTTCGACGAAGAGATATTCGATCAAGACGAATCCATGCAGATATACCCGCTTACAGGAATCGGCTACATCATGGTAAATGAAAAATGAAAGAAGGCAAATAAGAAAGCAGGACTTTTGATCCTGCTTTCTTTATCTTTATTTGTCGTAATCGTTATGACTTGCGAGTTACGTAAGAACCGTCGCGAGTATCAACTTCGATGAGGTCACCTTCGTTGATGAAGAGAGGTACGCGGATTTCTGCACCTGTCTCAAGAGTTGCAGGTTTAGTTGCGTTTGTTGCTGTATCACCCTTCAGGCCTGGTTCTGTATAAGTAACCTTGAGAACTGTCTTGATAGGAATTTCAGCAGTCAGGATAGTTTCAGTTGAAGAGTCAATGGCAACCATCACACTGTCACCTTCCTTGAGGAACTGTACTCCGTCAATAAAGTCAGCCTGAATGTTTACCTGCTCATAAGTCTCGCTGTTCATGAACACAAGGTCATTTCCTTCCTTATAAAGGAACTGGAACTGACGGTGGTCAACCTGAACTTCCTCGAGCTTAGTACTTACAATCCATGTACGTTCAAGTACACGACCATCAGCAACATCACGAAGCTTAGTTCTCATTACGGTGTTACCCTTACCTGGCTTTACGTGCAGGAAGTCGATAACTACATAGATTCTACCATCAAGACGTAAGCATACATTCTTCTTAATATCACCTGCTAACATAATGTTCCGGATTTAAAAATGATTACTTACCGTGACGTTCACAAGAAACTGAAAGTGACTTACGACCTTTTCTGCGGCGTGCTGCCAATACGTTGCGACCGCCCTTAGTTGTCATTCTCTGGCGGAAGCCATGCTTGTTAATCCTCTTACGATTGTGAGGCTGAAATGTTCTTTTCATTGCTATATATTTTTAGAATTTTCTACAATCGGGTTGCAAAGTTATGAAAAATATTTCGTTATGCCAAATTTTTTTGCAATTTTCATTATTTTCCCTTGTCCCTTTTCACTTGGCTGGTGAACCGGTCGAACCATCACTCTGGCAAAAAGCCAGTAATGTATTTCTTTCCGTTTCGGATGATTATACCCTCATAATTCTCGTCCACCTTAATACCCTGCAGGTTGTAGGAGTCCGAATCAGAACGTTTCTGTTCGTCACTTACACTCTCTACTCCGTCAATGAGAGTGACAAAGAGCAAACCTTCGCCTATCCTGCTTGTATCGAACGTATATCCGGCAGGGAACTTAAAGGTCGGATTACCTACGAACTTACTCACTTCATCGAATATTCTGATGGAGTCGCCCACTGCAAGTTTCGTTCCACTTGTCACGAAGAGCTCTATACATCCGTTCATGGTAAGCGTACCGATATTCTTTATCGATGCACATCCGTTTGCCGTTGCCGTAGCACATTTATTCACTCCGAGCAAGAGCGTAGAGCCGTCGTTGAACGTCACGTCCTTGCCTCCGAACTGAAGGATTCCCGACGTGGATGTAGCGAGCGTGCCAACCTGTATCGTGCCATTCACCGTGTACTTGAAGTTCGAGAGACTACCCGTAGATGTTGCTCCACTGAGTATGGCACCCTTTGCAATAGTCAGAGATCCCGTACCCAGTACGGCACCAGTGGAGAGATGGAGTTCTCCAGCATTAATAGCCACTGTACCAGTGTTTGCCCATGCGCCCTTCACAGTCATCTTGCAGGCACCAATCTTCTGGAAGTTGGCATTGCTGACCACCTTTCCGTCAAATGTAAAGTTAGTGTCATCGTTACCAACTACCCACGTATTCGGTGTGTTGTTGGCCGAACTGCTGAACGTGCATGTAGCTCCCAGCGACCCGCCGCCTGTCACCTGACCAATCTTATAGGTCTTTCCGCTATTCTGCAGTTCATATCCTGCCGGAATGTTGAAAGTTCCCTTTGGCATACCCGTAGCGTTATTGAGACAGAACCGTCCGTCATCAGCCACACCTGTCACCTTCACCGTTCCTTCGAAAGCTGACCAGTTGCCATTGAATGCAGCACGTGTAGCATACCATCCTGACCCCTTTACGAGCGGATAGTACATAGTGACGTTACCACCACCCTTCAATGTGAGGTTGTACGTACTTCTGTCACCATAGCAGTTCACCGTTGCCGACTTACCCTCAGGAACGGTGATGATGGTCGTTCCGTTTCCGTCGAAGTTCAGCGTTCCACCTGTCATCTCAACGTTCTTGGCAGGGACATCGACAGTTGATTCCACCGTTCCACTTGCCACGCTGAGAGTGGTGAGCGACGAGTTGGCGGCATAGAGTTTCAGCCATCCACTGCCCTTCTTCGTCAGTTTCGTTCCCGAGAAAGCCTTGTTCATATTGAAATCAGCCGAGTTGTTTATCACACCACCGTCCGTACCGGCAAGTTTTATCGGTGACCCACAAGTCACGGCAGCAGTAGTAACCAGCGTTCCTCCGTCCTCGATGGTGAACTTCGCTGCATTGGTCGTCACCCCACCCAGGTTACCCTTTGCCTGATTGGCATTGGAAAGCGAACTGACAGACACTGTACCGCCTACGATGTGGTTACCACCAATATATGAATTATCGTTGGTAATAGTCACCTTTCCCGTGTTCTTCTTCACCAGGACAGCATTGCCTGTAATAGTGCCCTGCCCCGTGAGGGTGTAAGCCTTAGTATTATCAAACACTATGGAGTCTGCAGGCAGGTCACCGCTGATTTCCACACTGAACTTCGATGCGTTATCATCAAATGTCACCTTGTCGCCTTCCACGAATATCTCCTTGTCGCCAGTAACGCTGACGAAGTTCTCGGCATTGGCGAAGTTCCACACGTTACTCTCCGTTCCCGTCCAGATAATCGACTCAGGATCTCTTATGCCTTCCACTACGAGATACAACACTCCGTCCTCGTATTCCAGAGTGGCCTTCTGTCCCGACACACCTTTTATAATAATATCGCTTATGTCGCCACTGATTTCTCCCACTTCCATCAGTCTATACTTACCTTCGGCGAGCATGGTTTCTCCCTCGGCATGATGACCGGCAATCTCGAATACCGGAGCAAGAAACTCAGGTCCGTACTTCCAGTTCTTTGTACCTATCTTTAATACACTGGCCTTTACCATGTCACTTTCAAGACCATCGCTGTAAAGGTCGAACACCACTCTCGCACCGAATCCAGCAATCAAGGAGTCGCACGACATGACACCCTTCGTCCCTTCTCCCCCAGGACGGAGGATTGAGGCATAGTTCATCTCTATGCTCCTGCCATACACTCCTGATGTGTTGAGTTCAGCAAACCTGTTCATCCATACACGGCTCGATGTCAGTTCTCCGTCAAAGTTCACCGTTCCTGCCCAGATGTCGGTATTGCCGGAATAGGTATTTTTCACATCCGGTAGGTTGAGGATTCCGTCACCCTGTTTTACAAGACGCATCGTACCTGTGAACGCACCGCCAGTCACATCGCATGTGTAGTATTCATATTTGATGGTTGACTTCGAAACTGTAGAGTTATTCCCGACCGTTCCCTGCACCCATGAAGGCACGTTGAAAGTCACGATATATGGAGCTGCACCGTCGGTCACGTTTATGGTCGTGTTGTTAGGTTCGCACACAATGAAATGCCTGTCTTCATTCGTAATGGTCCCACCATTGGCGACCTCCGTCCTGTCAGTCATGGTAAGAGGTGGCGGAGCGATAGTGATTCCCTCCATCTCACCGAGGAAGTAACTAAGGTGAGGTGGCTGATTGTATCCCAATGGCTGCCATACCATTGCCTGACGGTATTGATGGTCATGCCAGAGGGAATAGATGCTATGCTTCGTCTCTGCCGGAGACACATAGATTCTCAGATAGGCATTATCGCCCGTGCGGAGTACCAGTTCCTCCCTCCAGTCGCCGAATATGTCACCCTGTGCGCCAGGATTGTTCTTCGACCAGTTGTTCATCTTGCATCCCGAGGAAGTGAATATCCTTCCTGTTCCCGGTTTCTCGACCTTCGCCTCACGCTCTGTTCCAGGAGAATTAAGTACCTCGTCACAGAGGTCACCGTCCCAGTAGATGCGGTTGTTAAGGTCACCCCAGGCAACGAAGTCACCCAGTTCCGGTATCGGCTTGTCTGCCACTGTGGATATCATGCCCGTGTTCACGCTCCTGCCCACACAACCAGGATAGCTGTTGGAGAAGTTGCCACACAGTCCTCTTCCATCGTCACTCGTACCGACACTCCTGTAATATATCTGCGACGTAGTGGCATTCCTGTAATTCATGTTCGGGCTCGACTCGTTGCACGTGAACTGTTCCTGACCATGTCTGTAAGGGTCAAGGTCGCCACAATGCTGCGCGTCACCGTGTCCGAGTCCAGTTGTGCTCAGTCCCTTTCCATTGTCGTCAATCACCATGCTGCCGTACACAATCTCGTCCCTGCCGTCCCAGTCAACATCGGCAATGGCATAGTTATGGTATCCTTGTCCGAACCAAGGGCCTCCGGTAGAGCATTCCCATCTCCATCTCTGAGTGAGCTGGTGCGATTGCGGGTCTACGTCATAGGCTACCATCAGGGTCTTGGTATAGATACCTCGTGCAAGGAACACACTCGCTTTCCTTCCGTCAAGGAACGGAGCTCCGAAGAAGTGCTTAGTGGCTCTGTGTCCATATCCGTCACCCCAGTCGTCAGCAGCACCACGGGCAAGGGGATAGTTCATCTTCACCCAAGGCACAGCAGTCTCACCATCAGCATATATAAGGTATTCATTTCCCGAATTGGTATATTCAATTCCACTCCACCGTGTGTCTGCGCCTGAACCAATCTGCGTCGTCGATCCGTCTGCGTGATGGATTATCATGTTGTCAGCACCACGGAAGAGTATCTCTGCCCGTCCGTCCATGTCCCAGTCGTAGGCGACGATGTCCCATTGTTCGTCGGCTCCGGCCAGCATATTCGGCCCCATGTCAATCCACCACAGGCGTGTACCATCCAGTTTGTAGCAGTCGTAGTGATGGAATGCAGTCTTGTTGGTCAGGTCGGTCACCATGTCGCAAGGTCGCTTCACAATGAACTCACTCACTCCGTCACCATCCACATCGGCAAGAGTCACGTCGTTCAGTGTGTAGTGGCTCGTCACATCGTTGCCGTTCCGGTCCACTACGTTCTTCATCTTTATATCCTTATACTGGTTTGCCCAGCGACTTACGCTCTTGCACTTCTCCTGCTCCACCCCACGCACTACTGCACTCACCTGATACTTACTGCTGCTTCCTCCAGTTGCATCATTGTAGTTGGAAGTCCTGAGATTTGATGCAATCACCTGTCCGTCGCGGTAGAGGTTATAAGTCACGTCGTAGTACTCCTCGCCGAACCGGCGCCAGGTCACGAAGTTACCCTTCGTCGACGAAGGCACAGCCACAAGTCCGCGGTCCAGTTTGTCTGTAAACCTCTGCGCACATGCCTTCTCACCCATTCCGGCAAGCACAGCAACAAAGATCCATACTATTACGTTCATTCTGTTCATATTGTTCGTTTTTTAGATATAGTTAATAATTATGAATTGTGAATTATGAATTGTGAATTATGAATTGTGAATTGACACTCACATTCTCTTGTGGCGGAAGAGCCAGTCAAGACCTTCTTCCGGAAATGGGCTGACACACGACTGGTAGTGGGTCTTGCCAGGAAGGACGATATTATGAAGGTCACACTTCCTCTTGGTCAGTTCCTCTACGTACGGAGCCATGACGGACGGGCCGTATACTTCATCGTTCTCGCCGGACACAAGGCATAGCGGTGTCTTTGCGCATTTCTTCAGGTTGACGAACTTCTTGAGGTCCTTCAGTTTCGGGCTGCACACAGCCGGCATGGCTGCCGCGAAGAAATCAGTGTAGTCGGTCACGAGCCTCCATACCCCACTTCCTCCGAACGACTCGCCGAGGGCATAGATGCGACAAGGGTCAATGTCATGACTGGTGGAATAGTCGTCGACAAGGTCCTTCACTACATCGCTGAGATATTTGCCAAGCGGGGAACTATATTCGTTCCAATGGCGGCTTTCCTCACACTGAGGCGCAATGAGAACGGCCTTCATGTCGTGGTCCTCAAGATATTTTGCCAACTGCCGGAATGCACCGGTCTTTTCCTGAGTGTCGTTGTTATGGCCACGAGCAGAGCGAGGATGCAGATAAATCACCAATGCACTCCTGCCTTCCTTTTGCTGATGGAACTTCACCTCCCTGTAAGGCATCCTCATGGTTCCATTATGGTACATGAACTCCTGCGCCTCAATCCACGACGGGCAGAGGAACAGCAACAAGGCAAGAACAACACATCTTAATTCGCTATTCATAACTCCTCAAAAAGTCTAATCTACACATATTGACTGCAAAGATACGATTAAGCGAGCGAAAAAACAAATTTATTTGAGTTTTTCAGTACCTGCCATATCGGCGGCGCTACCGACATTTCAAACTGCGAGATGCTCTGCAAGGCTCACAACAGGGCAAAAGGGAATAAATAACCTTGGAGGAGCCGAGTCCATAGGCACGAGCTGTCAGGAACTTGCTTCCGAATGGGCAAGTACTACGACGAAAGCAGCCGAGAACACTAAGCAGAACTGAGGCGAGCTCTTTCACGTTATAACGTGACGAAGTTCGCCTCAACTATACCCGGAGTTGTTGACCACTATTTTGGCAGTTATTGACCGCTATGTCGGTAGTTGTTGACAGTTGCATTTGGATGCCTGCTTCGCAATACTGCATGTCGAGAATAATTCAGGGGAAAAAGAATGAAAGCAAGCAAAAAAATCTTAATTGGTATGCGTAATTCATAATTTTTTCCTATCTTCGCGGAAAATTGGATTGTGCGTATGAATACGATGAACAGGATAATGGCTCTGATGATGCAGATAATAGTATCTGTATGCCTGATGAATGTCTCGTCGTGGGACTACGGTAAAGCCAGAGCAAGCGAAATCAAGACTTGCGTGGCCAGTTTCTCTGAAGAGGATGGGCGTGACGAGCAAGCGGAGAACATGGCGTTCTGCAACATGGACGACAACCGCAGTGGTGTTACAGAGAACGAGAGGGTCGTAAGGGAACAGGAAACTCTCTCGCGTATCAGGGCAAAGGTCGTCAGCAGGATAAATCTTCGTCTGCAGAGGTCTCACCATCGCAATCTGCTGTCTTTCACATCATCGCACATTACGAGAAAACAGGATTATTTCCTGCTGTCAAGGTTCCACATTAATAATATTGCCATCAGTGACTACTTTGTGTTCACACTGATGCGCCTGCTTCTTTAGCGTCTTGATGAATATACAGTGTGTGTCCGGTTTCTCGCATGAAGCCGGATTGTAACATCATATAGTACCACTTCAACAAGACTAAAGAACTATGAATAAAATATATGAATGTACACTGGCTCAGTGTACAGATGTTGAGCTGAAGCCCAACATCAGCCGTGCCATCTTGGCCGTAACCGTTATGATTTGTGGAGTTGCATTCTTCATCATAACACACAACATTGAGTTCCGCAACAGTCAGATTTCCCATTCCGTGGTAGTGCTAAGCGCCATCATCATTGCCTGGGGGTTCCATCTGCTGTTCTCAAACAAGAGTCAGCTCGTATATGAACCGAGCATGAGCAAACTGAAGCATCACACACTGCGTCTGCGTGCTGGCGATGATTCACTCTCACGCCTCAGTGACCTTGACGGGCAACTGCAAAATGACATAGAGAATCACATGACGGCCAATGGCTCCATCAGGATCGACTACTTGATTTCCACGGACAAGAAATTCGCAGTCATCCAGTTGTTTGACAGATTCGACATTGAGCATCGGTTCTGTACTCCTATCCATGTGTACCATGACGAGAATGCAGAAACAGTTTCCGAACTGATGGAATTGATAGAAAAGGAGGGAGAGAGATGACAGGCTTGGTAATCATAACCTTCATCATTGGTTATGCGCTCATAGCAATGGAGCATGTCACGAAAGTGAATAAGTCAGGAGTTGCCCTGCTGATGAGCGTGGTGTGCTGGGGACTCTGCTCAGTGAATACAGACAGTGCGGTTCTCTATGACGGATTTACCAGGAACGTCTACGAGGCATGCGAGACAATACTGTTCCTCATGGGGGCAATGACCATTGTTGCCGTGATTGACTCCTGCAACGGTTTTAACTTTGTAGGTGGCTGGCTGAAAAGCCGCAATGTGAAAGTATTGCTGTGGAAGACCGTAGGACTGACGTTCATCATGTCGGCATTGCTCGACAACATGACAACGGCCATCGTGATGATCATGGTTCTCAGGCGAATCATTGCGAACAGACGGCAGATGCTTTTGTTTGCCAGTTCGGTCATCATTGCAGCAAATGCAGGAGGTGCGTTCTCGCCTATCGGCGATGTGACAACAATAATGCTCTGGATAAAAGGTGTCGTGACAACGGAAGGAATCATCAGCGGCACCATACTTCCCTCGGCAGTAAGCATTGTCATTCCATCCTTGTTCATGTCTGCCATGCTATGCAGAGGTGGTGCTCCACAATATATCGAGACCGACTGTAGCCACGAGCCTTTCACTTTCCCGAAAATATGTCGTATAGTTATATTCTTCATCGGAGTAGGCGGACTTATACTGGTCCCTGTGTTCAGGAGTATAACCGGCCTGCCTCCGTTCATCTTCGTCATGGGAGTGCTGGGTGTTCTGTGGATTATAACGGAGGTGATGATTCATTACGACATTCAGATGCCAGAGGAAAGTCAGGACGAATCATGCGTGTCGAATATAATAAGGACTATCGACATGCCAACCATCCTGTTCTTCATCGGCATTCTGCTCACCGTAGGTGCTCTGGGGGAGACAGGAGCGCTACAGGCTCTCGGAGAATGGCTGAGGGATGAAATCCATAACGTCTATGTAATCAACACTCTCATTGGGATTCTTTCTTCCATCATTGACAATGTACCTCTGGTAGCCAGTGCAATGGAAATGTACCAGATAGAACCGTCGACAGTTGTCGGGGAATTGTCGAACTACAGTCAGGATGGTGCCTTCTGGCAACTGCTCGCCTACTGTGCAGGAACAGGCGGGAGCATACTCATCATAGGGTCAGCAGCCGGTGTGGTGGTCATGGGAATGGAGAAGATTACATTTTCCTGGTATCTGAAACACATCTCATGGCTTGCACTGATCGGCTACCTGGCAGGAATTGCCACCTATGCACTGATGGACTTATGATAAAAAATGATAGATGAAGAATGAATGCAAGCAAAAAAATCTTAATTGGTATTTCGTAATTCATATTTTTTTCCTATCTTCGCAGACATGAAACGAGAAAGACCATTGATTCTCATCTCGAACGATGATGGATACAGAGCAAAAGGGATTAATTTCCTGGCACAGATTGCCAGGGAATTCGGTGACGTGGTGATTGTAGCTCCTGACGGCACCCGGTCAGGATATGCCATGAGTGTGACCTTCTGGCAACCACTGACAGCAAGGCAGCAAAGGTTTGAAGAGGGAAATGAGGAACTGGGATCGCTGACGGTCGTTTCCTGTTCGGGCACTCCTGTGGATTGCGTGAAGTTAGGACTGCACTCGTTCTGCCCGAGGAAGCCGAGCCTCGTTCTCGGTGGGATCAACCACGGCGACAACTCGAGTGTGAACGCACATTATTCGGGTACGGTAGGAATAATGATGGAAGGATGCATGAAGGACATTCCGTCTGTTGCGTTCTCGCTCTGCAACCATGAGGATGACGCAGATTTCGAACCTATGCGCCCTTATATTAATAAGGTGATGGAGATGGTTCTGAGAGAAGGTCTGCCTAAGGGCGTGTGCCTCAACGTCAACGCGCCAGACACTCCTGACCTGAAAGGACTGAAAATCTGTTCAATGGCCAACGGCAGCTGGGGCAAGGAACTGGTGGAGAGGATGAATCCAAGAGGGTTCAAGTACTACTGGATGGTAGGACAGTACACCTGTCTGGACGAAAGGGACACGAGCGACCAGAGATGCATCGAGAAAGGATATGTGACCGTCACTCCTCTCAAGATCGACATGACAGCCTACGCATATGCTGACTGGCTTGAAACGCGGTTGACATAGTTAACAGTTAATAGTTAACAGTTAACAATGAATTATAAGTTAACAATTTATTATAAGTTAATTCAACCTTAGCATGTATTTTTAAACTTGAATCATGAAATACTACCTGATAGTAGGAGAAGCATCCGGTGACCTTCACGCATCGAACCTGATGAGGGAACTGAAGGCCGTTGACGGAGAAGCGGAGTTCCGTTTCTACGGAGGAGACCTGATGGAGAGCGTCGGCGGCACTCTTGTGAGGCATTATCGCGACATGGCATACATGGGGTTCATACCAGTACTGCTCCACGCCGGAACGATACTGAAGAATATGCGCCAGTGCAAGCAGGACATCGTGGGATGGCATCCTGACGTTGTGATTCTCGTTGACTATCCAGGCTTCAACCTCGAGATTGCCAAGTTCGTCCACAAGAACACTGACATACCCGTCTATTACTATATCTCCCCGAAGATATGGGCATGGAAGGAATACCGAATCAAGAATATCCGCAGGGACGTGGACGAGCTGTTCTCTATCCTACCGTTCGAAATAGAGTTCTTCAAGGGCCACGACTACGACATCCACTATGTGGGCAACCCTTGCGTGGATGCGATAGGTGCATTCCTTGAGTCGGAGCACGGTAACGATACCCTCGACCAGTTCTGTGCCGACAATGCCCTCGAGAACCGACCTATCATTGCCCTGCTTGCCGGAAGCAGGAGACAGGAGATAAAGGACAACCTCTACATCATGATTGAAGCCGCAGCCGAATTCGACGACGACTACCAGATAGTGATTGCTGGAGCACCGGGCATCGAGGAAAGCTACTACAAGCAATTCATCCCAGCAGACAGACGCGTGTTCATAGTTTCAGGACAGACCTACCGTCTGCTACGCCAGTCAACGGCAGCATTAGTCACATCGGGCACTGCCACTCTGGAAACTGCCATACTGGATATTCCGCAGGTAGTGTGCTACTACACCTTCCTCGGGAAACTCATCTCACTACTGAAGTCACTGGTGCTGAAAGTGAAGTACATCTCGCTCGTCAACCTCGTGGCAGGCAGGGAGATTGTTCACGAACTCGTGGCAGACAAGATGACGGAAGAAAACGTCAGAGACTGTCTGTACGACATCCTTCCAGGAAGTCTCGGAAGGGAAACGATGCTGAAAGACTATGAAGAGATGCGCCGGATACTTGGCGACAAGGGTGCATCTAAGCGTGCGGCAGAGCAGATATACGGTTTGTTAAAGAAATAAACTCCTCGATGCTTACCTGTTCAGGACGGTTGTTGAAGAAACTGTCAGCAAGGAACTCAGAGGCAACCTGACTGTCAACCATACCATTCAAGACCTGTTTCAAGCCATTGCGAATCATCTTCCTGCGCATGGTGAAGACTGTCTTCACTATCCTGCGGAAGAGCCGTTCGTCGCACCCAAGGCTTTCCCTGCCGTTCCTCTTCATGCAGATGACCGCGCTCTTCACTTTTGGAGGCGGATTGAACACATTCTCATGAACGGTGAAGAGATACTCCACGTCATACCATGCCTGAATAAACACACTGAGGACTCCGTAGCTCTTATTCCCCGGCTTGGCGGCAAGACGTTCTGCCACTTCCTTCTGAATCATTCCCGTACAGCAAGGAATGAGGGGACGGTTGTCAACCACCTTGAAGAATATCTGCGATGAGATGTTATAGGGGTAGTTGCCAGCAAGCACAAACTGACGTCCGCCAAAGGTCTCGCTGAGATTCATCTTCAGGAAATCGGCAGCAAGGATGTCCTGAGGTGGCAGTTCACGGAAATGTTCAAGAAGGTAGTCAACCGACTCGCCGTCAAGTTCCACGACCCTTAGTTCACGTTCCTTCTTCATCAGGAACTGAGTAAGCACACCCGTACCCGGCCCCACTTCCAGAATAGGAATGCCGGGGCATACATCCACAGTGTCGGCAATCCTGCCTGCAATTCCCATATCAGTGAGGAAATGCTGTCCGAGGCTTTTCTTTGGCTTTACGTAATTCATATTACGTGCAAATTTATAAAAAAGTTTTCGTTTTTGTTTTCGTTTCGCGTAAAAAATACTAAATTTGCAACATTATGATTCACTTTATTAATTTAATCAACGAATATCTGTGGGCATTAGTAACCTTTCTGCTCATAGGAAGTGCCATATATTTCACGTTCCGGGCAAGAGGCGTGCAGTTCCATAACCTACGCGACATGATTCGCATCACGCTTGGACGCGACACGAAGGAGAAACGTGAAATCGGTTCCTTCCAGGCCTTTGCTGTGTCCCTTGCCAGCCGGGTCGGGACAGGAAACCTTGCCGGCGTGGCAAGCGCAATATTCATCGGAGGACCGGGCGCAGTATTCTGGATGTGGGTGATGGCCCTGTTCGGTTCTGCGACGGCATTCGTAGAAGCCACTCTGGCACAGCTCTTCAAACGCAAGAGCGAAAAGTCCTTCTACGGAGGACCAGCCTACTACATGACCCACGGACTTCACAGGAAATGGATGGGCATTCTCTTTGCCGTACTCATAACCATCACGTTCGGAATGGCAAACCAACTTGTACAATCGAACACGCTGATTGCAGCCTTGAACGACACCTCTGGCTGCGACAAGGTCACGATAGGCATAGCACTGATGGTAATGACATTCCTGATTATCTTCGGAGGCATTCACAGAATTGCGCGATTCACATCACTCTGTGTTCCAGTCATGGCGATTGGATATCTGATAATTGCACTATACGTCATCCTCACTAATATCGGAGAACTGCCACGGGTCTTCAAGCTCATATTCGATGGTGCGTTCGGAGTCACACAGGTGGCAGGCGGGCTGTTCGGAGCCACTATCATGCAGGGAGTACGACGAGGATTGTTCAGCAACGAGGCTGGCGAAGGTTCGACACCTAACGCAGCAGCCATAGCAGAGACCTCCCACCCCGTAAAGCAGGGTTTGCTTCAGGCTCTGGGCGTGTTCATCGACACGCTGGTCATCTGTACATGCACAGCCATGATAATCCTTATTTCCGGAAAGTACAACTGCGGTGACGATGGCATCATTCTCACGTCCAATGCGCTGGAAACAGAGATAGGTCCTGCCGGAAAGTACTTCATCACGGCAGCTATATTCCTGTTTGCATATAGTACAATCATCGCAAACTACTTCTACGGCGAGACTAATATCCTCTTTATCACATCCTCGAAGAAAGTGCTCTTTGCTTTCCGAATCGCTACGGGAATCATACTCCTTTCATCCGCGTGGTTCACATTGCAGGAAGCATGGACTATCGTTGACGTGATGATGGGATTCCTGACCATCTGTAACATTGCAGCAATAGTGCCGTTGTCGAAGTATGCATGGCGACTCCTCGATGACTATATGCAACAAAAGAAGGCCGGTAAAGAACCGACCTTCAATAAATCCAAGATGCCTGACATTCAGGCTGACATTGAGTGCTGGGATTAATAGTTCTCAGCCTTGATTTCGAAATAAGCCTGAGGATGGGCGCATACAGGACAGAGCTGCGGAGCTTCCTTGCCGACAACGATGTGTCCGCAGTTTGAGCACTGCCATACCTTGTCGCCATCCTTGCTGAATACAAGACCACCCTTCACGTTTGCAAGTAACTTGCGGTAGCGAGCCTCGTGCTCCTTCTCAATCTGACCTACCATACGGAACTTGGCAGCAATCTCAGGGAAGCCTTCTTCATCGGCTTCCTTTGCCATACGAGCATACATGTCAGTCCATTCGAAGTTTTCACCTTCTGCAGCAGCAAGCAGGTTTTCAGCAGTATCGGCTACACCATTGTTGAGGAGCTTGTACCAAATCTTTGCATGTTCCTTCTCGTTATTAGCAGTTTCCTCAAAGATTTTGCTAATCTGTACATAGCCGTCCTTCTTTGCCTTTGAAGCAAAATAAGTGTACTTGTTTCTTGCCTGACTTTCGCCAGCGAAAGCCTCCATCAAATTCTTCTCAGTCTTTGTTCCTTTTAAGTCTTTCATTGTCATATAATTTTTAGAATTAATTTAGAAATCGATTGCAAATATAGCAATAAAAAATGAATAATGCAGAATGAAGAATGAAATTTTTATTAACTTTGCAGTTGCAAATAGTTTTAACATAGACTGGAAACGAAAACAATAATAAGAAAAGCCACAAACATCCTCCTTCCATTCGCCATTGGCGGAGTTATCATCTGGTGGATGTACCGAGGATTTGACTTCTCGAAGGTCAGCCAGACCTTACGGGACGGCATGGACTGGAACTGGATGCTCATATCCCTCATCTTCGGAATCACCGCTCAGGTGTTTCGTGGCCTGCGCTGGAAACAGACACTCGAACCTCTGGACGAACATCCAAGGATGGTGGACTGTATCCACGCCATCTTCATATCCTACGCCAGCAGCCTTGTCATCCCAAGAAGCGGTGAGGTTATCAGATGTGGAATCCTGAAGAAATATGATGGCACATCTTTCTCCAAGTCCCTGGGTACAGTGTTGACCGAGAGAGTCATCGACTCCATCCTCATACTACTGATATGCCTAATAGTCTTTCTGCTGCAACTACAGACATTCACGAACTTTTTTGCAGAGACAGGCACGAACTTTGTCTCATGGCTCAACACATTCACGACAACAGGATGGATTGTGACAATATGCTGCCTGATTCTCACCATAATATTTGTATATATTCTCCTGAAACGTGTAACCGGAGAGTCAAAGATAAAACAGATTATCAGCGACCTGAAAGCTGGAATCTTCTCACTGAAGGACGTAGACAACAAAGGACTGTTCACGTTCTACACCCTTGCAATATGGGTGAGTTATTTCCTCCACTTCTATATTGCTTTCTTCAGTTTCGAATACACTGCGAATCTCTCTCTTATGACGGCTCTGGTAGCATTTATCATTGGTAGCATTGCAGTTGTCGTCCCGACTCCAAACGGAATGGGACCATGGCACTTTGCCGTAAAGACCATACTCGTACTCTATGGAGTGGCTGCCACTGATGCAGAGATGTTCGTGATGATTGTATGGGCCGTCCAGACTGCTCTCATGCCAGTCCTCGGAGTCTACTCTCTCCTCTGTCTGGCACAGAAAAAGGAAATGAACAAATAGCCAAATAGTAAATATTTCTAACCTCTTAAAAACAAAACTATGACAATTACAGACTTACAGCCGAAACTCGTATGGGAATGTTTCCATTCTCTCACTCAGATTCCTCGTCCTTCGGGACACACAAAAGCAGTGGCAACCTTCCTCGTGAAGTTTGCTAAGGAACATGGTGCAAAGGCAAAGATTGACTCTGCCGGGAATGTGTACATACAGGTTCCTGCAACAAAGGGCTATGAAGACCGCCAGACAGTCGTGCTCCAAGCCCACATGGACATGGTTCCACAGAAAACGGATGACAGTCCTCATGACTTCGTGAAAGACCCTATCCAGACAGTCGTTGACGGTGACTGGGTAAAGGCAAACAACACAACTCTTGGTGCTGACGACGGCATGGGAGTTGCTACCGCCATGGCCATAATCGCAGACAGCAAGGCAAAGCACGGCCCGCTTGAGGTGCTTATCACTCGCGACGAGGAGACTGGTATGTTCGGTGCCAACGAACTGCCAGCAAAAGAGCTCAAGGGCACGCTTCTCCTTAATCTTGACTCAGAGACTGACGGTGAAATCACTATTGGATGCGCCGGAGGTATGGACATCAATGCCTCAATGAAATACAAGCTCGTAGAAATCAACATCGATGACGCCGTTGCCTATAAGGTTTCTATCAGCGGACTGCTTGGCGGTCACTCTGGGCTTGAAATCAATGAAGGCCGTGGAAATGCCAACAAACTCATGGCAAGAGTACTCTTCGCAGTTGTCAACACAGGTCTTGCACAACTCTGCAGCTGGCATGGTGGAAACATGCGTAATGCCATTCCTCGTAGCGGTGACGCTGTCGTAGTACTTTCCAAGGACAAGGTACGTGCTTTCAAGCGTCTCGTAACCAAATGCCAGAAGACTTTCAATGCAGAGTTCAAGGACATCGAAAAGTCTCCAATCGTACTCACAGTCGAAAAGACCCGTATGCCACGTAAAGCCATTCCGGAGGAAATTCAGGTCAACCTCATCAACGCAGTCATGGCTGCACACGATGGCGTACTCCGTTTCATCCCAACCATTCCTTCTATCGTAGAAACTTCTGTCAACCTCTCCATCATTAACATCGAGAAGGGCAAGGCTGAAATAGCAATGCTTGCACGTAGTTCTAACGACAGCATGAAACAATTCCTCTGCAATGAACTGATAGCATGCTTCTCCATGGCAGGAATGAAGGTCCGTCTCTCTGGAGGTTACAGTGGCTGGCAGCCAAATACATCATCAACTCTCGTAACTCTCATGTCGAAGACCTATAAGAAAATGTTTGGCGAAGAGGCAAAGGTACTTGTAGTTCATGCAGGACTGGAATGTGGAATCATAGGTCCAAAGTATCCTGAGATGGACATGGCATCAATCGGCCCGACCCTCCTTTCCCCTCACACTCCAAACGAGCGTTGTTACATTCCTTCTGTCGGGAAGTTCTATAGCTACGTCACAGAGATACTCAAGAATATTCCTAAGAAATAGTAGCCTCTACTAAACTCCCCAAAAGGGAGGAGATGAGAAAGCCGTATATATAATAAGGTGTCCCGCAACGAGACACCTTATTTCGTTTCAGGGGTGTTCTATTAATTACATTTTAGGTGATTTTGAGATTTTTCTTTAGCAGGT